>DJBY01000117.1:5523-8381 GCA_002430605.1 Opitutia bacterium UBA5964 | reverse complement strand
CGGTCTGCTGCAAAGATACTTCCGACGCTCAAGAAAAGCATCACTCCTGTTATCAATCGTTTATTCATAATCATTATTTTCATATTTTTTCTGCCGTTCTCGCCTTGCTTGCGAACCGAATCTACGGGTTCACCCGGATACCCCGTTTATGAACATCCGCCTCATGGCTGGCTTTTCTGTCCCATGCATTGAGTGCTAATGGCTCATAGCTGCGGTCATTATCCGCCTTGGGTAGCGTATCTATAATGGCGGTCAGCCGTTGGAATACATCCGCATACTCAGGGTTGCCCATCAGATTGTTTGCCTCCTCCGGATCCTGGCTCAAGTCGATCAGTTTTTCCGGCTTACGATTCGTGTCGATAAAGAGCTTGAATCGGGCGTCACGTACCACGCGATCGCGGAAATAAAATACATTCTGCACCCCCTTATCGGTCATCCGGGCCGGATCTGCTCCCATGGCCAGGATCCATTCGCGCTTTGACTCTTTCGCTTTGCCGAGAAAAACATCCTTCAGCGAGAACCCGTCGTAGGTGTACCCCGCCTCAGGGTTGCCGCCCGCGAGATCGGCGAAGGTCGGGAGCAAATCGGTAAAGTCGACCAGCGCATCGCTTGTTTCGGCCGGGTGGACTAAGCCAGGACAATTGACAATAAACGGGGCATTCACGCCATTCTCGGTCGTCTTCATTTTGCCGCCAAGCACCAGGCGGCCATTCATGGTATTATTGATTTTCCCGTCAGTCCCATTGTCGGTGGTCCAGATAATGATCGTGTTTTTGCGAACACCGACGGTATCGAGGTGCTCCACCAGTTTGCCGAGCAGATAATCTGCATAGCGCACCATGGCCGTGAACCGTTCCTCTCTACTCTTTGCATCCAGTTCAAGAGGGGTGTGAACAAATGGTTCGTGGGTGAGCGCCATGGGATAGTAGACAAAAAACGGGGTCTCTTTGTTGGCAGAGATAAAATCCAATACGAACTGATTATAAATATCCGGGCCGAACTGACCTTTGTAGGTCTTTGATCCTGATTTGGTATGGATGTACGGATTCCAGTAACGCTGGGTGGACTTTTTCTCATGCCCTTTATCTTTCGACCCTTCACAGCCGGTCCACATGCAGTAGTCATCAAAACCATGTTGAACCATGGCGTCCGGCTGGATCCGAAAATCGTTGAGCTGCCACTTTCCGGCCACGGCCGTTGTGTAGCCGGCCGATTTCATAGTCCGGGCAATACTCGGGTTGTTGTTCCAGTCAAGATATCCGCCACCCCAACGCGGCGAATCCCAGTGATTCACCCAACCGTTTCTGAACGGATACTGACCAGTCATAAAGCAAGCACGCGACGACGAGCACTGCGGCATTGAATACGCGTTATTAAACTTCATGCCCCCTCTCGCAAGCGCGTCAATATTCGGTGTTTGAATGTTTTCTCCGCCGTAGCAGTTAACCCATTCTTTGCCCAGGTCATCGATGAGAATAAAAATAATATTCGGCCGGTCCTCTGCGGGCCGCGCTTGCGTTGTATATGCCGCGCCGGCGACCATTAGCGTCGCCAATAATGTTCTCAGTAAATTAGTCATATTAAATGCTGTTGATTACTACTTGTTCTGCCTATTTTGCGATCAAGCGTTTATTCATTATGCTTCTCAATATGTTTCCATTTTTCACGAGTCGGAGCATCACTTACTAATGACTATTCCCTCTTGGCTTTGGGGCACTTGGCGTAACGGAAGGGTCTAACGTGTATTCAATCATTTGGATGGTGCCATCTTCATTGAAATGCATTTTATCGAAACAGGCAGAGCGGCGATTGATTGATCCGCTGTTCACATCGCCGCGATGATAAAAATAATACCATTCCCCGTTGAACTCGATGGCGGACATATGCGACGGGGCAGAAACGTTATGACCCTCGTCTGTCGTGATCAGCCCCTGATAAGATGCATAACCCGTATCCGGATCGTTATAAACGGGATTCTCCGGGGCGTCCGGATTATCGGGAGATGGCAGCGGGTTGTCGGCCATCCAATAGCCGGTTTTCGGGAAGGACTCCACTCTCGCCATAAAATAATAGATCCCGTTACGCTTGAAGATCGTCACCGCCTCGGCGACGGGTTCCTTGGACAACCGAATCCACGGGCCGTCGAGTTCCAGCATATTATCTTTAAGCTTGGCCCCATACAGATGACTCCCCTTTTCGCCGATGTTAACTTTATGGTCATTTCCATAAATATAAGACTGCCCATCATCATCCACGAAAACCGTCGGGTCAAAAATCGTCGTGATTTTATTCGCAACCGCCGACTCCCAGGGGCCGGTCGGCGTCTTGCTTTTTGCCACACCCACATGGGTTTTATCATACGGGAAATACCAGTAATACCAGCCGTCCTTGAAGGCAACGTCCGGCGCGTTCATCTGTCCGCTAGCATATTCAAAACCTGCGTCCGTGCGCGGCTTCAACACCACCCCGTGGTTGATCCACATTTTTAAATCGGACGATTCAAGAATCATATAGTCCTGCATCGATTTATAGTTGTTGGCATCCGGCTGGTCGCGAGAACAGTAGAGATACACCTTGCCATTAAAGACCTCGGCCGCCGGATCGGCCGCATAGAGAAACCCAGGTTCGTTCACCTTCAAAATCGGATTGACCGATTGGCCTGATGCAACGGCATATGCACCAATACAGATGCAAAGCGCAGTAACGAAAAATTCTTTTTTACTCATTTTTTCTCCTTGTTTGAACGATAAGCGTCACCCTGTGTCTTAAATTTGATTACAACGCCCTCTCTCGTTTCAGCTCGCCGACCAGAAAGTCGACGGTGCGCTGGATGATATCGTCGAGCGTTGGCTCGATGG
>DJBY01000117.1:0-5346 GCA_002430605.1 Opitutia bacterium UBA5964 | reverse complement strand
GCGCAGGCCTTCGCCTGTTCCTGCATATAATAGGCGTGGTGAACGGGAATAGTGGTGTCTTTGTCGCCCTGAATCATCAGCAGTGGCGGGCTGTCTTTGCGCAGGTAATTGACCGGGCTGACTTCGCGGTAGAGGCGCAGTTTATCAGCGGGTGGGGTTCCCGACTTGAGCACACGTGGTCCGAACCGATCGCGGAAGTTTACGCGACCATCGTGATTGAACAGCTCGGTCTTCTCGAAGTCACAGGGCCCATACCACGATACCCCAGCGAGCATGGTGAAGCGCTGCTCGGCAAGCTCAGCAGCACCGGGAAAGTCATCCGGCCGCGTCAGCAGTAACATCTGGGCGAGCTGACCGCCCGCAGAGTCGCCATAAGTGAACACGCGGCTGGCATCGAGATGCAGCGTCTCACCCTGCTTGGCAAGGTAGCGCACCGCGTCCATAGCGTCGGTCACACAATCACGGATGCTCGTCTTCCCGTTCTTGCAGAGCCGATATTGCACGGCTGCCACACAAAAGCCGGCTTCGGTCAAACCGCGCACAGTGCGGGCAATGTTCGACCGCCCCTGTGCAATGTTCTTGCTACCCGCCGCCCAGCCACCGCCATGAGTGTAGACCACCAGAGGATAGGCGCCTACCAGCTCAGTCGCTGGATAGAACAGATCCAGATGCAGCTCCCCTGCTGCGGTCGTCTTATAGACGATGTCCGCTTGCAGATGGATCGGCGTGTGGTCTGAGGCAGGCTCCGCCCGCAACGCCACGCCACTTGCTAAGACCAGCAAAAGAAAAATGAGTCTGAGTGTATTCATCTGTTCCTCCCAATTGCTTCCACATCACCAAATATCTGGAACTCATTGGTATCGACCAGGATGAAACGATAAGCGGCAACCCCCTCGGGTATGGTTGCGGCGGCTGAATAGCCATCCGCGCTAATTTTGGCGGGCATTTGCACACCGATCTGCGGGGCGTCCGGATCGGGAACCTCACCGCCTCCATGCGGTCCACGCGGTACGTTTTTGGATCCAGGCTCGGGCAGATACAGCAGAGAGGCCTTGGCAATTGCCGGACCCGCCGGATCGAGTCTCAGGCGCGCCTGGCGATCCGATGGATCAAACGTCGACTCGGCAATAGCCGCCGACGGTTTAGGTTTCGGCGAATAATCGGGATTCCGGTAGGGTCCCCGTGCATGATTTTCCTCCAGACTGGCGTCCAAATGATCGGCCAGACGTTTTACGACAGGCGCATACTCCGGATCGCCGGCCAAATCGATTTTCTCTTCCAGATCGGTACGCACGCCGTTTTTATAGAGCCGATACAACTCATAACTGCCGCTCGCATGCTGCTTATACAACTTAAAGTCACCCTCCCGAATCGCCGACTTCATCGTGCTCCAGTGGTTGTGAGGAAAGTGCCAAAAAAGGCTCGTCCGCTCCGCCCCCTCCCCGTCGACCACATTCTGGGCCAGACCGGCAAGCACCGGGGAAATATCCAACCCGCTCAACTCCTTTTGATGCTCGGCAGCGATCTGCGCACCGGCCAGCTTCAGAATCGTCGGAAAATAATCGAGCTGGTTCACCAGTCCGTCAAAATGAGCCCCGGCGGGAATCGTCGGACCGAACACCACCATCGGCACGCGAACGCCGCCTTCCTCAGTACGTGTTTTCCCGTATTTCAGCGGATAGTTGTCGGAAATCGTTTCCTTCGCATGTTGTTCCGCTCCGCCGTTATCGGAGCTGAAGAAAAGATAGGTCGTCTCGATCAATTTCTTCCCTGGATGGCGAGGATCATCGGTTTTTTTCAGATAATCGACCACGCGGCCCAGGCTCCAGTCCACGGTCGTCACCATGGCTCCAAAATAGGGATTTTGCTGCCCCGCCCGCGTCATGACACCAGGTTTGAGCGGAAACGGATAACCCATTTTGTCGCAATAATATTCAAGCAAGTCCCCGTTGCGGGTCAGTACCGGCCAATGCACCATCCAGTGCCACATGTTGAGGAAAAAGGGGCCGTCTTTGCTCTCTTCCATAAACTTGAGGGCCGACTCAGTCACTTGGTCATAGGGATAGGATATGCCTTCGGGTTTCTTCTCGCTGACGGGCGAATATTTTTCGCTGCTCAACGGATACTGCCGATCCGTTGCCGTGGCAAAATCTTTTGTGCGGTCCCCCATGCCGCGATGAACCCCGCGGCTATGATCCACATAATCAAAACCGTATTCTGACGCAGTTAGCCCGACATGCCACTTGCCGACATGCCCAGTTTTATAGCCATTCTGCTGCATCGCATCGCCGATCGTCAGTAGGTCACGGTTTAAGTGAGCATCCAGATACGGAGCCACATAGGGCGCGGGTCTCGGTCCCTTTTCGATCTGTCCGAGCCACACATGCGTAATCCCGATCTTCGCCGGATGCTGCCCGGTCAAAAGTCCAGCGCGCGACGGCGAACAGCTCGGAGCCGAAGCATAAGCCTGCGAAAAACTCATCCCTGATTCAGCGAGCTTCACCAGGTTCGGTGTTTCGTACGGGCACGGATCATCCAGATCATTGAGCTGCACATCCTGCCAGCCGAGATCGTCGACGTAAAAAATAATCACATTCGGCTGCTCTGCCGCCGCAGCCGCGAACAAGCCAACTGCAGACAGAGTCAGGGATGAAGCCAGCACCGAAACTTTTTTTATTTGATTTCCCATAACTCTCCTTTGTGTTGCCGCCCAACCCCGAGAGGACTCGACAAAGAGGCCTCTACCGTTGGGCAACACCTATTTTATTCAAAACGGATCTCGATGCTTTCGAGCATCGGCTTGGATTGGTTATTGGTGGTGTCCTGTAGTTTCAGCTCAAAACAGAAGCCGTAGCCTGCAGGCAACTGACTCAGATCCATCGACGCTGGAACACGTTGAACCTGCTTGGAGAAGCCTTCAATGTAGTCGTACTGCTCTTTGAGCTCCTGCCAATCGCTCCACACATCGGCAGTGCCGTCGTTGCTGGTATCCACACCCACGCGTGCGGTGACTTTTTCGACCCACGGGCCGGGGCTGACATAGTCGTGTTTGGTTTGGTTCACCAGATAGAACTTGCCTTCGGCAAAGCCGATGTCCGGATCCGGATGGCCGCTGCCAAGCTCGCCGATGAACTCGAACTGCTGATCCAGGCTCGACGAGGTAAACAATCCAATACGAATGGCTTCATGCGCAGGATGGTAATCCCCTACGAGATAGTACTGTCCACCAATCGCAATCGCCGCCCAGTCACCAAATGCATTTTGCTCGTGCTCGTGTAGCTCGTATTTAGCAAAAGCCGTGGTGTCCCCTGCTTTAACCCGATCTTTGGGCACATCCTTGGTCGCAACTTTTCCGGGGAAGTTGTTGGGATCTTCCTTGTGCCAGTGCGGATGCGGATACTCTGCAAACTTGCCTGTCGGTTGCGTGCGTTCATCCACCGCCGGCGGCAGGATCGTGAAGTCTCCCTTGCCATCGTCACTGACCGCATGTCCCGCCAGCGGCGAATCCCAGGAGTGTTTGCTGGCGTCGATCGGGCTCCAATCCTCGTAGATCACGTGAAACTTTCCATCCAGATCACGAATAAAGGCACAATCCGAGCCGTCGGAAGGATCTTTGAACACCAGCCCCATATCTTGGCCCGGCTTGCCGTCGGTTAGGTCATCATCGATATAGAGATGCGGATCCTGGTCATTCGGGAAGTCGTAGTAGATATAGGCCTTGCCGTCGACGAATTCGGCGGTCGTCGACCATTTGGCATGTTTTGCGGTGACCGCGCCGTGATGCACCCAGTTGACCATGTCGTGACTTTGCCAGGCGTGGTAACCGCCGGCGCTCTTCTTTAAGCCACCAGGCGCATCGAAAAGATGAGGATACGGCGTGGTCTGCAGCGCAACGTCGAAGCCCTCCAAGGTGGCCGCTTCCGGCTTGAACCCTGCTTTACGCGGAGCTTTGTTGCGGCCGAGCAACCAGTAGTCGCCGGGCCCCTTAACGAGCATGATTGGTGCGTCGCTGAGTGTCGGCGGCGTCACCTTTTCCTGGGTCGGCTCCCAGTTTTCCCACTGGGTCGATGCGGTCAGCGTCATCGTTTGCGCCGAACGCTTTGACTCAAAACGCTGCAACTGGCTGCGATAAGTGCCCTGTTTGCCGGTGGGTGAAAGGAGGTCGTTGTCCACTGCCAGCCCTTCGATCTGTTGAGCGGCGCCCTTCCAGTCCTCTGCGCTGTCGATCCGCCAATTTTTGCCTGCTTCGCCCGCCACCAGCCCATTAGCCAGTGACACGACGCTCATAACAACTGCACATATAATTCTGTTCATAATAAATCCTATTCTGTTTTACTTCGCTTTTTTGACGCGGCCTTCCAAATCGACCTTTTTCGTGCCTTCCAAGGCCTTGTTCGCGTCCCTCTGGATCACATTCGGGTGATGCTGTTCGCGATCAGTCACGATCGCGAATGTCCAGGCGTGCAGACTGCGTCCCAAATCAACAGGCGGAGTAAGCTGCAGACCCGCCGGCGTCATTTTCCAGCTAACGTTCGCGTCTGAACCGAGCAGCGTCACTGCCGTCACCTGCTCGGCGTTCCAGCCCGCCGTGGCCTTAATCACAAACGGCGCCGTCGGCTTCGCCAGTTTGATGGCATAGAGCTGGTTGCCTTTGGTGGTGAAGGCCAAGTGTTCGTTCGCCTGATCGCAGACTTTCCAATAGCGGCTGCCATAAATGGCATCGCCGTTGATTGCGAGCCAAGCTCCCATCGCCCGCAGGCGCTCTACTTCAGGTGCTGGTATGGTGCCATCCGCCTTCGGGCCGATGTTGACCAGGAAATTGCCGTTGCGGCTGATCACCTCGATCATCTCATGGATGACGCCTTCGATGCTTTTATACGTGTCACCTTCCAGGTATCCGAACGAAGTGCCGAAGGTCGTGCAGCTTTGCCACTTCGGGCCAATCACCGTCATCTTCAGATTGTCTTTCTCCAGGCATCCGACCCCATCCGGCCAGTTGCGGCGGCCGCCCTTGTTGTTCACGTAGACCCCCTGCCCGCGGGCCGCGCCAGCGTTCATGAATCCGGTAATCATACCGCGGAGCTGATCGTCAAAGTACTGAATCTCCGGCTTGGCCTTCCCCGCCCGCACATTGTTGCCATCGCGAGTATAAATAGGGAAATCATCCATCCACAGCATATCGGGATGGTATTTTTCCTGAATCTCTTGCCAGCGCGCGACGTAGTCATCGACGTAGGCCTGGTTGAAGCTGAAGTCCGGGCCGTATAGCAGCGCTGCTTCCGGGTCACGTTTGATCTCCTCAGCGATATCCGAGAGCGGCTCGCTATGGACGGCGTATTGTTCCTT
>DJBY01000101.1:8749-27364 GCA_002430605.1 Opitutia bacterium UBA5964 | reverse complement strand
GCGGATGGTCGTTTCGAAGCGCGCTAGCTTCAAAATTCTCATTCTTAGAATGGAACCACTGCGTGAGTCTTGACAGTATGGATTCGGTTTTTCATATATTACGGACTCTTGATCAAAAAAATCACAGTTGCATGGCTACTTAGCCTGTTTGTTTGGAACGTCGCGTTTGCGGGTGTTCCTAGCTTGTTACTGTGCTTGCATCATGACTTTGCGGTGCATTTTGAGTCAGAAGACTCAACGCATGGGCACTGTGCGGATGGACATGATCATGTAGAGCCTCAGGAAGTTGCACTGTGCTTTGTCAAAGATGATTGCACCGATCTGAAGTTGCAGGGGGCTGAATTGATTCCTTCGCGCTTGAATGAGGTGCATCGTATTGACCTGCCGATTCTAGCTGTGGCGGAATTTAACTTTAATGATTTAGTCGTCCCTCAAGTGGAGTCTCCGCTTGGCTTGCAGCTTCGGTTGCGTGGCCCACCGTCGTCGGTCCATTGGTTGACTGATTACTACATTCAGAAGACAGTCCTGCGGATCTGATCTCCTAATACACTTAGCTTTACTGGTTTAATCAAACCAGTCGTATTTGTAGCAGTACGCTACGCCACAGCTTCATTGTATTAGGATTTTTATGGTTAACTTTTTGAAATTAGGACGCGTTACCGCGTTCGCCCTCATTGTTCAATCAACTTTGAGTAGTCTAGCCGCCGCACCGCTCTTGCTTAGCAAAGAGCAAGCTGTGGTAAGTGCATTGCAACAGAACCCAGCGCTCAATGCGGCACGCACCACGATCGATCGTGCGCACGGGAATCGCCAACAAGCGGGGCGTTGGACAAATCCAGAGCTCAGTATCGATTACGTCACTGATCGGACTTTTAACGATGAAGGCGAGTATGGCTATGCCGTCGGCTTCGAGCAGCGCTTTCCAGTGACGAATCGACTGCGCCTGCAAAAGTCGATCGCGCAAGATGAAATTGCTCTAGCTGAATCGGAAGTCGCGAATCAGGTGCGACTGCTCACGCGTGAAGTCGAGGCATCGGTTGCTGCTGCCACTGCCCTAGACGCGCAAATCAAACTACGCAACGAGCGGCTGCAGCTGAATCGTAAGTTCGCAGAGTTTATGGAGTCGCGGGTCGCCACTGGGGAGGTCTCTTCGGTGGAGACCAATCAAGTGCAGATCGAGTTGTATGCCGTGGAGCAAGAGAAGCAGGAGCTCTCGAATGCGCTGTTATTGGAACTCGCTAAATTGAAGCAACTGGTAGGAGCTGATGTGGATACCGAGCTGATCTTAACCCATCAATTTGAGCTGCCCGCCAGGCAACCGCAGTTGGCTAGCTTGACGCAGGAGTCACTCATGCAGCATCCCGAATATCGCATGAAGTCGCTGCTGTATGGTATGTCCGACAAGCGTATATCGGTGGCGAAGGCGGAGCGTTGGGCAGACATTGCGGTGCGCGTGTTCTTCGAAGAAGAGCGTGGTATGGATGATCCCGGTGGCTTAGAAACAGATCGCTTCTTTGGTGTCGGTGTATCGATCCCACTACCGTTGTTGGGTCGAAAAGAAGGTGCGATTCTTGCGGGTCGCGCCGAGCAACGGCAGCTCAAATACGAACTCGACCGCGTCGGTTTAGAAGTGCGTAGCGAAGCACACACCCAGGCGACACGGGCGGTGAGTCTGTATCAGCAAGCGCGCGACTATGATCAAAAATTAACGCAGTTAGTGGCAAAAAATCTAGCCGAGATGAATGCCGCGTATGGCGCGGGGCAGATTAACTTGGTCGAGCTGTTCCGCTCACAAGAGCAAGGCCTTCGGGTGCAATCCGCACAATTGACTAAGCTGCACGATTTCGAGCAGGCAATGATCTGCTGGAAGGCTGCCACAGCTCAAGCACAACCAGTGCTCCAATAATCCAAAACACTTTTTTAATTAAATTAAATGAAACAAACAAATTTTAATCTCAGCCTGAGTGCCGTCTGTTTATCGCTACTAAGTGCCACTGCGTCATGGGCTGCGACAGATGCGCCCATTATTCTCGATGCGACAGGAGTGGCGAATCTTCGGATCCAAACTGTGGAAGTGGAAGAGCGTGATTTCGAGACCACGGTGTTTGCGATTGGTCGGATTGAAGAAATCCCATCGAAGCACTCCGTGCTGTCCTCTCGTGTCGCTGGTCGTGTGGTCGGTCTGCATGCATTCGAGGGAGATGCCGTGGCTGCCGGCGATGTGGTGGCGACGATTGAGACCCGCCTCATTGGCAACCCGCCACCTCAAGTGGAATTGAAGGCCCCGCAAGGCGGGCTGGTGGTGCAGTCACATCTTCGCCTCGGGCAACCGGTGCAGCCTGATGTCGAATTGATGGATATTTCGGATCGTTCGAGTATGTGGGCCGTGGCGAAGATTCCGGAAAATGAGGCCGCGCGTGTACAAGTGGGCAGTTATGCGCATATCAAGGTGCCTGCTTTGGGACAGTCGTTGTTTGAAGCGACTCTAGTGCGCTTTGGTGTGAATGCCGACCGAGGTGCGGGAGCGGTGGAGGGGATCTTTCTGCTGGATAATAAGGATGGGCGACTGCGCCCGGGAATGCGCGTGGAGTTTGCCGTAGTCCTTGATTCGCGGGCTGATGTGCTCTCGGTGCCACGTGCGGCGATTCAAGGAGACCCTGCCAATCGCGTCGTATTCGTGAAGGACCTTGATCTACCCAATGCATTTCTACGTGTCCCCATCGTTATTGGAGAGCGCAATGATCGATTCGATGAAGTACTGAGTGGTTTGTTTCCCGGTGATGAAGTCGTCACCCAGGGCTCGTATTCATTAGGCTTTGCTGGTGGTGGACAAAGTATCTCGTTGAAGGAGGCGTTGGATGCCGCGCATGGACATGAGCACAATGAGGATGGTTCGGAACTCACTGATGCCGATAAGGCCAATCAAGCAGAGCCTGAAGAAGTCCATGATCACGAAGGTGCGCATAGCTTGAGCCTGGCACTGATGATTTATGCGGGCGTGTTGACGTTAATCCTCTTGGTAGCTTCGCAGCGTTTGTGGAGCCAACGCCGTGGATAAGGGCATGATCTTCATTCAAAATTACGGATCATGTTAAATCAACTCATACGATTCTCTCTTTCACAGAGGCCATTAATTTTGGCCCTGGTTGTCATCGTCCTAGTTCTAGGAATCAAGAAAGCGGTGGAGCTTCCGGTCGAAGTGTTACCGGACTTGACCAAACCGACAGTGACTATTTTAACCGAGTCCGCTGGTTTTGCTCCCGAAGAAGTGGAAACACTGGTGACGATGCCATTGGAGAATTCGCTGATGGGGGTGACGGGCGTGTCGCGCCTGCGTTCGATCAACGATGTGGGCTTGTCCTTAATCTTCGTCGAATTCGAATGGGGTACGGACATTTACCAGGCGCGTCAGTTTGTGCAGGAGCGTTTGACTAGTGCGAGTGAATTATTGCCCGAAGGAGTGAGCCCTTATATGACGCCAGTCGCGTCGCTTATGGGTAACATCCTGCTGGTCGGCTTGGCAGACCCAACGGGAGAGACGAGCCCACGTGAGTTGCGCTCGCTGGCGGATTGGACGGTTGCCCGAAAACTGCAATCAATTCCAGGGATCGCCGAAGTGCTGTCGATGGGCGGCGGGGTGAAGCAAGTACAAGTCCAGCCGGACCCAGATAAGATGTTGGCGATGGGTGTATCCTTTTTGCAAATACGCGATGCCTCTGCTCAAGCAGTTAAAAATACGACTGGCGGATTTTTAACTGAATCTTCTCAAGAGATCATGGTGCGTAATTTGGCGATGACGACTGATCTGGATGAAATCGGTAACACGGTCGTAACGTACGAGAATGACCGGCCGATTCGTCTGCGTGATGTGGCCTCGTTGGTGTGGGATATTGAGCCAATGCGTGGCGATGCTGGCCTTGGTACCAAGCAGATTACCCAGGATGGTGCGGTGAAGGGTTACCCAGGGGTGATACTCAGTGTAACAAAGTCGCCGGGATTCGATACCATTGATTTGACTGAGAAAGTGGAAGCCGCGCTCGCCGATCTGCAACAGACCCTCCCCACTGGGGTCAAAGTAGTCACCCTTTATCGGCAATCCGACTTTATTAATCTCTCGATTGGAAATTTGGAAGAAGCGCTGCGTGACGGTGCCATCATGGTGGCACTGGTGCTGTTTCTGTTTCTGTTCAATCTGCGGATTACTTTGATCACACTCACTGCGATTCCGCTTTCACTTGGTATCACAATTCTGGTGTTTGACCTGATGGACTTGAGTGTGAACTCGATGACGCTCGGTGGACTTGCTGTGGCGATTGGCATGGTCGTGGATGATGCAATTGTAGACGTGGAAAATGTGTTCCGCCGCTTGCGCGAGAATACCAGATTACCGAATCCACGTCCGAATCTTGAAGTGATCGCGAGTGCCTCCGCTGAGGTGCGCTCGTCGATTTTGTATGCCACGGTATTGATCATTTTGGTGTTCTTGCCGTTGCTCGCATTGAGCGGCGTAGAGGGGCGACTGTTCTCGCCGATTGCGATTGCGACGATTGTTAGCATGAGTGCGTCGTTCGTGGTTTCGTTGACTGTCATCCCGGTGCTGTGTTCGTTTTTATTAAACCCAAAGGCGGGTGAAGCGCATATCGATGGATTCATGGTGCGTGGTTTAAAGTGGGGCTTTCACAAGACATGGCTCAACTTTTCGCTGTCGCAACCATTCCTCGTGTTACTGATTACTGGGGTGCTGCTATTTTTCGCGTATGGATCGTTGACCTCGATGGGGGGCAATTTCTTGCCAGCGTTTCGAGAGCCGACCGCATTGATCGCAATGACCACTGCACCAGGCACCTCGCTGAAGCAAACTACCGAACTCTCCGATACCGCGCAGGACTTACTGTTGCAGATTCCAGAAGTCGAAACAGTCGGTTATCGTGTCGGCCGCGCCGAACGTGGTGACCATGTGGTGCCAGTCTCGACGGTCGAGTTTGATATCGAATTTACCGAAACGTCTGATCGGGATCGCAAGGAAGTCTTAGAAGAAATACGTGTCACCATGCGTACGATTCCGGGCACATTCAGTGCGATGAGCACGCCATTGGCGGACCGTATTGGGCACATGCTCAGTGGTGTGTCTGCGAAGGTCGCGGTCAAAATCTATGGGCCTGATTTGAGCGAATTACGTCGCCTCGGCAGTCAAGTCACTGAGATCGCACGGGCGATTCCAGGAATGGAAGAAGCGCGTGCGGAGCAGCAGGCGATGATTCCTCAGCTACGGATCGAAGTCGATCGTGACCGTGCGCTGGCGTATGGCGTGACACCTGGTGAATTGAACGAGCAGTTGGCCTCATTGATGGGTGGCGAAGTGGTGGCCGAAATTTACCAAGGGCAGCGTGTGTATGATTTAGTGGTGCGCCTGCCGCTTGAGTGGCGTGAGTCCCCGGACCGGTTGTCGAATTTGTATGTCGACACACTGAGCGGACAACGCGTGCCATTGAGCGCTGTGGCAGAAATCCATCAAGCGACGGGGCCGAACACAATTCTGCGCGAAAACACACTACGTCGCTTTGTTGTATCGATCAATCCGACCACAGACGATCTGAATGCAGTGGTGGAAACCTTGCAGAGTAAAGTCGCTGAGGAGTTGGTTTTACCGCAAGGCTATAGCGTAGCGTTTGAAGGGGAATATCAGGCGCAGCAAGAAGCGAGGCGCACCATCTTTATTATGTGTGTGGTCATTCTGCTGCTGATTATTTTCTTACTCTATAGTTATTTCAAAACCTTCAGTTTTGTGTGGCTTGTATTAAGCATCATTCCGATTTCTTTGATCGGCGGGGTCTTTTATACCAGCATGACATTGAACAATATCAGTATCGCCACCCTGGTTGGTTTCATCGCAGTCACTGGTATTGCCGCGCGTAATAACATTATGCTACTCTCGCACTATCTGCACTTGATGCGTCACGAAGGTGAAGCATTTACGCGCGAAATGGTGGTGCGCGGCACGTTGGAGCGACTGGTGCCGATCTTGATGACTGCGATCTCTGCAGGCCTTGCGTTGATCCCATTGATCATTGCCGCCGATGAACCGGGCAAAGAAATTCTCAATCCCGTCGCGATCGTCATCGTAGGTGGCTTGATTAGCTCGACGCTGCTTGGCCTCGCGGTGACGCCTGCCATCTTTTATACCTTCTTTCAAAAGTCGGCCGAAAAGTCTATTCGCCTAAAAGCCGCTGCTTCCGAGTGATATAATGCTACGATCGGCGAGGGACGACCTCGGTGCCGTCCGTTTTCACCTTTATTCAATCAAATCCAAAAAAATATTATGAAACAGAAAACACACCTCAAAGTTCTCCTCATTGCGACACTAGCCTTGTTCGGGGCAACCTATTCCTATGCTGCAGCGGGACACGATCACGGTGCGCATGATCATGGTAATGGCGGGCATAGCCATGGGGCCACTAAGCCTGCGGCACAGGAACCACAAGGCGGCCCCAATGGTGGTCGCCTGATCACGATTGTTGAGCCGCATCTCGAGTTCTGGGTCACGCCCGAGCGCTTTGTGCAGATTACATTCCTAGGGCGCGATGGCGAATTCGTTGCCGTTGGGGAGCAAGTGGTTTCCGCCATTGGCGGTGATCGCAGTGCCCCCACGAAGGTTGAGTTTGTTAAAGATGAAGGCCGTTTAATTTCAACCGCAGCTCTGCCGGAGATGAAGCGCATGCCGATCATTTTACAGATCAAAACGACTCCTGATGCGAAGCGTATGCGAGAGACATTTTATTTGAATATGAGCGACTGTCCAGGCTGTGATTATAAAGAATACGCCTGTATTTGCGGGCATTAAGTGATTCGTTTGTAGCGAATCCGCGTAGTCGGTTGGATGCTTTGAGAGCTGTGGTCTGTTGCTAAAATAGTACTTGGCTGAGCAAAGTTAACAGCGCGGCGAAAGTCAGGTTGAGGACGAAGCCGATGCGCACCATTTCGCGTTGTTGGATGTGGCCAGAGCCGAAGACGATCGCATTTGGCGGTGTGGCTACAGGAAGCATAAATGCGCACGAGGCCGCTAAGGTTAAGGGCAGGACCAACTCTGCGACGGGTATGCCCATACTGATCGCGACTGCGGCGAAGATCGGTACGAGCAGCGCAGTGCTGGCGGTATTGCTCGATAGCTCAGTGAGGAAAATGACGAAGACGACGATGATGCCTATAAATAGCAGGGTTGGCCAACCTGCGGTGAGCGATTGGATTTGGTAAGCGAGGAACTTGCTGGCGCCGCTAGCACCGAGCACCTTGCTCAAGGTGATGCCGCCGCCAAATAGCAACAACACGCCCCAGTTGGTGGTGCGGTCGACGTCCTGCCACCGAACCAGCCGACATGAGGCGAGGAGCATCAGCGCGCAGATCGCGACGAGTGTATCAAATGAGTTAGCGATGCCGAATCGCCCGGCGAGTGGTGCGCTGAATAGCCATCCGCAGATTGCGCAGAAGAAGATGGCTAAGGTCAGGGATCGGGCTGCGTTGAATTGAAAGGGTTGTGCTTCGACCTTGAAATGTGGCACGTCGCCGGGTTTGGCGAGCAAGCGCAAGACGATGAAGAGCACGGGGAGTAGGATCGCGACTGCGGGTAGACCGACCGCGAGCCACTCTGCGAAACTGATGCCGAGGTTGGCTGCGGCAATCGCATTTGGGGGCGTGCCGATTAAAGTGCCGATGCCACCGATGCTTGCTGAATATGCGATGCCTAGCAGTAAATAGGTGGCGGATCGAGCCATGACTTGCTCTCCGCAGGTGGACTTGATGTGTGCCAGTATCCCGAGTGCGACCGGTAGCAGCAGCGCGACGGTTGCCGTGTTGGAGATCCACATCGAGAGCAGCGCGGATGTTAGAAACAGCGCAATCGCGGTGATGTGGAAACTTCCGTGGCCGATTTTTAAGATGTGCTGGGCCAACCATTGGTCCAGTTTCTGGTAGGATAAGGCGGCGGCTAATCCGAACCCGCCGAGGAACAGAAAAATCAAAGGGTGGGCGAATCCGGAAAAGCTTTTGGTCACATCTAATGTGCCAGTCAGCGCCGCTATCACTGGGATGAGCATGGCGGTGATGGCGAGTGGCAGTGCCTCGCTGAGCCACAGGGTGGCAGCGAGTGCCAGTATTGCGAGGCCGGTGCGCACCGCCTCGGCATTGTATGTCTCGGGTAGATCGCCCAACGGTAGCCATGCTCGAATGGCAAAAAATAGTACCCACGCCACAATGATCATGATAGGCTTGTGTGGAATCAGCCGAACTGCGCTGCCATCGTCTAAATCAGATGTGTTCATCTTATCTCCCAGTGGGTGCTTTAATTACGTTATGCGTATATCGGCTGGATGGCAAGTTAGGATCCGAGTGGTAGGCCAGCGGCAGGGTGGGATTATCCCAGCTTACATTGAAATGGAGAGTGTGGATGTTGTGGCATGCCCTTCTGTGCGCAGCGCTGAGCGTGTTTCAGCGCGGCAAGTTTAAGCTGACATGCTCTCTGCTAGAAGCATGTGCCACAACTTCTTCGATTCTAAATAAATCCTGATTGCAACTTTTAGCGGAATCGCCATCACCTTTCGCATGTCTGAAACTTTTGAAAACATCTCTATCGTAAAAAAGGCCAATGTGTATTTCGGCGGCCAAGTCACTAGCCGCACGATTGTGTTTGCGGATGGTTCTAAGAAGACCCTCGGCTTCATGCAGGCGGGTGATTATGAATTCGGCACTGAAGCGGCTGAGCTCATGGAAATACTCGGTGGTGAGATGGATGTGAAGCTCGACGGTTCAGATGAGTGGATCACCTATGGTGAAGGCACATCGTTTAACGTCCCGGGCGACTCGAAGTTTGCCCTGAAAGTGAAAGAAGGCGGCGCGGACTACTGCTGCACTTATCTGAGCTAGGCGGTTGGCACTGCGCAGGAACACCGACTTTGGCCGTTCGACTCCAGAGGTCGAGTAGAGCGGCGCTTGTATGAGCATAGCGCTCAAAACGGGCTTCAAATTTGCTGACACCACGATCTGCCACTACCTGTATGCAGGCAGTGGCAATGGTCAACGACCACACCAGAGATTTCCTAGGGGATGTCCGGGTGCAATAGTTCCGCAAGGCTCTGCGGCTATTTTAGCGGGTCGCTGTAGGCGTCGATTGATTCTTGTAGGGTGTGGAGATGCCCGTCTCTGAGGCTATAAATCCAGCTGTGGATATGAAGCTTCTGCCCGCGGGCCCATGCTTCTTGCAATACGGTCGTGCGGCTCAGGTTCTTGGCTTGCTGCACGACGTTAAGTTCGCAGAGGCGATCCACCCGAGCCTCGTCATCGAGTACTTTCAAATCATCCCAATTGACGACGGCGGTGTCCTCGATGTGGCGTAGCCAGTTGTCGACCAGTCCATTGGGTTGAGAGCTGATGGCAGCGCGCACGCCGCCGCAGCCGTAGTGACCACAAACGATGACGTGCTCGACCTTGAGTGCATCGACTGCATATTGCAGCACGGAGAGCATATTTAGATCCGAGTGCACTACGAGGTTGGCGATATTGCGGTGCACGAACAGTTCGCCTGGCAAGAGGCCGGTGATTTGGTTGGCAGGCACGCGGCTATCGGCACAGCCAATCCATAGATACTTGGGGGTTTGAGCCTCGGCCAGGTTTTTGAAAAAATCAGGATTTTCGGCGGTTATTTCCGCAGACCACTGGCGGTTGTTCTGGATCAGTTCTGGGAGGGTATTCATAGTTCGTATATTAAAAATTAACCTGCGCTAGTGTGACTAAGGAGTTATTGGAATTGTTGCGACAACTGCAAGCATCGTCGATTGGTACTGCTGTAATCGTGAGATCGGGGAGCGGTGGTCGTGCGTTGGTTCGGCAATCTGTGATTGACCCAAAAAAAGGCCATCCGATTGGATCGGGCGGCCTTGAAAGTATTGAACGCAGGAGCGTCCGCCTAGAAAGCGAAGGTGTATTTCGCGAGGCGACGGCGGATTTCCGCAGCAATCTCTTTTTCTGCGTGTTCGCCTTTGGCGGCGAAGGTGACGGAGAAGCGCACGAAGTTGCCGCAATCATCCCAAGGCACCGTGCTGATCAGCTCTTCAGTGATCAGCCATTGGCTGTAGGCCTCGCCGGATTCGAACACAGTGGTCTTGCCGTCGATTGTGGCCGACTTCGGTGCGGCTACGTACAGGAAGAAGCTGCCCTTAGGCTTTTTCGCCCTGAAGCCTGCACCGTTGAGTGCGTCGACCAGGAGATTCATGCGGCGTGAGTATTTCGCCGAGATTTCTTCGGTGATTTGAGGATTCGCGAGTGCCACGGCGCCAGCCTTTTGAATGGCGAGGAATTGGCCAGAGTCCGAGTTGTCCTTCATGTCGGCGTAAGCTTGCACCACGAGCGGGTTACCAACGACGAAGCCGATGCGCCAGCCAGTCATGTTGTAGCTCTTGGAGAGTGAGTGCAGCTCAATGGCAACGTCCTTCGCCCCTTCGACTTGGAAGATGGAGATCGGCATGCCTTCGAAGATCAGTGATGAGTAGGCTGCGTCTTGCAGGATAATCAGGTGGTTGGCCTTGGCGAATGCGATGGCCTTTTCGAAAAACTCGAGGGTCGCAGATGCGCCGGTCGGATTGTTCGGGTAGTTGAGCACCATAATCTTCGCTCTCGCGACGACGTCGGCTGGAACTGCATCGAGCTCAGGGAGGAAGTTATTCTCTTCCTTGAGTGGCATGTTGTAGACCTCCCCGCCGAGATACTTGGCGTGTGTGCCGAGCACCGGGTAGCCGGGCGATGTCATTAGGACGACGTCGCCTGGGTTGATGAAACAGGCTGGGATCATCGAAAGTGCGGTCTTCGAGCCGATCGAGTGGACGACATCGGTGGTTGGATCGATGTCGCTTACGCCAAACACGGCGGACATGTATTGAGCGGCAGCGGCTTTGAAATCGTCGCCGCCATTGTCGGCGTAGCCACGGTTCTCAGGCTGAGCGGCTGCATCTTGTAGGGCTTTGACCACGATGGGGAACGCCATCTCGTCTGGCTCACCAACGCCCATGTCGATCAGGTCGACACCTGGCTTCGCTTCTTTAGCGGCCTTCTTGGCGCGTTTGATCTTCTCAAACTTATAGATGGCAGTGGATTTGCCGTATTGATTGCCGCCGATGCGCTCAGCAAAGAGTTCTTGGATGTATGAATCGCTCATGATTAATGACTAAGTGTGAATGGATAATGGCAAAAAGCCGAAAGTTTAGTTTTTAGCTGAATGGTTAAGTTCTGATTATTATTGTGATAAAGTGGTGGACGGACTTAGTTTGTCCGAAATTTTGTTATGCAAACAATTCAATCGGTCAATGAAATGCAATCTCACGCTATCGGTCTGCGCTCTAGCGGCCGTTTGATCGGACTGGTGCCGACGATGGGCTGTCTGCACGAAGGGCATCTATCGTTGATCGATATTGCGAAAGAGCGTGCTGATAAGGTCATTGTTTCGATTTTTGTCAACCCCACCCAGTTTGGCCCCAATGAAGATTTTGAGCGTTACCCTAAGTCACTGCAGGCGGATTTAGAAAAATGTGCCGAGCGTGGCGCCGATATCGTGTTTCACCCGAGCGTGGCGGAAATGTATCCGCAGGGCTTCTCAACCTATGTGAATGAGGAAGACGTCGGCACCGGGCTGTGCGGGATTTCGCGGCCAAATCACTTCCGCGGCGTGACGACCGTGTGCCTGAAATTGTTTAACATCACGCGGCCTGATATTGCGGTCTTCGGCCAGAAAGATGCGCAGCAATGCGCGGTCATCCAAAAGATGGTGACGGATCTCAACATTCCCGCCGAAGTCATCATCGGCGAAACCAAGCGCGGCGACGACGGTCTGGCGATCAGCTCGCGCAACCGCTATTTGACCCACACGCAACACGAAGAGGCGCTCAGTATTTCCAAGGCGCTCTTGATGGCGCAGAAGATGGTGCACGAGGATGGGGTACGTAGCGTGGATCGCGTGGTGGCTGAGATTACTCATCATCTATCGGTAGCGCGCTCCGTGCGGGTGATCTATGTGCAAATCGTGGATCGTCTGACGATGAAGCCTGCCAGTCGAGAGATCGAGCCAGGCAAGCATATGGTCTGTGTCGCTGCGTGGCTCGACCAGACTCGCTTGATCGATAACATCGCACTTTAAAAGGAGTGAGAATTTAGGAGTCAGAAGTTAGCTTTTTAGGTCGATTTCTTACCTTTCCTTTTTCTCTACCTACCTTCTACCAACCTCCTTTTCTATTTATGTCACAATCTTATGATGTCATCGTTATCGGCAGTGGAATCGCTGGCCTGAGTTTTGCGCTTAAAGTCGCCGAGGCGGGGCAGCGCGTGGCAATTATTACCAAGAAGAATTCCGCGGAATCGAATACCAACTACGCGCAGGGCGGCATCGCCGCAGTCACCTCGCAGACCGACGACGTCGAAATGCACGT
Organism: Opitutia bacterium UBA5964; assembly: GCA_002430605.1. Lineage (GTDB taxonomy): Bacteria > Verrucomicrobiota > Verrucomicrobiia > Opitutales > Coraliomargaritaceae > Lentimonas. The sequence goes on along the minus strand of DJBY01000101.1, from coordinate 14,900 downwards.
GGCCGATACTCTCAACGCGGGCGACGGACTGTGCGATGAGGCCGCGGTGCGCGAGATTTTGACCGATGGCGCGGCGAGTATCGAAGAGTTAGCTCAGCGCGGCGTGGCTTTCACGCAACTGGATGATGGCACTGTCTCACTCGGCAAAGAGGGCGGCCATTCACAGCGTCGCATTTTGCATGTCAAAGATGTGACGGGCAAAGCGATCGAAGACGCCTTGCTGCATGGCATCGCAAGCTCGCCAAACATCGAAACCTTTGAACATCATTTCGCGGTCGAGTTAATCACCGCGGCGAAGCTGAATCAGACGGGTGCAGATCGCGTGCTCGGGTTGTATGCGCTCAACACGAAAACCGAGCAGGTGGAGACTTTTCAATCCAGCGTCGTGTTGCTCGCAACTGGTGGCATTGGTCAGGTCTATCAATACACGACCAACCCTTTTATTGCGACTGGCGATGGTATCGCGATGGCCTATCGTGCTGGAGTCGAGGTGCGTAATATGGAGTTTATCCAGTTTCACCCCACCGCATTTTACTCACGTGATTCGGATCGCTTCTTGATTAGCGAAGCAGTCCGCGGCGAAGGCGCCATCTTGCGCAATCTTGAAGGGGAAGCCTTCATGGCGCGCTATGACGCGCGCAAGGATCTCGCGCCGCGCGACATCGTGGCGCGCGCGATTGATTCGGAGATGAAGCAATCCGGCGCCCGTCATGTCTGGCTGGATACACGGGATATTCCGCTTAAGAAGTTACACGATCACTTTCCCAATATTTACGACTTCTGCCTAAAGCAGGGTATCGCATTGGAAAAAGATATGATCCCGGTGGTGCCAGCCGCGCATTATTTGTGTGGTGGTGTGAAGACCAATTTGAGCGGGGAGACGTCGTTGGCGGGACTCTATGCCTGTGGCGAAGTGGCCTGTACTGGGCTGCATGGAGCGAACCGTTTGGCGAGTAACTCGTTGCTCGAAGCGGTGGTCATGGCGAATCGTGGTGCGATCGCAGTGGTTGAGTATCTATCGGCAGCGTCCCCAGCATCGATTGAGCTGCCGAACTGGGTAGATGGTGCTGTGCGCGATTCGGATGAACGTGTGGTACTGTTGCACAATTGGGATGAAGTGAAGCGCACGATGTGGGATTATGTCGGCATCGTCCGCTCGACTAAACGCCTCGAACGTGCTCGCACCCGCATTCAAACCCTTGACCGTGAAATCACCGACTACTACTGGAATTTCAAAGTGGACGAAAGCTTGTTGGAGTTACGTAACATGATCTTAGTCGCGGGATTGGTGGTGGAGTGCGCCTTGCAGCGCAAAGAAAGCCGAGGCCTCCACTACACGCTGGACCATACGCAGAAGAATGAAGCGCTTGCAGACTCGAAGGTGCGGCTGTAAGTTAGTCGATCCATATCGTTTGGGATGAGCATCCAAATGTGTTCATGCCGATTAGGAGATCCGAAAAACTAAATTGTGAAACGCTTCTAGGACTTTGGCACCTCTTACTTTTTAACTTTACCGCTCCGCCCATGCCGACCTTCACTAAGCAGCTACAAGTTTCCGCTCCCGGAAAATCGACTGAAGAATTCACCTCGGCCATTGAGGCCGGCTTACGTGAGTCTGGCTTACGCGAGGGCACGGTCACTGTCTTTTGCTGCCATACCAGCTGCAGTCTGGTGATTATGGAAAACGCCGATCCGTCGGCGCGTCGAGATCTCGAGCGTTTCATTGATCGCCTCGTCCCCGAAAACGATCCCGATTTTACGCACACCTTCGAAGGGCCCGATGATATGCCCAGCCATATTAAAATGGCACTGACGCGCACTGCCGAAGTGATCCCTTTTGTCGATGGGCGCCTCTGCCTCGGCACATGGCAAGGTGTTTTCCTTTGGGAGCACCGCACACGTTCGCACTCACGCAGAATTGTGCTGAGTTATCAGGGGGAGTGATCGGCTCTTGTCGATTACTGGCCTTTTCGGGCGCGCGCGCTGTTTGCCTGTTTTTAGCAGCCCAGACCAGTACGCCTGTATCGCTCGCGCAGTCAGCTACTCGTCGCCGTCTTCGTCCTCAAATCGAGCGAGGCAGTAAGAGGTGATCTCGTAGATCAGATTCTCTTCGACCGTGTAAATGTCGCAGTAGTGGACGTCGCTCTCTAGGTCGTGACCTTCGACGATCACGTGGGTCTTGCCCTCAATCGTGCGCAGGTTCTTGAAGTTTGGGTTGCCCTCGGCTTCCGCTTCCGCGCAGGTTTCTTCCACGCCGGCTTTGCCGATGATGCTGTGGTCACCAACGATGTGCCATTCGACTTCGTCAGCGATGAGTGGCAGTGCTTTGGCAGATTGACCGAGAGAGAAGGCCTGGCAGGCCGCAGTGATTTTTGCGTTCATAAGAAAAATTATCGTGCGAGCTTCAGAAGTTCTTCAACTGCGGGCACGTCTTTGATGATCTGGCTCGGCTCGGGGCCGACGCCGATGTAGCGGAGATTCGGGATCTTGTTCTTGTTCTGATCGCCGTGGTTGGCGACGTCGACCAAGGCTTTGAGCATCCATGCGACGTAGTTTTTTGCCGCATTGGGGAGGTCGGCAAAGTTGCGCACGCCGGAAATATCTTCGCTCCACCCAGGCACCATTTTGTAAACTGGCTTGAGGGTGCGGCGGTAAACGTCGTCGCGTGGGACGTGGTAGACGACCTTGCCTGCTGTATCCTCATATCCAATACAGATTTGCAGTTCGCCTTGCCAGTCACCACTGTGGCTGAGGGCGTCGAGCTTGTTGAGTACGAGGTCTTGGTAGCCGCCGTAGCGCAGGGCGTCGCCTTTTTCCACAGCGTCATACCAACCAACCATACGTTGACGGCCAGTGGTCGCACCAAACTCGATCATGCGCAGCTGCTTGCTGAGCGGATGGTCGAGGTCGATTTCGGAAATGAAGACGTGGGTGCCGACCTTGGTGTCGTAGGCCTTGCAGCAACCGACGTTGTGAATCGCTTGCGCGGGAATGCCGGCGGACTGGAAGAACTCAGGTGTAAAGGTGTGCGAAGCGGTGACGTTGGGTGCGAAGCCGTGGCGCTTGTCGAGCCAGTAGGCTTGGCCGAATTCGCCGATGATGTAGTTGCCCTCGTCTTGTGCGCGCAGGATGAGTTCACGCACGTCGCAGACTTGCGCTGCGAGCGCTTGGCCTGCGCGCCAGTAAGTTTCGATCAGCGCGTCGAGGTTGAGCGTGAATGGCTCGGCTCCGGCGAATTGGTTGAAATCGAATTCCGCTTCGGTGAAGGCACCGCTGTCGATGATCTCTTTGTTGGCGCGGGTTTCGGCACCTGTCAGTGTGTCAAATAGTCCAGCCCAGCGCTCGGGAGCGACTTGGCAGACGTGCTCGATGATACGCAGCGCTCGGTCGGCACGGTTACGAAGCTTGGCGGCGAAGACTTCTTTCGGGCCGCGAAAGTCAGCATAGAAAATTTGGAATTGTCCGACTTCGTCGAGATACGCTGGGGTGATACCACGACCTGTGGAGCCACGTGGGTCGTCCTTGAGGACGTGGACGCGATAGTCTTCGAAGGCGAGATCGAGTAGGCGGTGGCAGACGTCGGAAACAAGGCAACGCTCGTCGATCGCGAGGCGCTTGAGTGCGACGTGGCCGTGTTGCTCGGCATAGGCAACTTCCCAAAGAAACTTGCGCGGATCAGCGACTACCCCGCAACCAATTGGCAGGTGCGGGACGTGCGGATCGGCGACGCCGCCAGGGAGTAGGTTGAGCTTGAGGCCTGCTACGGTATGCCCCGAGTTGGAGCCGCCGTTGACTTTCATCACGGCTGCTACAGCGTCTTGACGGCCGGTGATTTCGCGGAGTTCATTGACGATCTCAAGGATGACGCGACCTTTGCCTTCGTCGCCTGTGGAGATACCTGTATCGGCAATGAGTTGTGAGGAAAATGGAGTGAGCATGTTGTTTGAAAAGCTAAGGATCTGTAATTGTGAAGCTGTTGAAGGCGTTTACATTTGGAGGGCAACGCGCCGTCGTTGCCACTGGTGGGGCGACCTAGAACTGCGCGCGGAAATGACGGAGCATTTCCCTCCAGTGCTTTTGAGTGACTACTTGGCGCTGTCGTTGGAATGGTCGCTGGTCTTAACGGTGATGACGTCGTGCGGTGAGGACTCCCTCTGGCCTGCTGGGCTGACGCGGATGTAGCGGGCGTTGGCGCGAAGGTCTGCGAGCGTGGCTGCGCCGAGGTAGCCCATGCCGGATTGGACGCCGCCAACCAGTTCGCGGAGGACGCCGGAAAGCGAGCCGGCGGATTCTTTGAGTGCTTCAATCCCTTCCGCGGCTGCTTTGGTGGCGACGTCCTTGCGGTCGTGGCCGTAGCGGGCGGCGGAGCCGTCTTTCATCGCTGCGGCGCTGCCCATGCCGCGGTATTGCTTATAGAGTTTACCGTTGATTTCGATGATCTGCCCTGGCGCTTCGTTGCAACCAGCGAGCAGGCTGCCACACATGACGCCGTCGGCGAGGGTGAGGGCCTTGACGATGTCGCCTGATTTGGTAATACCACCGTCGGCGAGAATGGAGACCCCTTTATTGCGTGCTGCGATCGATGCGACGTAGAGCGCAGTCATCTGTGGGATGCCGACACCTGCGACGATACGGGTGGTGCAGATCGAGCCAGGGCCTTGGCCGATTTTAATCGAGTTGGCACCTGCATCGGCGAGGAATTCGACGCCTTCGGCACTGGTGACGTTCCCCGCGATCAGGGTCAGATCCTTAAATTCTTGGCGTAACATACGAATTGAGTCGCCCACACCTTTGGAGAATCCGTGTGCGGTGGAGACGGCGATGGCGTCGGCACCTTCGTCGACGAGTTGGCCGACGTGGGTGATGATACGATCTTTATCCAGCGAGCCGTCAGTTTTGCGGTGTGCCGAGATGGCAGCGCCACACATGAGACGAAAGTGGCTGTCGCGGGCGGGCTTGACCAACTGATGGGACTCTTCGCTGATGCGCTCGATATCGCTCAGGGTGAAGAGGCCACGGAGGCAATCGTTGTCATCGACGATGAGCAGTTTGTGAATGCCGAGGTGCTTGGTGAAAAAGTCGTCGGCGGTCTTGATCGGGTCTTGGCCCATTTCCTTCTCGGTCAGCGAGTAGACTTGCTCGCGCGGTGTCATGGCCTCGGAGACGAGACGGTCGGCGTAGCGTGGTTTGACGGCACGTCCAGGCAGCAGGCCGAGGAGCTTGTTGCCAGCATCAACGACGGGGAAGGTGCTAAAGCCGAAGCCGCGGGAGTCGATGTATTCGAGCACTTCGCTGATCTTCTGGTCCGGGCCGACTTTGATCGGCTCTTGGATGAAGCCGTGAATGTGGTTCTTCACGCGGGCGACTTCTTTGATCTGCTTCTCATCACTCATGTTGTAGTGGATGAGTCCAAGGCCGCCGTTGAGTGCCATCTGGATCGCCATCTTCGATTCGGTCACGGTGTCCATATCGGAGGAGATGATCGGGATCTGCAATTCCAGCGCGTCGGAGATGCGTGTCGCAAGGTTGGTCTGTCGCGGCAGCACGTCGGAGTAAAGCGTGGCGAGCGAGATGTCGTCGAAAGTTAAGCCGGTCGGTAAGCTGCTGTAAAAGAACTGATCGGCGGGCTGATAGAAATCTGCGAGACTGGGAGCTGCGTGTGCTTTCATAGAGTGAATTCAGCAAAAGATTGTCTTTTCTCAAGTAGAAACGACAGTTTGGGGCAAATGGGTCGTCGCTTTTCTTTCCAACCTTATCAGAGAACCTTCGCGAAGCCGCTTCGCACCGCGCTTGGCGAGTGGTCTGTGCGCGAAGGATTTATTGTCCGCGTGGAGGATGAATCAGGGGTGGGATATGGTGAGATTGCACCCATTCCGCAGTTTGGTAGCGAGACGGTGGCGGCGGCTGAAGCATATTTGCAGCGGTTGCTGGTCGATCCTAGCTTGGCTGAGGATGCTGTGGCTTTGGCGGCGTTGCCCTGTTGTGCGTTCGGAGTGAGTGCGGCGTTGGCGGCGGAGCCATCGATGCGGAGGCGTAATTATTTAGTCGCGGCGTTATTGCCTGCCGGCCGAGCGGCGCTTTCAACCCTAGCGGTCAAGTTGTCGGCTGGCTACGAATCCTTTAAATGGAAGATCGGAGTCGAAGCCGTGGC
>DJBY01000101.1:474-8547 GCA_002430605.1 Opitutia bacterium UBA5964 | reverse complement strand
GTTGGAGAGTTGGTTGCGAGTCTTGCAGCAGTTCCCCAAGCAAGTGGAGTATTTGGAGCAACCCTTGCCTGTCGGGCAGGAAGCATCCATGGCGCAGCTTGCGGCGTCCTCGTGCGTGCCGATTGCTTTGGATGAGTCGCTCCATGGTGCTGGCGGATTGCGTTGGTTTGAGCCGGACGCATGGTCGGGGCCGTTGGTCGTGAAGCCTGCGTTGATGGGCGCTGCTGGTACGCTGGTCGAGCGGCTGCGGCCAGTTGCGCCGCAGGTGGTGCTGTCCTCGGTGTTTGAGACGGCAGTCGGCCTAGAAAATGCGCTGAGAATTGCCGATCAATTACCTGACTACAACCTAGCGATTGGGTTTGATACTTTAGCAGCGTTTACCGATAGTCTGCCATTTCAGAAATCCGCGCCTATTATCAGTGCGGTTGAACGCACCCGATTTAGCCTTGAAACAATATGGAAACAGCTCCCACATTTGACCTAAAGGCGTTGAAGCATTATTGGATCGGAGGGATCGCTGGGGAAACTTTATTTCGGCGGGCGCTACGCCGCGTTGCACAAATCGAAGTTGCAGGCGAGCAAGCGCAGGTGCGCGGCGTGATGATTCTGGAGCACGATCCGCTACGCTTTGCGGCGGCTTTTTTTGCGGCGGTGCACACGGGCGTGCCAGTGATCTTAGCAAATCCGAAGTGGCGACGCATCGAGTGGGAAACAGTGGTGAAGTTAGTCAACCCCGCAGTGATTTTTGGTCAGTCGCCGATTTCTGAACAAGCACGGGCGGGGATTCAGCACCCAAAGCCAGGGGCGATTTTAATCCCGACTGGGGGTAGCTCGGGCGGAGTGAAATTTGCGATTCACCAATGGAGCACCTTGGAGGCCGCGTGCGAGGGCTTGAGCTCGTTCATCGGTCCAGGCCCGATCAATTCTTGCTGCGTGCTACCTTTATATCACGTGAGCGGGTTGATGCAGTTGGTGCGTTCGTTTGTGACCGAAGGGCAAATCGCATTTCCCGCATTTAAAGCGCTGCAGGCGGGGGAGTTTCCAGCGTTCGCCGCGAATACGACGTGTCTTTCGTTGGTGCCGACACAGTTGCAGCGATTGATGGCGCAGCAGCGGATCGCGAATCGATTGATGGCGATGCGGGCCATTTTCGTGGGTGGTGCCCCGGTGCCAGGGTCAGTTGAGGCGCGCGCGCGGGAGTTAAAGCTGCCAGTGGTTTTGAGCTATGGAATGACTGAAACGGCAGCGATGGTCACGGCGCTACCACCAGATGAATTTATTGCTGGAAGTACCAATGCTGGCAGACCATTGAATCATGCGTTGATTAATGTGATTCGTGATGATGGCAGCGTGTGCCCAGTCGGCGAAACTGGGCATATTCGGATCAATGCGCGTTCGATGTTTAAGGGTTACCACGGTCGCGCTCGAGGCGTTTCAAAACTAGGCTATTTGAGCGACGATGAAGGCTATTTCGATTCGCTTGGGCGGCTGCATATCGTGGGGCGCAGTGATCGTTTAATCGTGAGCGGTGGTGAAAAGATCGATCCTCAAGAGGTGGAGCGGGCAATTATCGATACCGGTGCCGTGGAGCAGGTGTTGGTGATCGGTTGGCCCGACTCTGAGTGGGGGCAGAAGCTGGTTGCTTTTTATATCCCGTCCGTGGTGGTCAGTCATGAGGGAAAGTGGGAAGAGGAGCTGCGAGCAGACTTGGCCAATTATAAGATCCCGAAGCAGATGATTCAGGTGCCGATCTTACCGCTAGATGAACGCGGCAAGGTCGATCGTAAACTGATGGAGTGGTTAATCGCCAACAGTGTGCAAAAACTAGAAGGGTAGTACGAGCGAGCGTTGCATTTTCGGCCAGAGGGCACAGCTTAGCCGCATATGAATAAAGCGGACATCGTTGACGTGTTGGAGGACATTGCCGTCCTTCTCGAACTCAAAGGGGAAAACCCGTTTAAAATTCGGGCCTATTCGACCGGTGCGCGAGTGCTAGAGACGATGGAGGCCGACCTTGGCGAATTGATCGAAGCAGGGCAATTGAGCGCGGTGAGAGGCATCGGCGCGGCGCTCGTTGAAAAGATTGAAACACTGCATGCCACGGGTCAGTTGGCTTATTATACCGAACTGCGCGGCTCAGTGGCGCCAGGCTTGATCGAGATGCTTGAGATTCCGGGGCTAGGCGGCAAGAAGGTGAAGCAACTGCACGATGCGTTGGCCGTGGAGTCGATCGATGCGTTACAGGGCGCCTGCGAGTCGGGCGAAGTGGCCGCGCTCAAAGGATTTGGCAAAAAGTCGGCTGAGAAGATTTTGACTGGGATCGCAAATCGTGCGGCCTATGCGAAGCGCCACCATTGGTGGACCGCTCGGGAGGTGGCGCTGCCGATTCTCGAAGGTCTGCGGGCAGTGCCTCAGACTGAACGTGCTGAGGTGGCGGGGAGTTTACGGCGCTTGCGCGAGACGGTTGGCGATTTGGATTTTATTGTGGCCGCGGCCGATCCGCAGCCAGTGATGGATTGGTTTGTGACGCAGCCCGCGGTTGCCGAAGTGACTGCGCATGGGGCAACGAAGTCGAGCGTGCGCTTCGAAGGGGGCTTGCAGGCGGACTTACGTGTGGTGCCTGCCGAGCAGTTTGCCTTCGCCCTGCATCATTTTACTGGGTCAAAGGATCATAATGTGGCGCTGCGCCAACGTGCGCTGGCACGTGGCTATAGTTTGAGTGAGTGGGGATTGTCGCCCAAGGTCGACGGGGTCGTCGTACCTCCAATCGCGAGTGAGAAAGATTTGTTTGAGTTCTTGGGCTTGGCTGAAATCGCCCCCGAGTTGCGCGAAGGCTTGGGCGAGCTCGACGCGGCGGCGGCCGGTAAACTGCCGACACTGCTGACCAGTGCTGATATTCGCGGCGTGTTTCACAATCATACCACCGCTTCAGATGGTCGTGGCACGATCGAAGAGATGGCGGCTGCCGCAGAGGCGCTCGGCTGGGATTATCTCGGCCTGGCGGATCACTCGAAGGCGAGTTATCAAGCCAATGGCTTAGATGATGCACGCGTGTTGCGTATGATCGAGCGCATCCGCGCGTTTAATGAATCTGGCGCATCGGCAGTGCATGTCTTTTCCGGCATCGAGTGTGATATCTTACCCGACGGCTCGTTGGACCTTGAAGAGAGCACACTGGATGCGCTCGATTATACGGTGATGTCGGTGCACTCTTCGTTCAGTCAGTCGGAGGAGGAGATGACGGCGCGCGTGATCCGTGCGATTGAGCATCCAGCGACAACCATGCTGGGCCACCCGACCGGGCGCATCCTGCTGCGTCGCGAGCCTTACAAGATCGATCTACAAAAAGTGATCGACGCTGCGATTGCCAATCGTGTGATCATTGAGATCAATGCTAATCCGCGCCGCCTCGACATGGACTGGCGGCTTTGGCGTCGAGCCGCGGAGCGTGGGCTGATGTGTTCGATCAATCCGGATGCCCACAGCACAGAGGGTCTGAGCTACTTCGATGCTGGGGTGAACATCGCTCGTAAAGGTTGGCTGGAAAAAGAGCAGGTTCTCAATAGCCGTGATTGCGCAGGTGTGCTGCGTTGGTTTAGTGAGCGGAAGTAGACGGTTTGCTCAGATCCAAGAAAGTTTACCTTGAAATTACAGAACGAGCCGAATATCAAGCATATACCAGTTAATAGTCTTTTACCCCAAAGACACGGGCGGCAGACGCTCGCAGCCATCGGCTAGCCCCAGCCGAATGCCAATCTGTATCAGCAAAAAAATGGAATTTGATCAAATAGTGGGGGTTATATGCGGCATTCTTGCGGGAATGGTGGGTTGCAGGTTATTGATTGCTCGGCGATTTGAGCGGCGTAAAGAAGCACAGCGCTTGAAGCTCGATGTCGAAGCACGAGAAGCCCAGTTGAAGCTGCGCGAAGAGAAGTCGGTGTTCGAATTGGATTTTAAGAATCGAGCGGCTGAGCTTGATCGGAGTATTGCCCTGCGCAATGAGGAGCTAGATCTACGCGCACGCGAGCTCGCACGGGACAGTGATCGACAAGCGGAACGCTCAAAGAATCTGGATGAGCGTGATAAAGAATTAGTCCGCAACCAACGTAGCGTCGAGGATTCGGAGCATGAGGCCGAGAAGACGCGCCGGCTGTATCGTCTAAAGCTGCACCAGATTTCGCAAATGGATCAAGTCGAAGCGCGTAAGTTGTTGATCACTGCGACTGAGCGCGAATGCGAAAAAGAGATTCGAGAGTTGCGCCACAATTTATTGAAGCGCTCGGATGCGGAGACGGCTGAGGAGAGTCGGCGTATTCTGTTGGCAGCGATGCAGCGCATTACCAGCCAGCCGATGAATGATGCGACTGCGACGGTGGTGGCACTGCCGAGCGAGGAAATGAAGGGCCGTATCATTGGCCGTGAGGGGCGTAATATCCGCACCTTTGAACATGCCACTGGCACGACGCTGATGATTGATGAGACGCCAGACTCGGTGCTCATTTCATGTTTCGATCCGGTGCGGCGCGAGATCGCCCGCATTGCACTGGATGCATTGTTACGCGATGGCCGTATCCACCCCGCCAGCATCGAAGAAGAAGTCGAGAAGGCACGGGAGGCGATGAATGCCAATGTCATCGAGCTGGGTGACGGTGCTTTGCGTAAACTGCGCCTGAACGATGTGCACCCCGATGTGGTGGCACTGCTCGGCAAGTTGCATTATCGCCTTTCGAATAATCAGAACACCCTGGGCCATTCCGTCGAAGTCGCCAATTTGTGCGCACTGATCGCAGCGGAGATCGGCTTGGATCCAGTGATCGCAAAACGTGCGGGGCTGTTTCACGATCTGGGTAAGGCTGTCGACGAAGAATATGAGGGCAGCCATGCCGCTGTCGGTGCCGAGATCATTAAGCAGCACGGCGAGGACTGGCGTGTCGTCAATGCGGCTGCGGCGCACCATAAGGAAGTGCCAGCCGAGAGTGCCTATGCGGGCTTGGTGATGGTGGCGGATTCGCTGTCTGCGGTGCGCCCAGGAGCACGCGCGTCATCGATCGATGGCTTCATTCAACGTGTGCGTAGCATTGAAGATATTGCGAAACAGCAACCCGGCGTTTCCGATGCGTATGCGATCCAGGCAGGCCGCGAGGTGCGCGTGATCGTCGAACCACTGAAAGTGAACGAGGATGAGGCGCGTAAAATTGCCCTGCTGATTCGTGGGCGGATTGAGGAGGAATTGAATTATCCAGGTGCGATTGAGATTACCGTGATCCGTGAGCAACGTTTTACCGAAACGGCTATCTGATCGGGCGGTCACCCATTTTTTACAGAATAGAGTTATTTTTTCAGAATCTCGTCAGCCCGCATTCATGATTAGCAGCGTATCATTTCGTCCCTTCCTATCTCGCATTGCAGTGCGTTGCTGCGGCGTGTTGGCCCTCTTTGCGGCATTGCTGAGCGGCTCGCTGCTGGCGGCGCCTCAAATGGTATCCCTAACTAGCGGCGAGCGACTGGTGGGCGAAGTGTTACCGCAGTCGAATGATCAAGTCGTGACTTTAAGGTCGGATTTACTCGGCGAGATGACCATTCAGCGGGCGCAGATCGTTAAAATCGAGCCGCAGGTAAGCTCCGCGGCGAACTTGACCAATCCGGCTAAAACGGATTCGACCAATGCGGCACTGCAGCAAGTGAACCCTCCAGTCGCGATTGCAGAAAAGATGACTGAGGTGGAGGAAATACCGGAAGAAGAGCAACCGTTGGTAGACAAGCTCTTCGCATTTAAAGCACCTGAAGCGTGGCACGGTAATGTCCGTATGGGCATGAACATCAGCTCCGGCGATAAGCAATGGACTGAAACTGCGATACGCGGAGACTTAGAAATTAAGCAGAAGGGCGACCCGAACTTTTATCGTTTTACCGGTTCCTATACCTATCGCGAAACAGAGCGTTCAAGTGGAGATACGTACAAGTCGACCGATCGCTATGATGGCGAGTTTATCTATCGCCGTTCGTTCTCGGATGATAATTGGTTTATTCAAAATTCACTATCCACTCGTGTGGACCAAATCAAAGGGATTGACCATGAGGTTCAAGAGCTTTTGGGACTCGGCTATAAGGTAACGCCGTCGAATCAATTTGAGCTGTTGTTTGGCGGCAGTGGCGGCATCGAAGAGTATCAGACCAATAGCGACGATACGCGCAATGGCGTGAATCAAGTGCTCAATGTGTTCCAGGAATTGACGTGGAAGCCGTTTACTCGCACCTCCTTTGTGCAGAAATTTAATTACTATTGGGAGCCGGATTATACCGAGCGCTACAATTATGTTTTGACCGCGGCGGTACGCATCCGATTGACGGACTTACTCGGCCTCGAATTTTCGTATAATCAAAATTACGATAATGATATCGGCAACGGTAACGTAAAGGACGATGCCGTTTGGCGTAATGCGCTGATCGTGTATTTTTAGGCCGCGACTATGCGGAGGGCATCGTCCCGCTGTCCGCGCATTCCCTTGATCAGTGTTTAACTGCTCGCATCAGCTCGAGGCTTTCGGCTAAACCGCCGATACGGCTACGCGCGGTCCAGAGGGTTTCAAATTCCTGTAACAGTGACTCATATACGCCGGATTCTTGCGCCGCGGGCGCGTGGCCTTGTTTGATCCGCATGCAGCGTTTGAGTGCGTATCGGTTGAGCTTTACGCTCAGCCCGATTTCAGGGTCGAGTCCTGTTGGGTCGATCTGATCGAGCGCATTCTCTACCGCCTGTAAGGAGTGGCGCGCGATCGTTTGTAGCAGATCGTTGAGCTTTTCTTCAGTCGCAAAAAATGCGGTGTGCAGGAAGCTGCTCGGCGGCGCGGGTTGCGGCAGCAGTGCGTCGATCTTCCCCAGTGCGCAAATGGCAGCGCCGTGCCCCGGCGCGTCGTCGGGGTAGAACAACTGGTCGATCTGCTCGGGCAGCGCTGCTGCGTCGATCGGGCAGCCCCATGCCGCTTGTGCACTCATAATCAGGGCTGGGAACAGCGTCGGCCACGGCTGATGGTGGCCGTTGTCGCCCCACGCGGTGAGTAGCAATCCGCTCGCGCCATGCCTGTGGCCTTCTTGCGCAGCGAGTGTAATATTTGCCTGGGCCACATCGAGTCGGCCGCCAAAGCTGTTCCAATTGCCCGCGCCCGGAGCCACGTAGAAGTTGCCCTTAAAGCCTGCTTCGGCGACGATCCGGCACTGCTCGGCATAGGGCGAATCCGCTTCATAGCCCCAGATCACTGGGGTCACATTTTTCGGCAACTGCGGCACCAGATCGGGCCGCTCCAAAATGATGTCGGCCCAGAACTGTGCTCGGTGTTCGTGCTTTTCCGCCAGTGCGAACAGGCGATTCAAGAATTCCATATAGAGCAGGTGCTTCCCTTCGCGGTCGACACGTTCCTTGCTGTGCCCCTGCCCCAGTTCCCACGGCTCGTCGCAGCCGATATGTAGCCGCTTGGCTGCGAAGTTGGGCAGCAGCTCGGTGTAGAGTGAGTCGATAAACGCCGCACTCTCCTCGGTCGGTGCGAGCGTGCCGCCGAAGGTGCGCCACCCCGCGATCGGGTGTTCAAAGCCGTCGGGGCATTCCGCCAGATGCTTGTAAGGCGCGTGCCGCAGCCAACGCTCCAAATGCGCGAAGGAGTTTTGGTTCGGCACCAGCTCAATGCCGCGCGCACTGCAATAAGCATCAATCTCACGGATTTCCGCCGCCGTCATCGGCGAGGCATGTTCCCATACCGTGGCGTGCTCTGCGTAGGCGAAGGTATGCTCGGTGTACAGTTGCAGCTCGTTGTAGCGCAGCAGCGCCAGCGCATCGATCAGTGTCTTCAGCCAGTCCATTGTCGGCACCCGGTTGCGACTGATATCCAGCATCAAGCCCCGCCGTTCAAAGGCAGGGTGCGCCGGCGCATGATCAAAAATACTGCGAGTGGATGGGGCCATGCCTACAAAGTGAAAGGAAGAGGAACGCTCATGTCGATTCCAACTGCTCCCTGGCAATGCGCCGCCAAACCTGAATGGATCGCGGGGTAAACCCGCTCGCTACGAATCCGAGCGATT
>DJBY01000101.1:0-174 GCA_002430605.1 Opitutia bacterium UBA5964 | reverse complement strand
AATCGTGGCGATTAGGGGCTGGTGGCCAAAAATCCCAGCACAATGCCTAACAACGTAGCGACTGGGTTTACCCCAGGACCCAGTGGCAATAGTTTAAGTGCGCGATTCCCGGTCAACGTGCAGCGGCTTTTTCAGGATCAGTCTATGAAGAATCTTGAGGGCGTGGCGCCGCTA
>DJBY01000084.1:6334-7972 GCA_002430605.1 Opitutia bacterium UBA5964 | reverse complement strand
AGTAAGCACTTTTAAGTGCTTCGCTCGCGATGGTCTCGCAGCGATGCCGCAGGGAGTCTGTCTCAAAAATCCAGGAGTGTGTCTTTTTTGATGTACTCGCCTCGCTCTGTCGAGGCGTTTGCTTGGGTTGATTGTATTTTGACCACAAATATGTCAAACGGCTGCAGAGCGCCGTTGCTACAATCTACGAGTTTATATTTTTGAGACATCCTCTAGGCAGCAATCCCACCGGGCCCACTAAAATAAACTGGAGGTGCAGTGTTTTAAATTGCAAAAAAAAATCGCACGTAAGCGTCCGCCAAATGTTACGACTTCTAACCGTCTTTCTATCGATCGCACTTTTAGGCAACGCAGGGGCTGCAGTATCTGGCCTGTATATTTATACGGTCAATCCTGACGGCGCGTCGGTGACGATTACTGATTATCCCGAAACTGCCACTGGCGCACTTGTAATCGTAGATACGCTAGGAGGGTATCCCGTCACCAGCATCGGGGATTTCGCATTCTTTGGCTGCAGCAGCCTGACGAGCGTCATCATTCCCAACAGCGTCACCACGATCGGTAATAGCGCATTCTTCTTCTGCATTGGCCTGACGAGCATCATCATTCCCGACAGCGTCACCAGCATCGGGTCTAACGCATTCCGTGACTGCAGCAGCCTGACGAGCGTCACCATTCCCAACAGCGTCACCAGCATCGGGTCTAGCGCATTCGATAACTGCACTGGCCTGACGAGCATCACGATTCCCAACAGCGTCACCAGCATCGGGATTAACGCATTCTATGGCTGCACGAACTTCGGATCCATACGTTTTCAATCGATGGCCGCCCCGACAATTGGGTCGGGTGCATTTAATCAAATCTCAAGCGCTGCAATTATACAGTATCCGTATGGAGCGACAGGATATGAAACTTCCTATGACGGCGTGCTGAGTGGCCCTGTGATCACCGCTGACGACTTAAACACTGCGGTCGCCTCTGCTGCGACACAAGGCCAGCAAGATGGGATTAATCTGGTCTTAGCCGATCCCGCCAGCTACAGTCTCTATACCAGCGTTACTGCGGAGGAGGAGTTGATTGACCTGCGGACAGGCTCCACGATGCTTAACATCAACGGTTTGAATGCAGTGTTGCAGTTACAGATTCAGCGCAGTGACGATCTTAGCACATGGAGCTCGACTCCTGACGACTTAATCACAGTCGAACTGCCCATGCAGCAAGGCAAAGGATTCTACCGCTTTGCAATGCCACAGTAGTAAGCGTAGCGCCCGTCAGCTATGTATGAAGGCGGTGCTGACGCCGCCTAGGGCATGAAGCTAACTACTGGCCTCACCTTCCTGCTCGCATCTATGCGCCTTCAGCGTATGCTTTGGAGACTTCTTCGCCGATGATGCGAATGCCGGTTTCAACATCTTCTGCGGGCATGGTGAAGTTGATGCGGATACACTCGTCGCGGTGCTTCCAATCGCTGTCGTCCTGGCCAAAAAAGAAGTAGCTGCCCGGCACGACGAGGACGTTGCGCGCTTTGAGGCGTTCGTAGAGTTCGCGGGAGGTAATGGGCAGCCCTTTGAACCATGCCCATAGAAACAGTGCGCCTTCGCTGCGGTGGATGTAGTAATCGAGGGTTGGGTCGAAATA
>DJBY01000084.1:0-6110 GCA_002430605.1 Opitutia bacterium UBA5964 | reverse complement strand
TCGCCGCTTTCTATCAGTGGTTGCGCGATCGCTTGGCCAGTGTTGGTGTTGGCCAAGCCCATAATCGAGGTCATCGAGGCGACGGCTTTGATCATCTCTGGCCTGGCAATGACGATGCCGGTGCGGGTGCCGGGGAGGCCGAGCTTCGAGAGGCTGAGTGTGAGGATGATGTTGTCATTCCAGATCGGTGTGGCCTCGGTGAAAATGACATTGGGGAAGGGCGCGCCGTAGGCGTTGTCGATAATCAACGGGATGCCATTATCTTCGGCGAGTTGTGCGAGCTGGGCGATTTCGTTGTCGGTCAATACATTGCCGGTCGGATTGGTGGGGCGGGACACGCAGATCGCGGCGATGTCGTCAGTCACTTCTAGATTATCAAAATCGACGCGGTATTTGAACTCGTGCTCGCCGGTGAATTCGATGCGCGGCTTGACGCTGCGAAAGAGTGAACCACCGACGGATTGATCCGCGTAGCCGATGTATTCAGGCACCAGCGGTAGGAGGATTTTCTTTTGTTGTCCGTCGGCAAAGCGTCCGCCAAGGGCATTGAACAAGCAGAAGAATGCGCTTTGCCCGCCCATGGTGATGGCGACGTTATCGACACTGAGATCCCAATCGAACTCTTTGCGAAAGAGATCCGCGATGGCACGGCGAAAGCTGGTGCGGCCGGCCGGCGGCTCATAGTTGCCGAGCATGTGCTCCAGTTCGCCTGGTGTGGCTGTGATCGCTTCGATCCGCTTGCGCCAGAGTGCATCCATCTCGGCGATGTGGGCGGGTTGGCCGCCGCCGAGCATGTGCACTTTGTCGCCACCTGCTGCGAGCGCATGCCCTAGGTCGTCCATCAGTTCGCCAATGCCGCTACCGCAGCAGAGGCGTTGGCCGAATTCGGACCATTCTGGTGCTGCTGCTGAGTCGCTGGTGCTTGCTTTGTTAGGCATATGATTGAGTCAATGTGGAAATCAATTGAGAATAAACCAAAAAAAGGCCGTTCGAGATGAACGGCCTTTTCATATTAAAAGATTTTTCGCTTATTTGAGGATGATTAGCTCATCGCGACGATCTTGGCCGGACTCGGATTTGGATAGTCCGGCAGTTGCTTCGAGGCTGCCTTTGGAGAGCGTATCGATGCGGTCGGTGCTGACGCCGAGTGTGGCGAGATAATCGCGTGCGCTGTTGGCGCGACGGTCACCCAGTGCGAGGTTGTAGTCTTCGGTGCCATACCAGTCGCAGTAGCCTTCGATTAGGAGACCATCGCTTGGGTTGGATGCGAGATGGTCGGCCGCGCTCTGAAGCTTCGAGCGCTCGGACGGCGAGATGGAAGAAGAGTCGAAGCCGAAGTAAACGTCTTGAAGTACGCCGCGCACCATCGGACGACCGTTATAAGTGCCTTCTGCGAGGTCGATGCCCGCATCGCCGTCGCGGAGTTCTAGGTCGCCGTTGTTGCCCCAGTCTGAGTTCATACCATCTGGGATAAGGTCATTACCTTTGCCGAATTCAGAACCGCTACCCATGGCGCTGTCTGTGGTCGGGGTGGGGGGTTGTCTCCGACAACCAGAAAGGACAAATGCGGCAAGAATTAAAGGAAAGGCAAATCGTAGCATCTTATACATAATTTAAATAATTTGATGGGATGATTTGTAACGCGCAAACATTTTCCTTTGCTTCTTGGTATTATTTTGGCTCAGTCGCACCGTTTGTGGCCTCTGATATTTTCAAATGACAACATCTCCCTATATTTTTCTGATCGATAATGGTTCGCTGCGTGCTGACTCGGTTTTCGCGCTGCGTAGCCTAGCGGCTCAACTTTCGGAGCGGGTCGGGCTGAAGATCGAACCGGTTAGCTTGTTGCACTCGAGCAAAGTGCCGGCATCGGAGTTGGACGGTGTCGCTGCGCAGGTGGTAAAGCCGACACTGCGACGATTGATTGCAACGGGTGCGCGAAGCTTTGTTTTTGTGCCACTGTTCCTCGGGCCGAGCCGAGCGATTACGGATTATTTGCCAGAGTTGATCGCGGAGGCGCGGTTGTCGGCTCCGGACTTGCTGGTGGTGGTGGCCGATACCTTAGCAGGTGTCGACCTGGCGGCTCCGGATCTGCGTCTAGCTGAGATGCTTGCGGATCATGTTCGGCTGACGATGCAGGCTGCGGGCTTGTCGCATCCGCGAGTTGCGCTGGTGGATCATGGCACCCCTGCGGAAGTGGTGAATCGGGTGCGTAATGCAGTGGCAGATCAACTTGCGGTATTACTGCAAACGGAAGTGGCGGCAGTCGCGGCGTGCTCGATGGAACGACGTGAGGGGATCGAGTATGATTTTAACGAACCACTGTTAGAGCGAGTGGCGCAGTTGGATGGCTGGGCCGCCGCGGATGTGGTTGTGGCGCTGTTCTTCTTGTTGCCTGGCCGCCATGCTGGGGCCGGTGGAGATGTCGCGGAAATTTGCGACGGACTGATCGCGCAGCATACACTGCGCTCGGCAGTGCGCACGCCGTTACTAGGGGAGCATCCGCGGCTGATCGATATTTTGGCAGACCGTCTACGGGCTGCGCTGGACTCGAGCGTGGAGCAGGCTTAGTTGCCGCCCATGACGATCAAGCCGTTGTTAATCGCGCAGCGCGTGAGACTGGCAACGTCGTGTAGGTCGAGCTTGCGCATTAGATTGGTGCGGTGATTCTCGGCTGTTTTGACGCTGATACTTAGCTTGGCGGCGATTTCTCGGGTGCTGTTACTCTCGGCAATCAGTTGGAGGATTTCGCGCTCACGCTTGGTCAAAATATTAATGCCTGACTCGTTTGATTTCGGATCGGCCATCGCCTCGCGTAGCAGCAGTGCGACTTCGGGGCCAAAATAGCTGCCTCCATTGGAGACAATCTCGATGCCTTTTTTAAGTTCGGCGAGTGGCGCTGATTTTTCGACGAATCCGTGCGCGCCAGCTTGAAGGAATTCTCGGACGAGCCCAGGCGTTTGAAAACCGGAAAAGATGAGAACGCGCGTCTCGGGGATTTCGTTGGCGAATCGGCGTAATACTTCGGTGCCGTTGAGGTTCGGTAACATGGCGTCGAGGATGACGAAGTCTGGCTTTTGCTCGATGCATTGCTCACAGCCTTGCAAGCCGTCGCCGCTTTCGATCACCACCTGATAGGCTACGTTGTTGAAAAACGCCTGAATCAGCATCTCGCGGATGGCCGTCTGATCTTCGATGATGGCGACTGTTTTCATGCGGATAAAAATGGCGGAGAGAGAGGGATTCGAACCCCCGGAGCCTTTCGGCTCAATAGTTTTCAAGACTACCGCATTCGGCCACTCTGCCATCTCTCCTGAAGCTTGATGGCTGATTTCCTAGGCGATGATTCGGTAAGTGCAAGACGTTATATTCAATCGGGTGATATTTTTGCTCGTAGTGTAGGTTGCAGGCTTTTGGCGTTTGAGCAATCAGTAGAACAAGTTTCTATCCAAGCTGCGGTATTGAATGGCTTCGAGTAGGTGGGGCGTGTCGATTGATTCGCTACCGGCAAGGTCGGCGATGGTGCGGGCGACTTTTAAGATACGGTCATACGCACGGGCGGAGAGAGCGAGTTGCTCCATGGCTTGCTGGAGCAGGTCGCCTTGTGCTTTATTGATAGCGCAGTGTTTGCGGATCTCGGAGTGCGACATGCGTGCATTGCAGCGCGTCGAGGCATCGGTATTGTCGGCGAATCGTGCGTTTTGCACGGTGCGGGCCGCTTCGCAGCGTGCGCGTATAGTCGCGGAACTCTCGGCTGCCTGTGTGCTGCGTAATTCTTGGATTCTTAACGATGGTGCCTCGATGTGTATATCAATACGATCGAGCAGTGGGCCGCTGATTTTGGAGCGGTAGCGCTGGATTTGCGGGACGGAACAACGACACTCGCGGGCATTGTCGCCGGTATAGCCACACGGGCATGGATTCATCGCACAGACCATCATCACCGAGCAGGGCAGGTTTATCTTACCGGCACTGCGGGAGATGGTGACATTGCCGTCTTCGAGTGGTTGGCGCAGCACTTCGAGGGCGGAGCGTTTAAATTCGGGCAACTCGTCGAGAAATAACACGCCGTTGTGCGCCAGAGAGATCTCGCCCGGGCCAGGGATGGTGCCGCCGCCCAGTAGGCCGACATCTGAAATCGTGTGATGCGGGCTGCGAAATGGCCGTTGGAAATAGCGATTTTCGTCGCTCAGTGTGGTGCCTGCGGCCGATTGAATGCTGAGGATTTCGAGGAACTCATCGATACTGGGGCGCGGCATGATGGTGGGTATGCGCTTGGCGATCATCGATTTACCGGATCCAGGAGAACCAATCATCAACAGGTTGTGGCCGCCGCTGACGGCGATCTCGACGGCGCGGCGCACGGCGTGTTGGCCTTTGACTTCCGAGAAATCAGTCCGTTGAGACTCGGGCGGTGCTTGGTAAAAGCTGCTGTCGCGGGATTTGGCGGGAAGGATGTCGTGCTCGCCATTGAGAAAGCGCACGGCTTCGTCGAGACTGCGGACCGGATAGATATCGACGCCGTTAACGAGAGCGGCTTCGTCGGCAGATTCGGCGGGCACGATGAGGCCTTTTTTGCCGAGCTTGCGGGCCAGCATAGCCATGGCGAGTGAGCCACGCACGGGGCGGGTCTGACCTGAAAGGCTCAGTTCGCCAGCGATCAGGAAGTCGTTGAGGCGATCTCCCTGGCACTTATTCATTGAGGCGAGAATGGCGATCGCGATGGGTAGATCGTAGGCGGGGCCTTCTTTGCGCAGGCCGCCGGGCGCGAGATTGATGGTGGTGCGGGTGGCTGGCGTGCGAAAGCCGCTATTGGCCATCGCCGAGAAGACCCGGTCCTGCGATTCTTTGACCGCGGCGTCGGGCAGGCCGACTAAAATAAATTTGAGTTCACCCGCTTCACCTGTATTCACTTCTACCTGAACCGAGTGGGCATCGACTCCAACTAAGGCGGCGGATTGTGTGATTCCTAGCATATTTAAATAATTCCCTTCAAAATGAATGTGAACAAATTCACTCCGTTGTCTACGCTTTAGTACGTTGTTTAAAGTTTATATCGAACGATTAATAGAATTTTGAAAATAGGACTTACAGGAGGTATCGGTTGTGGCAAATCGACCGTAGTGCAGTTTTTCGCGCAAGCGGGTTGGCGCACGATCGAGACAGATGCCGTGGTGCGTGACTATCTCGCAAGTGATGCGGCGGTGCATGCGGCGCTGCGTGAGCATTGGGGAAAGGCGGTGTTTCATGCGGATGGCACGGTCGATCGCAAGGCGCTGGCAGCGCGCGTTTTTACAGATACGCAGGAGCTGGCATGGCTAGAAGCGTTGCTGCATCCCTTGGTTCGGCAAGCGTGGGAGGCGGCCATCGCGCAGGCGCCAGAGGCTGATTGGCTAGTTGAGATTCCTTTGCTGTTTGAAAAAAGGCTTGAAACTGGGTTTGATTTGATTGTCTGTGTTACCAGTCCTCCTGATGTGGTTGAACGCCGCATGGTTCATAGAGGTTACTCGGGAGATGAGATCGTACAGCGTCGTCACCGCCAAATGCCCCTCGAAGAGAAAGCCCGCCGCGCTGACTGTGTGATCTCAAATGCAGGCAGCCTTGAATTTTTAAAACAACAAACAAAGCGATTAATCGCACAGACCCATACGCATTAGTCCGTTGCCGCATGTCGGTTGAACGCTAAGCGTCGCCTCTTTATTAAAGAACCCGCACTAAGTGCGCATTATTAGCCCATGAGCTCTGAAGACGAAATTAAACCATCTGTTACTGCCAATGCATCCTTCGAGAATGCGCCAAAGCCCGCAGTTAAGCGTGCAGTAAAGAAAACTGCCGCGAAAAAGGCGGCCAAGAAGGCAACCAAGAAAACTGCTCGCAAAGTCACGAAGCCAGTTGCCGATAAACAGCCGCAGCAGTCAGACATGTTTGTCGCGGCCCCGGTTCCTCGCGTTGAGTCGCCTGCGCCGCGTGCGGAGCAAGCATTTGTGCCATCGGAGGTGCCTGCGGGCAGTGCGCGTAAGACTGGAGTTGTTTGGTCCTCGGATGATGCCGAGCCGCCCAAGGAATCACCGCGGGAATCACCGCGGGAGTCCGCCTCGGATCATTCTCAG
>DJBY01000015.1:11911-14524 GCA_002430605.1 Opitutia bacterium UBA5964 | reverse complement strand
TATGCGAATGATTCTCATTAATCATTTATGCTTGTCGCGCTGTTTTTTCTGGCAATATCTGGCCGAAGTTATGAATAAACTAACGAATACATTACGCCGAGCGTCCGTCCTAGGACTCGCGCTTACCTGTGCCACCGCCTCGCTGAGTGCTGAGGAGATTGAGGCCGACGCCACTGCCAGCCAAGAGCTGCTGCCTTATGTGGTGGTTTCAGCTCCTCGCTTTATTAATAAGGATATGGAGGTGGCTTCACGTGTGCAATTGATCGATCAGGCTGAAATTGTGGACTCTGGAGCGACCGATTTAGTCCAGTTGCTCAGTAAGGAAGCCAATGTGCACTTTCGTTCGACATCTGGAAATTCGTCTCAGTCTGAGATCTCGATGGGTGGATTCGGTGAAGCAAGTGGTCAACGGGTGTTAATCCTTCTGGACGGCCATCGCCTCAACACTGCAGATTTGGGCCAGATAAATTGGCTTTCTATTCCGCTGGCGCTCATTGAATCGGTCGAAGTGATTAAAGGAGGACAATCTGCGGTTTACGGTAATAATGCAGTTGGCGGCGTGATTAAGATTAATACGCGTCGTCCGACCGATGAGCTCGCCGGGCAGGTCCAAGTAAGCGGTGGCAGTTTTGATAGTTACTACAGCCGATTTGCTGTCAGTGGTCGCGAAGGTAGTCTTGGTTTTTCCGTTCATGCTGAGCATAACGAAACAGATGGTTATCGCGATAATAGCCAATACGAGGCGGATAGTGCAGGCCTTAAATTCGATTGGGAGTCGACTAATTGGTTCAATGCGTATGCGTCCATAAGTGGTGTCTCAAGTGAGTATGGCCTGCCGGGCCCATTGACTCGTGCCGAGCTGGCTTCGGACCGTCATCAATCGACCGAGGGCGACAACAACGGTGAAGAAGACGCGCTCTATTATCGTGGAGGAATCGGTACCTGTGCAGGTGATTTATGGACACTTGCTTTGGATGGTGGATTCACTGACCGAGACATTCGTTCCGAGTTCTTTTACGCGAGTCCCTCTTATCCCTACTTCTATCTCGAGCAAGAATATGAAATTTTCTCAATCTCTCCGACGCTCACGTATGAAGATGAGCAAGTGACCGCAGTGCTCGGTATCGATTATTGCGATGACCAAGTCGATGCTACCTCGATCGATCTCTACGGTGTTTATCCGTATGAATATTCACGCAAGACCTTGGCCGCCTTCACTTCGTTCTCATGGAACATAAATGAAGATTGGGAGTTGTCCGCTAGTCTACGTGTTGAAGATGCGAAGACCGAGGCAGAAACCTCAGCAGGCATAGGTTCGGATGAAGTCGATGACGACGAATATGCATGGTCACTCGGACTAATTCATTTCATTGGAGATTCTAGCCGTGCCTATGCCAGTGTCCGCCGTTTCTATCGTTATCCTGCGACCGATGAGGGTATTGATGTGTTTTCAGGCCCGATGCCGGTGATTAACTTCAATCTAGATCCTGAGGCCGGACACGAAGTCGAGCTCGGAGGCGATACGGTATGTGGAGTTCTCACACTCGGTGGGCGTGTCTATTACCAATGGATGGAAGACGAAATTATCTACGACTCAAGCATTGGTATGTTTGGCGCCAATGTGAATGTCGATGAAACGCGCCGCGTCGGAGTCGACATAATCGCGAGTTATGCAATTAGCGAAAAAATCGATGCCTCACTGAACTATATGTGGGTGCAGGCAGAGATTGCCGGCGGTCCATACGATGGGTCCGATGTGCCGCTTGTGCCTGAGCATAAGGTTCGCCTGCAGGTTGAGTATCGTCCAAGTGATGTTATTCGCATCGGCGCAGGTGCCACATATACGCACGATGTTCATGTTGGCGGTGATTTTGGAAATACTGCCTCTGAACTAGGAGATTACGTGCTCTTTGATTTGAGTGCTCGCTATGCGTTCAGTGAAGATTTTTCCGTTTTCGTGACAGTTGATAATCTGTTCGATAAAGAATACGTATCCACAGCATTTGGGCCTGATGCATTATATCCCGGTGTCGGGCGAAGCGCAAAAGCTGGTGTGACTTTGAGCTTCTAATCTTTTCTTGTTTAAAAAATAATGGCAGGCTGTTGCTTCCTTTAAGGGAAAGCGGCAGCCTGCCTTTTTTGTTTCAGACCTTTTTTGCTGCAGCAGCGACCTTCTAATTTCTTCTTCCTGACTCCTATTAAATGGCGAATACTCAACAACGTGAAGTGATCCTGTCTGTCTTGAAAGAGGCGGCGCGTCCATTGACGCGTGAGGAGATTCTATCGCTGGGACGCCAGCAGATTCCGCGACTGGGTTCGGCCACCGTCAATCGCGCGATTCGTGAGATGACGGCTGCCTTTCAGATTATCGGGGTGGAGTTCCCCGGCCAGCCACGCCGCTATGAGTTGCCCGCAGCGGGAGAGCACCCGCATTTCATCTGCCGCAGTTGCAATAAAGTGTTCGATTTGCCTGTGGCAATGCAGCTGCCGAAAGTGCAGGCGCCGAAGGGCTTCGTGATCACTGGTGGTGAGATCGTCTATGCGGGCACTTGCCCGGATTGTTCCAACAAGAAGTAGCGGCTGTGCTATTGGAGTGTGGGCGACCCGCCCACG
>DJBY01000015.1:5724-11674 GCA_002430605.1 Opitutia bacterium UBA5964 | reverse complement strand
CTCCAATCTTCGCCGCGAATCCAGTCGATTAATTGACCGATGGATGTGTGCTTTGCCGGCTTCTCGTTGCGAGCCACGGTCCATTCGGTGTGATCATCCGTATCGACAACCTGAATACTGAGTGCACTTGTCTCGCCAGGCTTCGCGATACCGAAGCCTAGTCGTTCCAGCGCTCTGCGCGTCCAAAGCGCTTCGATGCCATCGCCTTGAATCTCGGCTTTGAGGCAAGGATTGGGATGTGCGCGAAAGGAGCCGCGTTCGGCGTCCCAGTCTAAGTTCTCATTGGCAAAAATACGTGCGAATTCGCCGCTCATGGCGAGTTCTTCGGGGTAGCCTTGGATCAGTTTGCCATCGGAGGTGATCATCCAGAGGCGATCTGCAAAACGCAGTGCTAGGTCAAGGTCGTGCGTCGAAAGCAGTAGCCCCATTTGTTCGCGATGCGCCAAGTTGCGCAGGATTGACATGAGCTCCACGCGTCGCGGTAAATCTAGGAAGGCTGTTGGCTCGTCCAGTAGCATCACTTTGGCTTCTTGTGCGAGCGCACGGGCGATCGAGACTTTTTGGCGTTCGCCGTCGCTCAATTCTGCGATCTGTCGCCCTTCGAGGCCTTCCGCGCCGACTGCGTGAAAGGCCCAGGCGATGCGCTCCTTGTCGATTTCATTCAGTCCACCCAGCCAGCCGGAGTAGGGGTGGCGGCCAAGCGCGACGAGCGAGTAAGCATCCATCATGCCGACTGGTAGTGCCTCTGTGAGGACGACGCTGATCATCCGCGCGCGTTCGCGCGGCGGGATGCTGTGAAAGGTCTGATCTTGAAGTTTAAGTGAGCCGTTGAGCGGCGCCTGCATGCCCGCGAGTGTGCGGATCAGCGTGGATTTGCCGGCGCCGTTGGGCCCCAGCAGGCAGATGAATTCGCCTGCGTTGAGTGCGAGATCCAGTGCTTCGGCCACGCAGGTTGCTTGGCCCCGATGGCTATAGCCAATGCTTAGCTTCGTCGCAGTGAGATGTTTTGTATGCAACGCGGGGTTCATCCGAAAAGTCGTTTAAGGTTCCGTTGCTTGATCAGTGCGGCGATGATCACCGGCGCACCGATCAGCGCGGTAATCGCATTGAGCGGTAGCGATACGTCGAGTCCGGGGCCGCGGGCGATAAAGTCGGCACTGAGCGAGAGCAGCGCGCCAACCAAGATCGAAGCCGGAATCAATACGCGGTGGCTACTTGTGTGGAACAGGTAGCGGCTGAGGTGCGGCGCGGCGATGCCAAGGAAGCCGATCGGCCCGCAGAAACCAGTGACGGTACCGGCGAGTATTGAAGCAGCAAATAGGATGGTGATCCGTGATCGTTGTGTGCGTGTGCCCACACTTTCGGCATAGCGCTCCCCGAGTAGCAGTGCGTCGAGTGGTTTGACGAACAGTAGGCTGATCCCGAGCGCGCCGATGATTGCCGGAGCAAAGGCTCGCATCTGCGTCCAACTGACATTGCCGAAATCACCAAACGACCAACTGAGGAACGACTGTAAGCGCTCGGCCATACTGAAATACATTAGGATACTAACGAGTGCGCCGACTGTGTAGCTGATCATTAAGCCGATGATCAGCACCGACATGATGTCTACTTTTCGGGAGAGTATCAGTACGGTGAAGAGCGTGATCGCAGCGCCGCCACTGGCTGCGAGGATCAGTAAGATTTGCCCCGATGCGCCGAGGCCTGCAGTGAGGCTGAGCCCTGTGGGGGCGAGGGCGAGCAGCACGACCGCCACGCCGAGACTGGCGCCTGAGTTGACGCCCAATACAAAGGGGTCGGCCAGAGGATTGCGAAAGATGGTTTGCATTATCAAACCGGCAGTGGCGAGTGCCGCACCAGCGAGAATCGAGGTCAAGATGCGAGGCAGGCGGAAATCGATGACGATTTGCTGTAAGATCGGGTCGATGTCCGGTGCGCCAGTCAGGGCTTTGATAACTGTTTCGATACTCAGTGGAATGGTGCCGATGCAGGCACTCAATGCGGCCACCAATAGCACTGCCAAGCCTAGCAAAGCAAAGAGCGTTGCGCTACGGCGTGTCGAGACGTGTGGATTGGCGGTGGACATGGTGACCTTGGTATTTCTGTAGAGTATCCGTGCCTATTTCAACTGTTGGTAATAGATAAATTCCCAGTCCGGCATTAATTCGGGGTGAAAGACTTTGATCAAATCGGCGAGCACGTCGTCGGGGTGCACGATCCCGCCCTCCCAAATCGAGTTGCCGCCGCTGGCCGTGCGTTGCTTTGTGTTGTTAAACACTTGGCCGGTTTGCACGGCGTGAAATTTCTGAAAGCGTTGATCGGCTCCGCAGAGCTCGTTGAGGCTTTGGTAAAAGCTGGGATTGATCCAGATGTCAGCATGGGCAGCTTTGCGGAAGACGCGCTCGGTATCGAGTGGGATGGCGCCACTGCCGGGCACCTCGGCCCAGAGGTAATCGCCGCCGGCATCGCGGATGGCTTGTGCGACATAGCTTTCGCCGCCAGCCATATGCCATGCGCCGGAGTAGGGTGCCCCGCAAAATACCGTCGGGCGTTGCTCGATCTGTTCGACTGTTTCGTGCAGCGATTCATAGCGTGTGGCGATGTGCTCGAAGGTTTGCTCAGCGAGGTCTTCGGTATCAAAAAACGCGGCGATGAATTTAATCCACTCCGCGCGGGCTAGGGGGTGCTGCTCCATGTATCCGGCAGAGAGCACGACGGGGAGACCTGAGCGGGCTAATTTCACCGGAATGTCGAATGCGGCGTCGCCAGTGATGCTGGTGAGGATGAGGTCGGGTTGTAGCAGCAGCATGCGCTCGATGTTGAGCGCTGCGCCAAATTGTACTTTCTGGATCGTGCCGTCCTCGATGCGTGCACGGATAGTTGCATTGCTGACGTAGTTTGGCGTGGCCGCGCCAATGATCGTATCCAACTGGTTCAATGCGTCGAGGTAACCGATGTAGACCGTCTCCATGACGACTACGCGTGTCACGGGTGTGCGGATTACGGTGATTGCTTCGGGCAGCTTTGGCAGCGTTTCGCCCTTGGGAACCAGTGCATACTGATGGGTGGCTGTAGAGCCGCTGTGAACATTGCGAATTGTTACGATACGGTGTGTCGCGTGATGGGTGATTTCGAAGTTTTTGGCGTAGTGAGGGACTGGTGTGATGGATGCCGCTAGTGGAGTCGCATGCGAGTGCAGGTAGGCCACCAAGCTCAGGGCGAGCGCTGCGATGTATTTGTAGGATTTAGGCATGAGCATTTCTCTGTATCTCTCAAAGAATCTACATGATTCAGGATTGCGGCGTCAAAGTCTGTTCGCGGTTGCTAGGCTCTTTTCTGGACTGTGGTAATTGAGCGGGAGAGGAGTGTGGGCGACTCGCCCACATTCATGCTGTGTTGCTGCAAAGGAGGGCGACTCGCCCTCCCTCCTTTAACCTTTTCCCACGAATCGACGATGAACCCTTTTTTATCATCTATATGGTTCGATTCTAGGGACGTGGGCGTTGTCCTGTTTCACTCATTCACACCTTGCCATTAGCCCCGCGTGGGGCATGACTATTGGCATGCGAATTTTTTTAATTGGAGCGCTTTTGAGTGTGTCGTTCGGTGCGCTGCAGGCGCAGCAAGGCTTGCAGCCGAAGTACGATATTTCTCCCAGTATTGCGAAGCTGCCAGAACAGGCTGATTTCTTTGGCACATGGCTGCGCTCGGATGGCACCTATAGGGTCGAGATCGAAGCGGGCAAAGAGGCGGGCACTGTGGTGGCACGTTATTTTAATCCTGAGCCGATTAATGTTGAGTCGTCACTCTTTGATGAGATCGAGGGACAACCGCGGCTGGAGTTTGTGCTGCGCGATGAGGGCTACCCTGGGTCTGCGTATCGATTGATTTATTTGGCGGAACGTCGCGTGCTCGTTGGCACCTATGCACGTCCTGATACCGAGCCGAGTCAGGTATTTTTTGTGCGAGACGATGAACAATAATTAGTCATGGTAAGTCGATTTCGAGCAGAGTGGCGGCGTATTATTTTTCAGTCAAACCGCTGGGATGAGAAGGCGTTCGATGTGCTTTTGATCGCCGCCATCGCTTTGAGCGTGATGGTGGTGATGCTGGAGAGTATCCCGACGCTCAACCCAGAGTTGCGGCGGGTGCTGTATTTTGTCGAGTGGGGCATTACGATCCTGTTTACGCTCGAATATATACTGCGCTTGTATGTCTCTTTGAAGCCGTTGCGTTATGCGCGCAGTTTCTTTGGCGTGGTGGACCTGCTGGCGATTTTGCCAACCTATCTGGATCTGTTGCTGCCAGGGGCGCATTATCTCGCGTTGCTCCGCGTGCTTCGTGTGCTGCGCATCTTCCGTGTGCTCAAGCTGGTCAAGTATATCGGCGAGGCCAACGTGTTGATGCATGCGATGCGCTGCAGTGCGCGCAAGATTGCGGTGTTTATCTTAGGGGTGGTGGTACTAGTGTTTATTTTAGGGTCCTTGATGTATTTGATCGAAGGTGCTGAGCATGGCTTTACCAGTATTCCGAAAAGTGTGTATTGGGCGATCGTTACATTGACCACGGTCGGCTATGGCGACATCTCCCCAGTCACTCCACTCGGGCAGTTCTTTGCCTCAATTATAATGATCACTGGCTATGGCATTATTGCGGTGCCAACGGCGATTGTGACGGCTGAAATGACCCACCCCAGTCGCGATCCCATCGCCGAGCGTGAACCTGAAGACCCTGTTTGCCCCGCCTGTGGATGGCAAGATCACGATCATGATGCTGCGTATTGCAAGGTCTGTGGCGATCGCTTGCCAGCTGAGTTTCAACCGAAGAAGTGACCAGCAAAATCTATGATCAACGCGGAAGAGAATGAAAAGATTAAGCAGTTACTGGCGACGGACGCCTCGGTGGCACAGCAAAAGCAAGCGCTGAGTTGGCTGGCAGATTATTGTGAAGAGAGCTACATCCTAAACCTGCCGCCTTCGACTGCTGCGCTGGCTGCGGTAAAAAAGTTTTCTAACAAGACCAAAGCAGATGCGCTGTTGAAGCGCCGTGCTGCAATAATAGTAAAGCAATACAAGCTGCACTAGCCAAGTAGTCGCGGAGAGTTAGTTGCCGAAATTGCTGAGCGCTAAGCGAGTGTGAATTGAGCCAAGACCCTTTGCAGGTCGTAGATATTTACCTTCTTATTAAATTTCTTTTGGATCGGGGCTGGGTCACTCCCGACCCAGATTTTTAATTCTGCGTCGAGGTCAAAACGACCTGATGTCTCGATGCTGAATTTAGTAATTTTGGAATATGGGATACTTAAGTATTCAATTTTTTTACCAGTCATCCCTTGGATATCGACAATCATCAGTCGTTTGTCGGTGAAGATGAATGTGTCGCGGAAGACAGCGAAGCCGACTTCAATCGTCTCTCCTTCAGCTAAAAGCTGAGCATAGTCCGTCTCGATTTTATCCGGCGCAACGACTCCTGCGTTTCCTAATATTGATGATAAAATTCCCATAATTTAATTATTTAATTTTGTGGTGGTAGGGGCCGTTTGCCGCTGGGGGTAGCCACGCGAAGCGTCCCGTGAATGGTAAAGGTATAAAGTGATTGTAGTCCTAAGCGCAATCAAGCTATCTAGGGGAGGCGCTCGAACGATCACTACCAATGTTTTTTTAAACAGAAGAGAGCAATATTTATCATAAACGATTGACCCCATCTGAGAGCACTTTTTATTGCTGAATATCGCAAATTTACCGGGGTTGTGAGGTATAACGTTCGGCGAATCGCATCTACAGGCGGGCGCATTCGGAGGATTTTAGGCTAAAAAATGCATACGGATTGTCTCAACGAATTACGTCAGCTGATCGATTTCGGTTTAGTGGTCTTACTCTGGCTGGTGCAATGGATTATATATCCTTCATTTTTGCAGGTCGCTCCAGAGCGGCTGGTTGATTGGCATGCC
>DJBY01000015.1:1361-5332 GCA_002430605.1 Opitutia bacterium UBA5964 | reverse complement strand
AAGCGTTTGCCTGTTCACAGTGCTGAAAGCATGATTATAGACCGCCTAAGGCGATCAGAGAAACTAGTACTCTAGGTAGTATGCCGGACGATTCCATGACTTTTTCTCCGCTCGGATAGAGGGTTAGATATTGCCCTTTGAATTCAAGTATTTTTTTACCTGACGGGTACTCCTTTACATGCGACCCATCAAACTCGAGTAACTTCTTTCCTGAGGGATGTGCCTTGATGTATCCGTCTTCGTATTTATAAATAATTTTGCCTGAGGGATACTCCTTTATTTTCTCTCCATCGAATTCATATAGCTTTTTTTGGCTTGGGTATGATTTCAAATATTGACCGTCATATGAAAACAGGCGCTTTCCTGATGGATAAGATTGCAGATAATTATCTGCAGAGGCAGCAGTGACTGATAGTGTCAGAATCGAAAATAATAAAAATAAAGTACGCATCTGAGCTCCTTTTTTCTTTTAGAATAATGTATTCTCAAAGTTATTGGTACAACGTAAAAAACGACTCAGTCCTGTAGCGCGGAACGCAAAAGGGCTTGAGTAGCCTAACTGGATCGAGTCATCTTATCTGAACTTCGCAGTCTTCGCGAGTGATTATCCTAAGTTTGTCGAAGGATGGTTCACGCCCGCTCCGGTCAAGGCTCTGAAGCGCGCCGTTGGTTAACTGCGGGCGCGACTGAGCATGATTTGATTGCCGTCGCTGTCTTCGCACATGGCGAGGTGGGGCGCTTCGCCGTCTTCGGGTTGAGGCGCGCGCTCGCACTTGCCGCCTGCTGCGACGATCTCGGCAGCGCCTACCACGACGTCGGCCACTTGAAAGGTGAGCCCGGTCCAGGTGCGCTTGCCTTCGCCGCCGCCGTGGATCGCGATCAGACTACCAGCGACTTCAATCTCAGTGATGTGCGGATTCTGTCGTACGACGGTTCCACCGAAGCAGGTTTGATAAAAGTTGGCGGCGCGCTCTGCGTCAGCGGCCCAGACTGTATATTTTAGTTTTTCGACGTGCATGGTGATCTTTGTAGAGCTGTTATGTCGTAGAAGCGACACTCATGTCGCTTTCTTTGAGGTAGCGCCGCATGGCTCATGCGGCATTGGGTGGCTTGTGCAACGGGCTTCTTGTAGAGAGCCTATTTTCGGAGCCGATGGCATGCTCGTCTGCCATTGTTTCACCGTCTCCGTTTCACTACGTCGACGGGCTCATGATTATAAATAAGCAGGAGAAGCATGCGGCATAATCAGAATTCTAAATGTTTTAGGATGTAGCCGCATCGCTTTATTATGCCCTTGGGTGCTGCCGACGCGCTTGCCTGGCTTCGCTCGTTTTCTCCAGCAACATGGAAAAACGGCGACAGAGCGCCGTTGCTACATTTTGTTTTTTGTAGTGAGAATGACGCTTTTATCTGGCTCCATGCGGACAAGCGACAAGAGTGTAGAGTCTACACTATCTATGAAAGTTGTCTTAGCGGAAAAACCCTCAGTCGCCCGCGATATCGCGAAACACCTTAAGGCAACCACCCAAGGGAAGGGCTTTTTAAAGAACGACGAGTGGACTGTGACCTGGGCCTTTGGGCATATGGTCGAGCTGCAGGAGCCGGAAGACTATACGCCGGAGTGGAAGCCGTGGCGACTCAGTAACTTGCCGATCATTCCGGCAGACTTTAAGTTGCGCGCACGCAAGGATGGTTCAGCGCATGAGCAGTTGATGATTATCAAGGGGCTATTTGAGGAGGCCGACGAGATCATTTGCGCGACAGACGCCGGCCGCGAGGGGGAGTTGATTTTCCGCTACATTTTAACATGGACTGAGTGCGAGGCGAAGCCGTGCCAGCGCTTATGGATCAGCTCGCTGACGACTGCGGCGATTGCGAAGGGCTTTAGCAGGCTCGCGCCGAGTGCTGATTTTGATGGGCTTTACCACGCGGCGAAATGCCGCAGTGAGGCCGACTGGGTGGTGGGGCTCAATGCCACGCGCTTCTTCACGGTCGAGTATGGCAAGCGCAACTTGCTGCTTAGCCTCGGTCGTGTGCAGACGCCGATTCTCGCGATGATTGTGAATCGCGATCTGGAGGTTGAGTTTTTCAAGCCGAAGGATTTTTGGGAGGTGCACTCGGTCTGCCGTGAGGCGCTGTTTAAGCATACGGGCGGTAAGTTCGACGACCAGGCCAGGGCCGCGGCGATTGTTGAGAAAGTGACTGGCCAAGAGCTAGTGGTGCAGTCGGTCACGAAGAAGAACGAGAAGGCCAATCCGCCGCAGCTCTACGACCTCACCTCGCTGCAGCAGGATATGAATAAGCGCTACGGCTTTACCGCCGATCAGACGCTGAAGCTCGCGCAGAGGCTTTACGAAGGTAAGCACCTCACGTATCCGCGAACAGATAGTCGCTACATTAGCAGCGACATTGAGCCGACAATTCCACCTTTGTTGGAAGCACTGCGCAGGTTGAAGCCTGATGCGATTGGGCAGTTGGATCTTGCGGCGCTGGATTTTAATAAACGCATCGTCGATGATCAGAAGGTCTCAGATCACCATGCAATTATCCCGACCGAGGTGTTGGGCGATCAACTAGCGGGCGATGAGCGTAAGCTGTATGGCGCGGTATTGGTTCGATTGATCGCGGTGTTCTTTCCGCCGTGCATTAAGGCCGTGACGGTGGTCGATGCGATCGCGGCAGAAGAGCCGTTTCGGGCACGCGGCAAGGTGCTGGTCGATGCCGGCTGGCAGGCGCTGTATGCCAAGGATAAGCCAGTGCAGTCGGACGATGCAAAGGAAGGCAAAGATGATGCAGTGCAGGAGTTGCCCGATTTTCAGCAAGGCGAGAGCAATCCACATGAGCCGTCGCTGCCGCAGTTTAGCACATCTGCGCCGAAGCGCTTCAATGAGGCGACCTTACTGCAATTGATGGAGACGGCGGGTAAGACCGTGACCGACGAGGCGCTCAAGGAGGCCTTGAAGGAGAAAGGGGTCGGCACGCCGGCTACGCGCGCTTCGATCATCGAGGTATTGATTCAGCGACAATACGTCGAGCGTAAGAAAAAAAGCCTCATTAGCACTGAGTCGGGGCGTGGCTTGATTTCGCTGATTCAAGATGAGCGATTAAAGTCGCCCGAGCTAACCGGGGATTGGGAGTTTCGACTTAAGCAGATGGAACGTGGAGAATATGATCCCGCGCAGTTTATGACGGAGGTCGGCGATTATACGCGTGAGATTTTGCAATGCACTTCAGCAAAAACGGTGAATCCCACCAATCTTGGCGCATGCCCGATTTGTAATGCAGTGGTGATTCGGGGCAAGTCGGCCTACGGGTGCTCCGCATGGAAGCAGGGCTGTAAATTTGTGCTGCCGATAAGGCAGTGGGGCTTGTTAATTCAGCCCGAGTTGGCGCGCGAGATTTTTGCGCATAAACGTACTCTCACTCCTCATCCGATCGAGATCGATGGTCGCAAGCTCTTTGCCACGCTCAGCCTCGATAAGAAAGGCAACCTCGGTTATGCTGAGGCTGAGGTCGCGAAAAAAGAAGAGGGGCAAGAGGCGCTCGGAGTCTGTCCGACTTGTGGCGGCGATATCGTGGCGGGCGCCAAAACGTATGGCTGCTCGAATTGGCGCAATGGTTGCAAATTCGTGATCTGGAAGACCATGGCGCAGCGGCAGATCCCACTGGAAGTGGCGCAGCAGTTATTGAGCGCTGGCACGACTGAAACGTTGAGCGGGTTCAAATCCAAGGCGGGCAAAGACTTCGAGGCCAAGCTCAAGGTGATCAACGGCGAGGTGAAGTTCGACTTTTCGTAGGCGCTTTGCCCTTCGGCAAGCTCAGGATAATAACTCGCGAAGACCGTCTTAGAGGTTTTCTCGTGGAGGAATGCCGCCCTCGGTGGTCACTGGAACAGCGCGCGGACATCGAGACGATGTCCCTCCAGCACGAGTCGGATCGAATCGAAGAATGCCGATCCATGGGAACGGTTA
>DJBY01000015.1:0-1171 GCA_002430605.1 Opitutia bacterium UBA5964 | reverse complement strand
GGATGTCGGCGCTTTTCAGTGTGAGCGCACCAGTGTCTTGATTGATCGAGAAAATCGCGAGGGAGGATGATCTTTGTCCGCCGACGATTAACCACTTGCCGCTGGGATCGATGTTGAAGTTGCGTGGAAAATAAACACCAGCTGGAGTGTTGGCAATGAGCGCAATGGATCCATCGGCAGCCCGCTTGAAGGTACTGAGTGCGTCGCGCCCTTGTCCTTCCAAGTCGCGGATGGAGGCGAAGATCCATTGCTCCGAAGGGTGCATACGAATCTCTGCGCAGCTCATTCCCTCGGCAGCGATGCCATTGGTAAATACGGATTGTGTGTCGATGTGGTCGAGTTGGCCGTTTGTGATATTTACCGAATAGGTAGCGACGGTGAGTGACAGTTCGTTGAGCACGTAGGCGTATTTACCATCGATGGAGAACTTCATATGACGCGGGCCTTGACTGCCGCCTGGCACCTCTGCGGATCCGCAAGGGGTGAGTGTGGCGCGCGCTGGGTCGAGTGAGTAAATCATGACTTTGTCGATCCCGAGATCCGGCACGTAGACATAGCGATTATTGGGGTGGATAAACGCGGAGTGTGGGTGCGGTTCTCTTTGGCGTTTGGGGTCTTGCGCAGAGCCGTTGTGCTGATGGCTGGATACGGATGCGGTTAATGTGCCATCTGCTCGTATTTGAAATGAGGATACATTGCCGCTTCCGTAATTTGCGACGACTAGTGCGCGGCCAGTCGCATCGATACTGAGGTGGCATGCGCTACTACCGTGACTTGGCTGCTTGTTGAGCAAAATTAGGCTGCCGTCGGCTTGGCAGCGAAAGGCTGCGACGCCAGCAGAACTCGGCTCATCAAATCCAGTAGTGGTGGCATACAGGAATTGTTGGTTGGGATGAGTCGCTAGAAAGCCTGGGAACTCGACGGCAGCCGCGAGTGTGATCGGAGAGAGAGTGCCAGTGGCGCTATCAAGTTGTGCGCTGTAGATGCCTTCGCCGCCTCGGCCGGTTCCAAAGTAGACCTGTGTTTGTTTGGCCGATGCCGTGGTGTGCGCGAGAGTGAGTACCAGAATTACAGTGCTGCAGAGATATTTTGTAATCATAGTAGTAGAGGTATACTTTGGGCTCAGAGAGTCGAGGTCGGTTGTGCGCTTACAAAAAAGCCCGTTGATTGT
>DJBY01000108.1:1434-7244 GCA_002430605.1 Opitutia bacterium UBA5964 | reverse complement strand
TTCGCCGGGAGGGACGACCTCCGCGTCGTCCGTGCATCGTTTAGTGCCCATGCTCTGCGGTCCGTACATCGTTCGGTGCTCATGCTCTGCGGTCCGCGCGGACCCTCCCCTTTGCGCTGCCGGGAAAATCCCAATCATTGACGATGACCCACAAAAAAGCCGCACCCTTTCGGATGCGGCTTTCCTATAATAAGATAACAACAATATCTTGTGTAAACGTTACTGGCAGGCTTCGCACTCTTCACCATTCATCATGGCTTCGAGCGAGCAGGCTTTGACCTCTGCCGCGCTGAATTCTTTTTTGGCTGCTGCGGATATCGCAGCTTCGGCATCGGTTTGACCGACACGTCCACGCTTCACTTTTTTCACACTGGTGGTTGCTTTCTCAATATTGGAAGCGCCAAGGGTGCGGAGGTAATAGGTGGTCTTGAGGCCCTTGCGCCATGCATCGCGATACATGTGCGAGAGTGTTTTGATGTCTGGCTCGGCCAGGAATAAGTTCACTGATTGCGACTGATCGATCCATTTCTGGCGACGGGCAGCAGCATCGATGAAGTATTTATATTCAATACCAAATGCGGTGCGGTATTTATCGCGCAGGTCTTGCGGCACGCCTTCGATTGCGTCGAGTTCACCATCGAAATACTTGACTTGGTCAAGCATCTCAGGCGTCCACAGATCGCGCTTCTTTAAGTCGCGCACCAGTTCGCCGTTGAGCACGATGAAGTCACCGGAGAGGTTACTCTTCACGAACAGGTTCTTATAGGTCGGCTCGATGCAAGGCGTAGTGCCCATGATATTGGAGATCGTCGCGGTCGGTGCGATCGCCAGCACGTTGGAGTTACGCATGCCGTGCTTAGCGATTTTTTCGCGCAATGGCTTCCAGTCCATCTTACCAGCACGTGGCACTTCGATTTTCTCGCCACGTTCTTGCTCGAGAATATCGAGTGTATCTTGCGGCATCAGACCACGATCCCATTTGGAGCCCTTATAGCTACTGTAAGTGCCGTGCTCAGCAGCGATGTCGCTGGACGCTTCGTAGGCATAATACGCGATGGCTTCCATGAACTCGTCGTTGAACTCAACGGCGGCTTGAGACGCGAATGCGATATCTTTTTTGTAGAGCGTGTTTTGCAGCCCCATGATGCCGAGCCCGATGGGGCGGTGACGACTATTGGCAGTCCTGGCTGCTTCGGTCGGATAGAAGTTGATGTCGATCACGTTATCGAGTGCACGCACTGCGATGCTGATCGTCTCACGGAGTTTCGCATGATCCAAGTTACCATCGGCATCAAGATGTGAGTCGAGCACCACCGAACCCAAATTACAAACCGCAGTCTCTTCGTCGCTGGTGTTGAGGGTAATCTCGGTGCAGAGATTCGAGCTATGAATCACACCACAGTGATCCTGCGGGCTGCGTACATTACACGGATCCTTGAAGGTGATCCAAGGGTGCCCGGTTTCAAAGATCATGCGCAGCATTAACTTCCACAGGTCGAGAGCGGGCTGCTTACGACCAAAAATTTCGCCGCGCTCTGCCATCGCTTCATACTCGGTGTAGCGCTTTTCAAACGCCTTACCGTAGAGTTCGTGTAGGTCAGGTGTTTCGTTGGAGCGGAACAGGGTCCAGTCGGTGCGGGCTTCCATACGCTGCATGAATAGGTCGGGTATCCAGTTCGCGGTGTTCATGTCGTGCGTGCGGCGACGGTCGTCACCGGTGTTTTTACGCAACTCCAGGAAATCGGGTAAATCGTTGTGCCACGACTCAAGATACGCACAACCAGAGCCGCGACGCTTGCCGCCTTGGTTGACTGCGACCAGTTGGTCATTGTGCAACTTTAAGAATGGGATGACGCCTTGGCTCTCACCATTGGTACCTTTAATAAAGCCACCAGTGCCGCGAACCGCAGTCCAAGAACCACCGAGGCCACCGGCCCATTTAGAGAGGAAGGCATTGTCGGCGATGCCGCGGTGCATGATCGACTCGATGCTATCATCGACCTTGTACAGGTAGCACGACGAGAGTTGCGAGTGCAGCGTGCCGGAATTGAAAAGTGTCGGCGTGGAGGAACAAAAGCGACGGCTCTTGTAGAGATTGTAGAGACGGATGGCGTAGCCCTCGCGGTCTTCCTTCTCGTGGTGGAACAGGCCCATGGAGACACGGATCCAAAAGTATTGTGGCACTTCAAGGTGGCGGTGCTTCTTGCCAGTCTTATCGACGATCAAGTAGCGGTCATACAAGGTTTGCACGCCGAGATAATCGAAATCGAGGTCAGCCGATGGGTCGAGTGCGGCACCGATCTGATCGAGGTCGAAGTCGAGCAGTTTCGGGTGGATGCGCTCGATCTCAATCGCACGCTTCAGATAGCTCTTAAAACCGCGGCGATGCGCTTCTTTGAGTTGCTCGACACCATCTCGTAGGATGTCCCAATCGAGCACTTCTTCGTAAATGTATGTCAGCAATATACGACCAGCAAACAGCGCGAAGTCGGCATCGCGTTCGATCATGGTCTTGGCATTGAGAATGATCGTCTTTTGCAAGTCCGAACGAGTCATCTCCGGATAGAGTGAGCGGCGCAGCTCATCGTCGATTTCATCTGCGCTTAAATTAAGATCCAAGCCAATCATCGCGAATTCGATGCGACGCTTGAGATCGACACCATCCCAGAATGTATTCTCACCATTCGCTTCGGTGACGACGATCATCGACTCCTGCAACGCTTCGCTAGAAGCGACCTCACCCTCATTCTCACGCAGGCGCGAACGGTACGCACGATAAAGGATGTATGCTTCGGCGACCTTGAAATGGCCCTGGCGCATGAGCTCTTCTTGCACCGCGTCCTGCACGTCTTCGATGTTAATAAATGCCTGACCTGCGGTATTGAGGCGATCTGTCGCGGCACGTGCGACTTCCAGCGCAGGCGTTGAGTCCATATGCAACGACAGGAACGACTTGCGCACCGCGACTTCGATCTTCGCTTCGCTCCAAGGCACCACTTGACCGTTGCGACGAATCAAACGAATCGAAACGGGTTCACGCTCACGCTCTTGCCCCTTGGCGCGACCAAACACCAGGCTCTTGGCGACATCGTGCGCATCGTTCTCAATCAATGCCTTCTCAATCAGGAGATGGATGTCGTGGGCCGATAGTTTCAACGCACGGCCTTGCTCAATCGAAGTGGCCAGTACTTTGCCGACACTCTCAGCAATACTCGCGACAAACTTTTGATTCACATCCGTGTAAATTTCTTCTTCCTGACGAGACAACAGCAAGTCAGTCAGCGCCGCACCAATGGTATCAGCAATCTCAGCAAGATCGAAATCACGCTCGCCACCCTCGACTTCAATTTTAATTTCGGACCGTTGAAAATGGTCCTCGCCGATCACCGCCGCCCAGTCAAAGCGTGGTTTTTTATCTTTGGGAGTAGACGCGTAGCGCTTGAGTTCGAGATCTTCTTCGAATGAAATTTTTTGGATCATTGATTATTGTTTTGGTTTAAGTTAGTTAATGGGGTGGCTGGGTAGGCCTTATAGGTAGTGGCTTTGGTCAACGGAGTGCGAACTAGGTCCGCACTCCGAAAATGGTGGATCTGCGAGCTTTTCGATTAGAGCTCGTCGTCGTCGACTTGTCCCAGAGCAGATGCTTTCTGGTATTCTGTCACACGACCTTCGAAGAAATTTTGCTCCTTCTTAATGTCCATCATCTCAGCGAGCCAAGGGAATGGATTGGAGGCGCCAGAGTTCAACGGCTCTAGGCCGACATCCTCAAGGCGACGGTCTCCAATGTAGTCGATGTATTTGCAGAATTCTTCAGCACTGAGGCCAACCGAATTGACTGGTAGGCAGTCGCTGATAAAGTCCTTCTCCAACGAGATGGCTTCGCGCATCAGGTCGCGCAGCTCTTCCTTGAAGTCCGCCGTCCAAACATCCGGATTCTCCTCAATTAGATCCATGATCAAATTGCGGAACACCTCGATATGATTGGACTCGTCGCGCAGTGTGTAGCGAAACATTTGGCCGATGCCAGGGAATTTGTTCTGACGGTAGAGCGACAGCACCATACCGAACAGACCGTAGAACTGAGTGCCTTCCATGCACTGGCCGAAGAGGAACAAGTTCTTAGTGAATGCTTGCTTGTCCTTAGTGGTGGTCAAATCCATATCGCGACGCAGGCCGCGGGAGTTGCTGACCACGAAGTCGGTCTTGCGCTTGATGGTTGGGATGTCTTCAAACATCGCCTCACACTCGTGCGGGTTGATGCCGAGCGAGCTGATCATATAAACCAGCGAGTCCGCATGAATATTCTCCTCATGCGCATGACGGCCGAGCAACAACTTGAGCTCGGGAGCAGTGACCAACTCACGGGTCACGTGTTGAATATTATCTCCAACAATACCCTCTGCCGCAGAGAAATAACCGATCGCCATCTTGATGATCCAGCGCTCCGCATCGGAAAGATCGGAACTGCGCCACAACTCCACATCCTTCTGCATAGGGATGTCTTCCGGCTCCCAGTGATTGTTCTTCATGGTCTTATACAAATCATACGCCCACTGGTATTTGAGCGGCAGGATATTGAAAAACATCGTGTCCTTACCGTTAATGATTCTTTTGGCAGCATAGGCTTCTGCTGCTTTCGCTTCGTCGAGTACGAAGGTTTTATCGCCGATTTTGTAGGATTTTTCCATGAGTTTGTGTGAGTTGTTGGTGAGACTTGAAATTGTTAAAAAAAGGACGAAAATCGCAGAAATTAATGGGGAAAGCTATCGCTGCAACTGAAGCTGTTGAATGGGAGTAAGATAGAACGTTTTGGGGCGTAAACGGGGTCGTTTGGTGAGTACAACCATGCGCGCCCGAATCTGTGCTGTCAAATAAATGAACACAATATATCGTATATTTTTCGGAAAAAATCACTAGATATAGTATTTATGCACAAGTTGTTCGCAAAGCATTGTGAATAACTTGCGCGACAAATCGTTCAGAACCCGCATACTTATCGGCTTTATCAATAGTCGACAGGCAGGTGGTTTATGGCCGCGAAATGCGCTCACAAACGTGCGCGCTGTGCCGAAAAGTGGACGCGGCTGAAAAAATTGCACCGGGTCCTGCAACTTTCTTTGCAAAACACCGATTATTTGAGTAAACATGTACACCCACACACAGACCACGATACGCGTTTGGACGACACATCCAAACGCGCCCGCTGGTATTATGCAGAAAACCACCCCAGCCACAGTCCTTGCCCCCGCCGCCATCGTAGAAGATATCGATAGCGCCTGCTTGCGCGCACTCGCTGCAGGCGATCGCAGCGCCTTTGCCAGCCTCGTCGAGCGCTGGCAGACACGGCTGATCAACTTCTTTTACCGCTCCACCCGCAATCGCGCCGACGCCGAAGACCTCGCCCAAGAGACTTTCCTCGAACTCTACCGCGCCGCGCCACGCTACACGGCCCGCGGCACCTTCAGTGCCTTTATCTTTACCCTCGCCCGCCGCCGATTGATCGACAGCTACCGCAAAAGCGCACGCCGACCGCTCGATTTTATTGATCCCACCGACTTCGTCATGCAGCAACAAACCGAACCAGTCGATGCTAGCGACGAGATCGAACAAGCCTTTCACCGCGCCCTTGCAGCGCTGCCGGAAAACCAGCGCAACGCCATACTGTTACGTCAACAACAAGGGCTCGCTTACGACGAGATCGCCGAAACCCTCGGCACCAGTATCAGTTCGGTAAAGACCTGGATACACCGGGCACGCACTCACCTTCGCCACGAACTCAAGGATTTCGCCTAACCCACCTTCCGACCTTC
>DJBY01000108.1:0-1201 GCA_002430605.1 Opitutia bacterium UBA5964 | reverse complement strand
ACCACTTCTCATGAAAACCACAGACTCACGCGACCCACTCGATCGCACGATCGACGACCTCCTC
Organism: Opitutia bacterium UBA5964; assembly: GCA_002430605.1. Taxonomy (GTDB): domain Bacteria; phylum Verrucomicrobiota; class Verrucomicrobiia; order Opitutales; family Coraliomargaritaceae; genus Lentimonas. Next base: position 1,137 of record DJBY01000108.1, on the reverse strand, counting down.
ACCAGCCGCCCGCTTAAACCCAGCGCCGACTTTGCCGCCCGTGTGCTTGCGGCCGCCGAAGCGCTGCCAGCCGCGAAACGCCGCCGCAGTCCTGTCGCGCGATTGCTGCGCTTCGCCCTGCCGATCGCCGCACTCGTCGTGCTCGCCCTAACACTCGCACCGCTGATACTGCCGCAAGCTGCCACAGAGCCAGCCTCCTCGCTCAGCGCAGCCGACATGCAGGAAATCTTTTTGCTAGAGGAAGGCCTCACGGGACTCGGCCAACTTCAAGACCACCACTTCGGCAGCACCAATCTTCTCAGCACACTCGACGCACTCACCTTCGAAATCGAATCATGAAAGCTAGCACACTCATCGCAGCACTCGCCTGTCTATTAATTGCAGCCACCAGCGCGGGTGGCCAAGACGCCCACGATAGAGGCGCGCAAAGCACACCCAAAGGAGGCTCAGGCGGAGAAACACGCCTATTGCAGCACCTACTGCAAATGAACGACGCCGAGCTGGTCAACTTGCGCCAAACCGTCGAGCGCATCGAAAAGATGTCGCCCCAAGAAAAGACACAGTTACGTGAACGGATCGGTAAAATTGACAAAATGGCACCTGGAAAAGTCGCCGCCATGCGTAAGGAATTTGAAACAATCCCCAAGGAGCAGCGCGAAGCCATGCGCGAACGCTGGTTGGAAATGAGCCCGGCACAGCGTGCAGAATGGCGCACAAAGCTCAAAGAGATGTCGCACGCAGAGCGCAAAGCCATCTTCGAACAACAGGGCTTCATGGCATCCCCTCCGCATAACAACAAAAAAGGCCCGCGCCCACAGCGTCCAGAAGTCAACCAATCACAGTCTGACAGCGGCTCCAATGCCGATGCTACGCGACCAGAAAAAGAAATTTAAAAAAATAAAATCGATGGCTTGACAGAATGAAGTTCTGAAACAGTCTCCGCATCTTCGTTGGTGATTAACGTCATTAACACACTTGCTGAATTAGCTCAATTGGTAGAGCAGTTGACTCTTAATCAATTGGTTCGGGGTTCAAGTCCCCGATTCAGTAAGTGAAGGCCACCTTAGCTCAGTTGGTAGAGCAGTTGATTTGTAATCATCAGGTCGTCAGTTCGACTCTGACAGGTGGCTCCACTTT
>DJBY01000066.1:9293-13040 GCA_002430605.1 Opitutia bacterium UBA5964 | reverse complement strand
CTGCGGGGCTCAAATTCGCGATCCGCGACCGACTGCAACCAAGCAATTTCATTCGCCACATAGTTGCGACGAGTAAAAACGCCTTTCGCATTCATCGGTAACGTAAAGCCCACGATAAAGAGTAGCGTGCCCACTCCCACAGCACTCCAAATCGCGGCTTTATGGCTGAGCCTCTCTAGCACAATCACGATCGAAATCGTGAGTAACAGATAAAATGGAAGTGCGAAGCGTGCAGCAAACAAGCGATCTAGCTTACCATCATGATAGCATAGAATCACTGCCATGTGGATAAATAGAAAGAAGCCAAACAGCCCAATAATAATATGTGCGGGACGAGCCACAGATAACTGGCGCCATTCACGCAAAAGATAGAGAGTGAAAAATACTAGGCAGGGGAAGCCGAGCACCGCGACCCATAAAGAATTCGCATGCGCATCGCCGACATTAAAATAAAAGTGTAATGCGCGCACAAGATTCTCTGGCACATTGGCTAGCGCGAAGGCCGTCTCAGCCCCAGAATGCAGCTCCCAAAGCGCCTCAGTCTGCGCGAAGAACTTATTCTGCAACAGTAACCCAAGCAAAAGTGGCGCGGCAAAAATTGAGCCGGCGGACAAAATTACCCTGCCACCACGCAGCCAGCCTAAGATGATCACCACTGCAACTGGGAGCAGGAAGATTGGTGACTCATAGCGCCCTTGCGCAAGCAAGACACCCGCCAATGCCAACGCGCCTTCACTCCTCGAATCCAACCGCTGCCAATAGAGCACCGAAAGTAATATCACGCCAACGATCATAACGAGATTGATCAGATCCATCCCTCCACCAGTCGCATTCTGAGCAAAGAGCGGGATACTGATCCACAAAAAGGGCAGTAAATAGGCTCCTTTTTTAACGGAACACAGATAGCCCAACAGTGACACTCCACCGAGAAGTAACACGCCACAGAGAGCATTTAAAATATAGGGGTTCATCGCTCGATACCCAGAGAGGTCATGCAACAGCGAAACCGCAAAAGAATAGAGCAGTGGCCTTTTATCCACGTAACCGTCAAAATGCGAAAAATCATTATACACCCATCGCCCAAATATAGGCGTAAACATCTCGCGGGTCTGATGCAGATTTTTGGCCGTAGACATCAGTATCGCATCATCCATTAATACCTTCGGCCCGAAATTGGCATGCACAAAGCACAAGCCGAGGCATGCCAGAAAAAAGATGATGAAAACTCGATCCAGCCGACGAAGCAGAGAAACACAACGACTTCTCTCCACCTGTAATAGAGAAACGCCGTAGCCTACCAACCCTGAAAAAGCAGCGAGGATAAACCAGTAACCGCCATAGCGCACAATATCTGACGTCATCGATACGGGCGTCGCGAAATAGGCACTGAATACTCCAACGACCCCGACACACGCCAAGAGCACTCTTATCAGCGGGAAAGATGCCCTTAAGTTCGATAGGCGTTCACTGTGCGTAATCATCACGGTAGCGTCCTCGCATAAAATCGAAGCTTTGTATCGGCATCATCCAACAAGGATAAATCCTCCAGCTCAAACTCCCTGACCTCACCCTCAAGCCACTTAACTGCCTTTAACCGACTGATACACATATATCGTTCTTTACCGAGCTTCTCTTGCTTTATCAACTCAAGCTCAAAATTCGCCTCTAAGTCACCTGCTGCCAACTTTAATTCCCTGACTCGCTTCGAATCGACGGTGCTTGGATAGACAAACAAAATTTCTTGATAGGATCCTAGGCGGAGATGTAAGTCCAACTGGCCTTTACGCAGCATGGCTTGCACTTGAGAAATCGCAGGCCTTCGTTCAACTAGAGCGACTAAATGTTTATTTGTGATAAACAGCGCTGATGTCCCCTCGTGTTCCTGCACTTCTTGTTGTAGCCACAGCACCTCGTGTTGTACTGGCACCCAACGCAGAAAATCGCTCCGTGCGCAAAGAGGCACAGTGACAGCCATAAAATAACCTAAAACGACAACCATGACCACCGAATGAAGCGCACGTGACTGCGGTAATCGTCCTATAAAAAAGACAACGAACAACACCTGAAAAAGAATAAAGGGGAGCACAATTCGAGTGGCGATAATATCATCTAGTTGCCCCCAGTGGTAGGCCATCAACAGAGCGAAATTAAAGAGAATCACGGCAAAAAATGGCAGCACGGCTAACAGCTTCGATCCGCTAAAATTGGCGTTTCGAATCCATCGAAAGCCCAGCACTAGAGTAACAACTAGCGCGGCGACAAACAGCACTGACAGTAACAAACTATTCGGCTGTTGATCATCAGTGAAATTAAAGAAAAAGGTCGCCGCATGTTCCAGGTTCTCTGGGATCAATCGCAATAGGAAGGGCTTTTCAGCACCGTCTTTTAGCTGCCAAAGCCCCTGGTAATCACTGAAAATAACCTGCTGCAAAGCAAATGGAATCAGTAACAGCGGCGCGACAATTGTTACCGTCGAAATGAGCAGTGTCCGCACTTTGAACCATCCGACGAGTCCGACCGCCGCGACGGCTAAAACGTAGAGGACCGACTCATAGCGAGTCTGAGCAAGCAAAAGTCCTACCAAGATCAACGTATCGACTCGGCGCAACGAGGGTGCCTCTACATACGACTTCGCAGCAACTACGGCGGCTAAGATCATGACTAGGTTCAGCAGCTCAAATCCCCCACCATTTACATTCATCGCCAACAACGGCACCGTCGCAAACAGCATGACCGCACAATAACCACCATAACGGGGCCAGGCCCATCGACCACAGATAAAGAGAAGGCCTAGAAAAACTGGGGTAAGCAGCGCATTCAGTAGAAACGTATTACTGCTACGGTAGCCCGTAAAATCATGCAACAGGCTGACCAGGAACGGATAGAAATACGGCCGTTTATCGACATAGCCGTCGAGTTGCGTAAACACCCCTTGCAAGTCATGCGCCCGCGCTGTCGTCATGACTTCTTTATATTCATGCATCCGCAGCGCCGTTGCCGAGAGCACTGGCTCATCCATGATAATCTTATAGCCTGTAGGTTGAAGCGCAAAGAGCACTGCCGATACGGCGCTAATAAATAGGAGTGGCCCGATCCACCCACCGAGTCTAACCCGCACTTCCGCAACGCGCGACGCACGTTTGATGAGATTGATCACCAACCACGTAAAATTGGCGAGCATCACCCAATACCCCGCCCGCTTGATCAGCGCCACCGCCGTTTCACTATCAAAGGCAAAAAAACCAAGCAACAGCGCGCACGAAACCGAAAGAAGCAGTAATACAGCTGGAAGTAGATCTCGTAAGTGCATAAAAAAGCCGCCTACATCTGTAGGCGGCTTGAATTAAAAAAACAACCTCACAATCAACTTAGAAGTTGATTGAGACAGTCTTAGTTCCTGCAGTTGTCAAAACAGTCAGGGCTGTGGTGATTGTCGCTGGATATGTTTCGCCAGCAACGTCAGTGAATGTCTTAACATAACCAGCAGAGCCAAGAAGATCAGCACTAGCGACAGTGGTCTTGCCTTCTTCGAGGAAGTACTGATCGGCACCGGATGCCAACTGGCGAAGGTTATTCGTAATAGTTTTTTCCTGTGAAGTCTCACGAACCTTTTGGAAGGCTGGGACTGCCATTGCAGCGAGAAGACCGATGATTACTACAACGATCATGATTTCAACGAGTGTGAACCCTTTTTTGCTTTTGTTTTGCATGATGATATTCCTTTTTTGTTATTATTATTTATTATAT
>DJBY01000066.1:8406-9062 GCA_002430605.1 Opitutia bacterium UBA5964 | reverse complement strand
TCAAGCAAAAGCGACTTATAGTCAGTGATTTAACACTTTTTTAACGCATACGCCTAACGTGCGCTCAACCTGCACTAGGCCTCGGAAACATCGGGTCGATACGTCGCAAAAATCATTTTTCCGCCGGCAGACGGGACCACCGAGTCCACCTCGACTCGCACCTCTTTACCAATTTGCGAGCTGCCGCCATTCACCACCAGCATCGAGCCGTCCGGCAAATAACCAATCGCTTGCCCCGCATCCTTGCCAGCGCGCACCAACTCAGCACTCACAAGAGTTCCAATCGAAATCTCTTGGTTCAGCGCCTTCACCAGTGATGTGATATTCAACCACTCTACCCCATGAAACTCCGCGAGTTTCGCTAAATTATAATCCGTCGTCAGCAGCTTGGCTTTCATTGACACTGCCAGAAATACCAACTTCGAATCCACCGCCTGCGCATCCAACACATCACTCTCGTGGATGCGTAGATCTAGATGCTTCATCTTGCGCAGTCGGTTCAAAATATCCAGTCCCTTGCGGCCCTTCTCCTTGCGAATCGGATCCGGAGAATCCGCGATGGCTTGTAGTTCATCCAACACGAAGCGTGGAATCAACAAAGCGTGCCCCATCCATTTACTCTCACAAATCGGTGCGATACGCCCGTCAATCAAGGC
>DJBY01000066.1:5709-8126 GCA_002430605.1 Opitutia bacterium UBA5964 | reverse complement strand
TTGAATTCATCCTTACCTCGAAGCGCAATCACCGTGGCAAGATACATCGAGATCACATATAACGCTAGACGAACCAGATACAGCATCTGCGCTAAGTCAGGGTCGCTCTCCAAGGGCTCAAACAACGGCGACGTACCCAGTAAATACGCAATCGCGCCGCCAATGAGTAGACCAAAGGTAATCGCCGAGAGGCCACGCAATGAAAATCCCTGTAGCATCAGGTCGATCAGAATCACCAAACTCGCGATGCCCATGCCTACAGTCATGACGAGCCACAAGCTCCACTCTTCCACCTGGTACGACATCAACAAACAACCAAGCAGACTGATCAGCAGGAAGAAGATACGAAAAATGAGCAGAGTTTTCTTCATCAAAGAATTATCGACAGAAATTTAAAAATCAAGTGCGCCCGACAGCCACGCAGCCACAACGGGAAGCATCATAAACAAGAACATAAAGACATAAATAATCAGCTTAGCCCGATCTGCTTTTTTTTGCAAATCCGCTTGGCTCACTGCTTCGTCTAAACGCTCCATAGTGCTACTACTATGCCAGAAGCGCAGCCTCGAAAGCAACTCGAACTTGCCCCCGTCAGGTTAATTAAATGTTAATCGACGAGCACCACGACCCGAAATCCAGTCAATCGATTACGCTCGCCTCGTGGTGCACTGCGCATCGGCACGCTGAAAATCGACTCGAGGCGGTCTTGTGCATGCCCGCCGATGTGGCGCGCCTCCTCCGAATTAAACCGATCCCCCGACTCTAGCCACTCACTGACATTGCCCAGCAGATCGTAAAACCCACTCGCAAACGGCGCCTTCTTTCCGACGGGCTGCGCCACGCCAGCTGCATCCAAAATACTCCAGACGTGTTCTTCAAGCACGACGTAACGTAAACGACCCAACGCTTGGCGAAATTCATTCTCTGATGGCAACCGAACTTCTTTACCTAAAATCCAAGACAACCGCTCACAAAAACTTTTTGCCTCCGTCCAACTTACCGAATCCACCGGATTAACATCGCCTTGATTACGACTCGGATTCGTGCCCATCATTAAAGAATAGAGCGCCTGAGGTAGCTCGGTGCGGAGCATACGCAAGCCTTCCGCGCCTGGCACAGGAAGCAACGCATCATACACACGGTCCTGAATGTAGCCGAGATCGCTTTGCACCAAATTCAAATAACGCACCTTCACCTCAAGCTCCTCATCATTGAGTGAACTGCGCGGGAACGCATTCTGCATGTGCTTAATATCGCGACGCAGCGCCACAATCACTTCCGCGGCCTCATACGTGCGGCGCTCTGAGAGTAAGCGCTTCAGCAAATCATGATTCTTCTCAATCTCCAAGCCGAGCTCAACGCTTTGAGCGGTCTGACTCTTTCGCTGAAACTCGATCACGCGCTCCGACGATGCGTAGGGACTGTCAGGATACTCTTTATTCAACTGCTTTTGCAGGCGTGCCACTTCCTCATACAAGCTCGCCGCCTTCAGCGTTTCACCTTCCGCACGACTCGCATCCGCCAGATTCGACACTTGCTCGATTTCAAGATGATCTTGCCCCGATTCGATCCCAACCCATTTCACCCTTAAGCCCTCCAGCCTAGAAACACTCGCTTGGTTGGTGCCGCGATACTCACGATTGAGCTGCTGCTGGATCTGTATGGCTTGCTGCAACAAGCCCGCTGCAGACTCCCACTCGTTCTTTGCAATGAATGCATCCGCCTCTCGCTCAAAATTCAGACTGTGCTGCAACAACGGCTCAGCCGTTAGATAGCGCGCCTGCCGCTGCAAGCGTGTGGCACGCCCGACATCATAGGCCGAACTCAACGGGAAATTCTCATTGATTGTTTTCTGCTTCTGAAAGGCCTCCTGGTATTTATCCCGCGCAGCTTCATACGCTTCATCTATCGCCAATCTCTGCGCCTCAGATTCTAATGCCGCGCTCGCCACCTTCAAGTACTCTGCTGATAGATCTTGATAGCGCTCCTCTAAATCCTCCAAGCGTTGTGATGCCTCTGGATTATATCTAGGCATCGCACCGACATACTGACGATGCAAATCCAGCGCGCGCTTCAACAACAACGCATCCTGCGGCTCCGCCGAACGCATCGCCAACACCTCCTCAAATTGCGCCTCAACCTCGAGACTCTGCTCGCGCAGCGCTTTCGCCTCAACAGAGATCTCTACATCCGCAGTGATCGCGCTATAATCGACCTCCTTCGGCCCAAATTGACTCAAGAACCAGAATAGCCCCAACACGCCCGTACAAGCGATGACTATAAGCAACACGATCATGAATCGCTTGAGACCACTGGTTTCGTAGGATCGGCGGGAGGTTAAAGACTTCTTCAAATGAACCATAAGGGAATTGGAGCTGGCACTGTAAACACGGTCTGCCTAAATGAACCCGACACTA
>DJBY01000066.1:4416-5517 GCA_002430605.1 Opitutia bacterium UBA5964 | reverse complement strand
CAGTTGCCAGTTGCCACGAAAAGTGTATCCCACTTCCAGTCCTAAAACTTTGAACAAATCACTTTAACCGACAACGGCCAACAAGCAAAGCCTCCTACCTTTCCATGTTTCAGCAGATCACGATACTCGGCCCAGGCCTTCTCGGCGCCTCCTTAGCCATGGCGGTAAAAGAACGCGGACTCGCCGCACGAGTGGTGACTTGGTCCCGACGCCCTGAGTCTCGCGCGAAGTGTCTGAGCCAGGGCTGGTGCGATGCGGTGCTCGACTCTCCCGAAGAGGCCGTTGTTGGCAGCGACCTAGTGGTACTCTGCACGCCCGTTCAAACCATCGTGCCACTCTTGCTGCAAATCCGCTCGGCACTCGCCGCAGATGCACTGATCACCGATGTCGGCAGTACCAAGAGCCTGATCTGTCGCGAAGCGCGCAGCGCACTCGAGGGACACTCGGCCACTTTCCTCGGCGCACATCCCATGGCTGGCTCTGAACAAGCAGGCATGGAACACGCACAGTCCGACCTGTTTGAGAAAGCGGCCTGCATCCTCACACCGCTCGAGGGGGCCTCCAACGAAGCGATCACCAAGCTCAGCGCGTTCTGGGACGCACTCGGTATGACTGTCTCAACCGTATCGCCCGAAAAACACGACGAAATCGTCGCCCACATTAGCCATCTACCACACCTACTCGCCTCCACACTCTGTGGCTACCTCGCCACGCAAGACGGCACCTGGCGCACCCTCGCCGGTGGTGGACTACGCGATACGACACGGGTCGCATCCGGCGATCCGCAGCTCTGGAAGCAGATCCTCGAACAAAACAGCGACGAAGTCCTGCGTGCGATCGAAGGCTTCGAGCAGCAGCTTCATCATCTCAAAACAGCCCTCCTTAACCAGGACTCGCTCGGCGTCATCGCCCAACTCGAACGCGGTAAAACCTACCGCGATCAGCTGTAAGTTGAGCAAGGTTCCTATTGGAGGGAAACGCTCCGTCGTTTCCACCGACAGCCCAAGCGAGCTCTATCTACGCACGGAAATGACGGAGCATTTCCCTCCATTTTTAAAAATTTGTTCCTTAAGTTGCCCAAAGGGCACCCACTTGTTCCTT
>DJBY01000066.1:3658-4276 GCA_002430605.1 Opitutia bacterium UBA5964 | reverse complement strand
TTCCGATTCACCATCTCCGCGCTACTCGCGCTTCGTCAGTATTTCAAAAAGATGACCGACCCGCTTCCCATCACGCCCTTCACTCGGCAGCTCGACAACACCATCCAGTTGCCAGGTTCTAAGAGTATTACCAACCGTGCCCTAATTCTGGCCGCGCTCGCCGAAGGCGAAACCCGCCTCGAAGGTGCGCTCTTTAGCCGCGACACCCGCATCATGCTAGAAGCGCTCACTGCGCTAGGCTTTCAATGCGCGGCCGACCAGACCGCCGCAACCATCACGATTAAAGGTGAAGGTGGCAGCATTCCCAACAGCGCGGCAGAGTTGCACGTCGGCAACGCCGGCACCGCCGCGCGCTTCCTCACCGCCTTTCTCGCACTGCAAGCTGGCGGCACTTACACACTCGACGGCGACCCTGCGATGCGCGAACGCCCGATGTCCGGCCTGCTCGATGCACTGGTCGCACTCAATGCCGCCGAGTTTGAATTCCACGGCATGCCAGGGCATTTCCCATTCACGCTCAAAGCCAAAGGCTACAACGGCGGCCATGCCACAGTCGATGCGAGCGCCAGCAGCCAGATCCTCTCCGCACTGCTCCTCGCAGCACCCGCAGGCTCAGCC
>DJBY01000066.1:2808-3463 GCA_002430605.1 Opitutia bacterium UBA5964 | reverse complement strand
CTGAGGGCAACTATTCACTCGAAGCACTCCACTATAAAGCTCCGAGCAATGGCATCTACTCGATCGAGCCAGACATCTCTGCGGCCAGCTACTTCTTGGCACTGACTCTGATCCAAGGCGGCCAGCTCACCATTCCCAACCTCAGCCCCGATCCTCTGCAGGGCGACGCCCACTTCGTCGAAGTGCTCGCCCACCACGGCCTGCGCGTCGACGCCGAGTCCAATCAATGGATCGCTAACTGCGCCGCTCCAGAGGCAATCGGCCGCGGCCATCGCGAGATCGACTTCAACCCATTTTCCGACACTTTCCTGACCTACGGTGCGATCGCACCGCTACTCGGCGGCTCCGTCCGTATATGCGGCATTGGCCACACCCGCCACCAAGAGACAGATCGCATCGCCGGCATGGCCAATGAACTCTCCAAGCTCGGCCAACTCGTCAAAGAAGAGGACGACGCACTTACTATCAGCATAAAGCCCAACGAACTACGCGCCCGTGCAATGAAGGCACGTAACGCGGGGCAACTGATCCAGATCGACACTTACGAAGACCACCGCTTCGCGATGAGTTTCGGCATCCTCGGCAGCTTCGACTTGATTGGCGACGGCAAGCCGTGGCTCGCCATCAAAAACCCAGAGTGCTGCGGTAAGACCTT
>DJBY01000066.1:0-2609 GCA_002430605.1 Opitutia bacterium UBA5964 | reverse complement strand
TTGACGCAAACGAGGGCGAGTCGCCCTCACTCCTTTGAGTTCAGAGTTCCGTCGCCGTCTGCTCCGTCCATAGACCGAGCTTGGTCGCCGTCGCCGACACTGCAGCCACACACGCCGTCTCGGCACGCAGTACCTGTGCGCCTAGATGCGCGAGCTTCCAGCCGTTCTTACGAAACACATCGCGCTCGTAAGACGACCAACCACGCTCTGGACCGAGCGCAATCACTGCGCTCGCAGCGGTATCGGGCAACACTTCGCCCAACGAGCCACCCGCCTCGTAATTATCCAACGCCACATGCGTATCCGCACCATGCAGCGCGGAAATCGCCGACTGCAGATCAGCATGCATCGCAACTTGAGGAAGATGCGTACTAAAAGCCTGCTCGGCGCCTAGACGGATACGATCACGCCACTCGTCGGTCTGCCACAAACTGCTCTGCGCATAGGACGGTTCGCTACGCTCGGCTTCGAAAAAATGAATGCCCGCCACGCCGAGACTCGCGCCCTCAAACAGGACACGCTTCGCCGTATGTGGCCGTGGCAGGCCAATCAACAAAGTCACCGGTAACGCCGGCGGCGCTGGCTCGGTGCCAATGACCTCCAACTCCACAGCACCATCGGCTTGCAATGCAACCACTCTCGCCCGCGCACGCAGCCCGTTGACGAAGCCCAGAAACACCAAGGTGCCGACCTCTGCACGCAGTACTTTACGCAAATGCTGCGCACGAGGATCGCTCCCTTCGAGTCGAACCGACTCAAAGGCTTCATCAAAAAGCATCAAATTCATAAACGAGGATACACTTTTGTTATTCTGATGGAGGGATGCCGCCCCCGGCGTCCTCAAAGAGAGGCAATATGCAACGGGTACAGTTAGACAGCGGCGACACTATCCCTCCAAACAAAATAGAGAACCACACTCGCCGATTAACGACGACGCCCGAAACGGCTCGATGCCGAATTGCGCTTACGACGTTTCGGCGGCTCTGCAGACTCGCTGCGAATGATCGGTTCGTGGAAATAGTTAAAATTATCTAGCTTACGCTGCTTAATCGGCTGATCGATAAATTTCTCAATCGCATCGAGCTTCGCCTGCTCATCGGGAGCGACCAACGTCATCGCATCGCCTTCACGCTGCGCACGACCAGTGCGTCCGATCCGGTGTACGTAGTCTTCCGCATGCTCTGGCACATCATAATTGATGACGTGCGTCACATTGGCGATGTCCAGACCGCGCGAAGCGATATCGGTGGCAACGAGAATTTTCATTGTGCCATCCTTAAACTGCTCCAAGGCCTTGGTGCGTGCCTTCTGCTGAAGATTTGAGTGCATCGCGACACAACTGTAATCGCGCTCCTGCAACCAGCGAGCGATACGATCCGCACCCACTTTCATGCGGCAGAAAATAATCATACTATCGACTTCCATGCTATCGATCAGAGCGATCAACAGGTCGAACTTCTGCATCGCGCCGACTGGATACACTTCGTGCTTCACAGTCTCAGCAGGCGTCAGTTTGATCCCGATCGAGACTTCGACTGGATCTTTCAGGCTCTTCGCGACTAAGCGTTTAATGTCGTCCGAAACAGTTGCCGAGAACAGCAACGTTTGGCGATTTGCGTTACACATCTTAATAATGCGCTGCACATCGTCGATGAAGCCCATGTCGAGCATGCGGTCGACTTCGTCGAGCACCAAGACTTCGATCGAACGGAGGTCGAAATTGCCCTGTTGCAAGTGATCGAGTAAACGGCCAGGAGTGGCGATGACGACATCCGCGCCCTCGCGCAGCTCGTCGAGTTGCTTGCCATAGCCGACACCACCGTGAATCAGGCAGCACTTCGGCGCACAGTATTTACCATAGGATGCAAATTGATCTTCGACCTGAGCAGCGAGCTCACGTGTCGGCCCCAGAATGAGGCAACGTGGGGGTGCGTTCTTTTTATGGCCGCCGAGGCGATGTAGGATCGGTAACGCATAGGCCGCGGTCTTACCCGTGCCAGTCTGAGCTGAGCCGATGACATCCCTGCCCTCAAGAATGTGCGGAATGGAACCCGCTTGAATAGGAGTCGGCGTCGTGAAGCCGAACTCGTCGATAGATTTAAGAATAGACTCGTCGAGTCCAAGATCGTGAAACGTCATTATATGTGGTCTGGGTGATAAGCCCGGCCAACTTACGCATCCGGGTCCAATTAAGAAGTCGCGTAGCGTGCGTGTATTTCTTTGAGAATCAAGGAGAAAGCACATACTCGAGTATCTAGACGTCAGTCACCCCAGCCTCGATCTTAATCATAATCCTACTCATAATCTTAATCGCCCAAGCCGCGCCCCCGAGACGATGAGGGAAGCAAGATTAACAGTCGGATACAGACTCTGCACTATAATCTCCCTAAAACGGAAAGCCGACCGACAAGTGCAGCGCGTCATGCGAGTCCTCATTGCGCGGATCTGGATTATAGCCATACTCTAACCGCACGGGGCCGACGACCGTCTGATAACGCACTCCGAGGCCGACGGAGTAGAGATACTCATGAGCACCTCCAGATACGCCATCGCGCGAATTGTTCACCCCATCGTAAAAGAGCACCACCGAAAGATCTGGTAGCACACGC
>DJBY01000125.1:1488-5732 GCA_002430605.1 Opitutia bacterium UBA5964 | reverse complement strand
GATCCAGTGCGCTCTCCGACCCCGATCATCGTACGAACAAGGGCAGGGAAAACGCGATCTTTAGCCATGCCTTGGCTCATACTTGAGCCATTCGCCACCGCGTTCTCGATCCGTTGTACACTTTGCTCGATCACTTTATTGCCGACGACATCTCGCGCCATTGCCAGTGAATCGGTAATCACGATACCAGCTTTTTGCATCAGTATCAGGCTGCGCAAGAAACGGGCAACCGCTAGAGTCCGAATCACGTCACCCAGATATGGGATCTGCAAAAGTAGGTGATCTCGTACCAGTACCGCTTTTGAGGATAGTTTAAACAATAAGCGCAGGCCTGGGGGGGTGGCTACAAAAACAGCCACAATCACCGCCCAGTAGTTCACCACAAAATCGCTGCATGCAATCATCGCTCGGGTAATCCAAGGCAGGGGAATATCGAGCTCGAACAACAATTCGGTCACCGTCGGAAAAACAAAGCGTAGCGCGATGAAGATAAAAGCCACGAGTGCTGCCATCACAAAAGCAGGATAAAGCATCGCTTGCTTAAACGCCTTCCAGTTTTTATCCATCCATTCCAAATAAGCACGTAGCTCAATTAAGTTTTCAGCCAATGAGCCACTCTGCTCTGCAACTTGCACCACATTGCGAATGTAACTAGGGAAGACTCTAGGGAATTGCTCGAGCGCCTTACTCAGTGGCGTTCCCTGCTCCACCAACTCTCCGAGGCGATCACGTATCTTGGATTGAGCTCCAGAGGCTTCTTCGCCCTCACGAGTGCGCAAGGCTTCCAGCACAGGTACACCCGCGCGTAGCTGAATGCCAATTTGAAAAATTAAATTTGCAAGCTCAGTAGATTTTAGTGTGAGGCTCGCATAGCCTCGGCCGCGCAATTTTTCGCGCAAATCTGAATTCACTAATTCAAGCCCGTCTTGTGCGAGCAGGTCATTCAAGCGCACCGATGATTCAGCTTCGCGCTGACCTTTCACGATTCGGCCATCCGCTGTGACTGCGGTATAATTAAATTCAGGCATCCGCAATTTCCATGTCTGACTCGAGCTGAATCACCCGACCCACTTCCTCAACCGTGGTAAGGCCCGCTCTGGCTTTAGCAAGCCCATCTTCACGCATCAATGGAATCCCCTGCTTCTTCAGATACTGCTTGAGGATCGCGGTCGGTTGATGGCTATCAATTAAATTTGCGAGTCCCGGTCTCACCCGAATGATCTCGGCCAGACTAATACGCCCATTATAGCCATTTTCGCCACAGGCATAGCAGCCCACTGCGCGGTATAAATCAACCGGCCCTTCAACTATGCCACCACCGAGACCTGCCCACTCTTTAGGCGTCAATGTATGCGCCTCACGGCAAACCGGACAAAGCCGTCGACCTAAGCGCTGTGCACTGAGTCCGAGCAGACTACTGGAAAGCAAATACGGCGGAATACCCAAATCGGTTAAGCGCGGCACTGCGCTAATGGCATCGTTAGTGTGCAAGGTGGAGAACACTAAATGCCCAGTTAGAGCAGCTCGGATCATCAACTCGGCCGTTACTTGGTCGCGCGTCTCACCGACTAAAATGACATCAGGGTCCTGCCGCAATAGAGTGCGCAGCCCGCTCGCAAAGGTGAGTCCGATCTCGTCTTTTATCTGCGTCTGCCGAATTAACGGAAGGCGATACTCAATCGGATCCTCGAGGGTGAATACGCTACGCGCTTCCGCATCAAGCATCGAAAGCAACGAATATAGGGTGGTGGTTTTTCCACTTCCAGTCGGGCCAGTAATCAAAAATACACCATGCGGTTGATCTAAGATTTCGGTAAATTGCGCCTCCTGCTCCGGTGAGAATCCGAGCGTGGGAAGCTTTAGTTGCAGGCGAGACTGGTCGAGCAGTCGCATTACCAGACTTTCCCCGTTACTGCACGGCAAGCTGGAGACACGAATGTCAATTGCCTCACTGCCTATGGAAAAGTGAATGCGCCCGTCCTGCGGCAGTCGATCCTCCGCGGTATTCATCCCCGCGAGAATTTTAAAGCGCGCGGTGAGTGCGCTGCGGATTGCACTGGGCAGTAGTAAGCCTTCCTCTAGTACACCATCCACTCTGAGGCGAATGCGGAAAAACCGCTCTTCAGGATGTAGATGCACGTCACTGGCCTCACGCGTGGCGGCGTGCATCAAGATTTGCTCCGCTAAGCGGATCATCGGCGGGTCATCCTGACTCTGCTCATTTAGTACCGCAGCATCCATTCGGATAAAGGCTCCCACTGCCTCGTACAGCTCATCGCGCGCGGTATAATTGCGGTTAATCGCGAGCCGCACGTCGGTCTCCGAAGCGGATAGCGCTTCCACGGGTTGCCCCGCCGCCGTCTCCAGACGCTTGAGTGTTGGCAAATCAAACGGATTACTGGTGGCGACCCAAAGAACGCCCTCACGCTCATCAATCGGCACTGCCACCAAGCTTTGGCATAGCTGCATCGGGAGTTTCGCGCGCAGGGCATCGCTTAAGCTCAGTCGACGTAGACTGAGATGGTTCCCCTCTCCGTGACCTTCGCGAATGAACTCGCTGGCGGTGCGCAACTGGCCGCGCATTGAACGATAGCGCGAGAGCTCTTCCCCCGTCACTAGGCCCAACCGCTGGACGATATCGCTAAAACTGAGCCCTAAGCGGGCACCTTCACGCTGGGCTAAGACAGCCTGCGAGTTGGTAAGTATTCGTTCCGAAACAAACCAGGCTTCCATCGAAATAGAAGCCTGGTGAGGATCAGAAACTTTGGGCGCGGAATCGCTCAAGTGGCTATTTAGTTATCCAAACAAGGATTACTGATGCGCAACATAGAGAAACGCATCGTAAGTAGAATCACCATTATCAATAAACCATGCGTTCGCACCGTCAATGTTTGTCAGAGGTGAACCACCCACATCAGACTCGCCGATAACATTCAAGTCACCCTGTATCGTATTTGGAAATGGGCCATTCACTTTAGTCGCTAGAGCAGCTGCTTCCTGAGTAGTTAAGTTGGGCATCATGAAGTACACGATACGACTCGCACGCCCCGCAGACTTAAACACGAAGGGAGCTGTACCATAACCGGTTGCAGTACCACCACCAGCATCAAGTACACCTCCATTAGCTATCGTAGAGCAGCCGACTGCCCACTCCTTGCCATTAATATCTTCGCCGATTGGGGTTCTTTCGGCCTCAAGTAACTGTTCCTGTTTAACTAATAAATCGCCAAAATCAGCGTTTGCACCAGAAACTGTAGTGGCGCCAGTTGGGTCGGTCCGGTAATCAACGATAGTGGCCAAGGTGCCGTCCTCGGGGAAACGGTCATAGCGCTGATAATAACTCAATGCAGCAGTCTTAGCTGAATTAACCGAACCAATTGCAGAAGTGACTTTGGCGTCACGGATCGATTCGATCACACGTGGCGCTACAACTGCAGCGAGAATACCGATGATCGCTAGGACGCCGATCATTTCAATGAGAGTAAAGCCAGACTTTTGAGGTGTTTTCATAGTTTTTGTAGTTTTGATGTAAAGCTAACGTAACTTAAGTTAGCTGTGGGTAGAGATTTAAGAATAATATACTCACTGTAGTAATATACCTTATATTATAAATTACTATCAAAATTTAGGTAAAGATAGCGTAAAAACTATGCTCGGTCCGCATGCCTTGCATTGAGAACTAATTCCACTGCGCATAAACACTGCGCATCCGATGGAGCTGCGGTGTTGAGTCAATCGACTACGAACGAGGCTGAACTCGTCCCTCCCAGAACCGTGACTGTTCCTTCGGCAGGAACCCTCGGTGTGGTCCGCATTTAATGCATTTACGTTCTGGTCATACGAATGCGCCAAATATTTCGAGCATAGGATTAGACGGCCATTTTCTACCCATCAGCCTGACCGTACTAGCTCAAAGAACAAGCCATCACTCGAGCAGCACACTTAGGTCGTCAGACAAACAACGCAGGCAGCAGTGGCGTTCGGCTTGCCACGCAACAGAGCAGTCAAGCGACTCCACTTTATGGGTGATTGCGTAGACTCGAAATGACAATATACATCCCGAGCAATCCTGAGACGAGGAAGCCGACGATGCCGATCGCGGGGAAGCCCCACAGCAGTGGTCCAATGCCCGTGGTGATGATCAGCGACGAGCCGATCAATAAAGAGCCGATAATGATGCCGACCGTCAGGCGATTCATAGATGCATTGAAGGTCGCTTCAAGATTCTCCGTGCCGGTATGATG
>DJBY01000125.1:0-1190 GCA_002430605.1 Opitutia bacterium UBA5964 | reverse complement strand
AGAATATCGAAATTGGGGTCCAGCGAACGGGCCGTCTCTTCGACACTTAGAATCGCCTTCGAGAGCAAGGCATAATCAGCCGAAACTTCGATCCCGTTACTGCCGAAAATGTAGAGCATCTCCAGCCCAACCGTGCCGATCTTGGTGCCAGACGGGCCAAAGTCGCGATGCTTGTTTAACAAAAACGTCACCTCTTTCTCGACTCGGCGGCGGTCAATCCGGCGATTATTCACCGCCATCCGTTCTGCCACACGAATCACTTTCGCCGCGTTGCGATCAGTGATTGCGGCAAACAGATCGACCAGTAAATAGCGCATTTCTAGGGTGATCTGCCCCGCCTGGCCCCAATCCAACCAACAAATGCGCTGATCTGGTGTGATCAGCATATTACCAGAATGTGGGTCCGAATGAAAAAATCCGGTGCCAACAATTTGGTGAAACACCGATTCGCCGCCTTGCCGTGCCAACTCACAGGCATCGGCCTCAGGCAGCACCGCCTGATCGGGCGCCACGCCCTCCACCCATTCCGTCACCAGCAACCGGCGGGTGGTGAAGGTGGTATAGACCTTCGGTGCAAACACACGCTCCTGTTGCGTATTCAGCGCTCTAAAAATCTCCGCATTGTCCGCTTCGTTGTTATAATTCAACTCCTCCTGCAAACGCTTTTCTGCCTCCTGCACCAACAGTGGCAGATTATAGGGACGTAGTTCTGCCACCCGTGCATGCAACTGTTTGGCAAACCAACCAATGATCTCCAAATCCGCCGAAATCGTCTTGTGGATATCCGCCCGCTGGACCTTGACGCTGACCCACTCGCCGGTGGAAATGAGCTTAGCCTTATATACTTGGCCCAGCGAGCCGGCCGCCACCGGAGTCGGCTCAAAATGCGCAAACACCTCAGCGATTGGGCAACCCAAATCCTTCAATAGCACCGGCTCGATCTTTTCAAATGCCTGCGGCTCTACCTGACTACGTAACTTCTTGAGCTCCATCACCAGCGGCTCCGGCAAGCGATCCGGGCGGGTGCTCAGGATCTGGCCAAACTTAACAAAGATCGGGCCCAATTCCTCGCAGGCATTGCGCACCCGCTCGTAAGGCGTCAGGTGCGTGACCTTCTTACGCACTAAATTGCGCAGCAAAAATTGCGGCGTGTCCAGTTGCAGCAATAAATCCTCAAACCCCCAACGCAC
>DJBY01000079.1:8927-17726 GCA_002430605.1 Opitutia bacterium UBA5964 | reverse complement strand
TTTGTGTCGAACAAAGTTTTTGAGTAAGCTTACGTTTCGAAACGTTAGCATAAAGGCTAATGGAGTTAGGTCACGGGCATGGCTTTATTATTTCAGTTCAATGGTGATAATTTTGCCATGCGCAATCGATAGCGATAGCGTCCCATCCGCAAATTCCAGTGCCTCGCCGCGCTCCTCGTTGAGATTGTTGAGCCATGCCTGTTTGAAGGGAAGTCCTGTAGAAATAGCCACTAATTGCTCCTCGTTGGTCGGGTTGTGCAGACGCAGGATAATGGAGTCGCGGTCCTCCGCTTTCTTGAAAGCGGTCATGACCACTGCGTCATTATCAATGGCATAGTGTGATGCGGCGATCGGCAGATCGCCACCGCGGTTGTTCGAGATTTGGATCGGCTCGGGCTTTGCGTTGAGCTTGTCGGCTTCGGCGAACACCTTACCTTCGACCCAATTTCCCTTGTGGGGATAGATGGCATACTCGTATTCAACCCTTTGCAGCATTTGGCTACCAAGCTTTTCCGGGAACTCTGAGGAGACGCGTGACTCGGTACAGATGCGGTTACGGATAGCGCGAAGCAATGTCAGGGCGAGGGTGCCCCGTTCGTCTTGCATAAGCTGGAATTCGGTCAGGCAATTATTCAGCACGGAGAGGCCTTTTTCGCCGTCGCTGACGGAGCAGAATTCGGCCATCGGGCGTAGTGCCATTTCTGGGTAGAACTTACCGTCGGCATCTGTTTCGTGCACGGCACCACGGCGGTCGACGGTAAAGTGTCCGGCGGCATCGGAGAACTCGGCTTGAATATCTGTGGGGATCATCAGGCGAACACGGTGATCCTTCGCTTTGTTGTCGATGGAGGTCTTCACCTTGAGATGCTTGTCGCCTTTGTTCAGCGTGATCTTGGAGACAATCTTGAAGTCGACGAGCTCTTCACTGCGTTTGCCATAGCCTTGGAACTTAACCTCTCCATACTCGGCCTTGGCCGGTATCTGCATGATGGTTTCAATGCCGATGGTTGCGCTGAGAGGACCATTGTCCTCAAGCCAAATGCGGGAGTTGAAGCCGCGACTACTTATGATTTGGTTGTTGTATGGCGCGTAATAGGCCCAGTAGTCGCCGGTATCTCCCTCGTCTTCGAAGGTATGCATGTCTTTGATGACGCGTCCGGTATTTTTATCTGTCAGGTCGAAAGTGCCATCGGAGTTGACTTCTACTTTGAGAAATTCGTTTTCCAATCGGTGGGCGCTCTCGCCAATGTAAGCGCCCGCGCTCTTGCGCATGGGCGGCCACCACTGCTCTTCGCGCCAATAGTTAGCTTCGTGGGTGACTTTGACTACTTTATAGCCTCCGGCAGGGATTTCGCCCGTTTCGAGGTAGACGAAATGGCGATCGACCGAGAAAGGCCAAGGGCGCGCTTCAATGTCGTGGATGGGCTGTATGTGTTCGTCGCGCGAAATTTGTTGAACCCCCAGTTGGGTGCCATCTGCTTCAGCGACTCCAATCGCCCAAACATTTTTTTCCTGAGGGGTGTCGACGACGATTTTAATCACTTCGCTGACTGGCCGTGGCTGTGGGTTATGCAATAGCAACAGCTGATCCTCTTGACCAAAAGTAGAGAGATCTAGGCGGTTGAGTAAGGTAGCAATGCTATCTTCGTATATGGTTTCGCCGATCTCAATGGCCTGATTCAGGCGGTAGAGGTTGTCGTCGACTGTCTTATCTTGGGTGACACCATTGATGGAATCGTGCGGATGGGCTTTTAGCAGGTATTCCCAGCCACGCTTGAAAAAGCCCTCGGGGAAGCCGCTACCGAGAGCGGAGAGGGCGGCGGCGAGCGGCTCGGTCCGACGGATCATGATGTTTTCCGCACGTTTGTTGAGCTGTTTGATGTGGATGCGGGTCGCGAGTGCATTGGCCGAGGCGCCGCATGGTTCGCCATCACGGAGTTCGCCTTCGACGACTGGAACTTGGCTGCGATCGATGCGTTTTTCCAGCTCTGTGAAGTATTCCTGTAGCGAGCCCATTTTGAATTCGATATCGTCGATGGCTTCGTTGCTGTCGGCGACCATCTTGGGCAGGTAGGGATTGGGTGTCGAGAAGTCACAGCCACACATCAACAGGCGGTAGTCGTCGACCAAGGTTTCGCCCATATTGTCCCAGGTGCGCTGTGCGGCATCTTTAACGTTTTCTTTGAAGTAGCCGTCCTCGTGATCGGTGCGAAAGTAGTCGTTGCGGGCAAATTCACTGTCAGCCCGATGATAGGCGACCCCGGTTTTGCCCCATTCCCACGCGTATTGGTTATCGTCGTAAATGTTGTTCAAGCGCACCGGGAAATGCAGGTAGAAGTAGCCGTTCTGGCGGGTGAAGTGACCGAGGCGTGATGTAAGTAACTCTGAGCCATCCGGCGAAGTCCACATAAACTCGCACTTTGGGGCGCGCTTCTTAGAAACTTTTTTAGACGCGACGGCATAGTCGATCCCGAGGCTTTGATACATCTGCGGAAATTGGGCCGTCTGTCCCCAGCCAAAGGTGTGGTAGGCGATCGGGTTATGCCCGCCCAAATCTTTAGCGAAGCGCATGCCCTTATTCAGGTTCCGCACAAGGCATTCGCCTGCGATGGGGAAAAGGTCGGGTAAAGTATACCAAGGGCCGATGGCGAGCTTGCCCGCCTGCACTTGTGCGGCGATACGCTCTTTGTTCTCGGGCTTGATCTCGAGATAGTCGTCTATGCAGACCGTTTGCCCGTCGAGTAGGAAGCCACTATAATCGGGATCATTCTCCAAAATCTCCAACAGCCAATCCATGAATTCGACCAACAGAGCGCGGTTCTTCCAGATCGGATAGCGCCATTCGCGATCCCAGTGAGTGTGTGCGACGACGATCGCTGTTTTTGTTTTCTTTGTGTCCATATGCGACGTAGGTTGTTTAATTAATATAAATAGTGTTTGACTGAAAAGTAGAGTGGTAAGAAAACGTTTTATCAAAAGTACAAAACTTCAACTTTATAATTTATGTCATTTCCAAATTTAGGACTGTCTGCTGAGCAAGTAGGCTTAATTTCACTGAAGCAAACTTCTGACAAGCGATTCAGAGTTGGCGAGAGTGGAGTGGTCGCCATTGCTGGCACGGGTGATGGTAAGGTTGAATTTATAGGTTTCGCAGACCACACCATGGCATTGGTTAATTCTGCGATGGGATATCCGGCATATTATCCAGTTGATTCAGTCGCAGAAGAAGCGCCACTGAAGGCAGTCTTAATGGATTTGGACGGTACCACGGTGCACAGCGAGGAGTTTTGGATTTGGATCATTCAGTTGAGTGTTGCGAGTCTGATGGGTGATCGTAAATTCGAATTGGAGGATGCCGATATGCCCTATGTTTCTGGGCATTCGGTTTCGGAGCATTTGCAATATTGCGTGGCTAAATATTGTCCCGATAAATCGGTTGAAGAGGCACGGACGTATTATTTCGAGCACACACATCGGGAAATGCAGCTTATTTTGGATGGTAAAGGTAAGCCTGGTGCATTCCGCCCCTCGCCAGGAATTAAAGACTTTCTGTTGGAATTGAAAGCGATGGGTCTAAAGTTGGGCTTAGTGACCTCGGGGCTTTACGAAAAAGCCTATCCTGAAATCCTTGATGCCTTCAAAACCTTGAATATGGGTGATCCTGCGGATTTTTACGACACGATCATTACAGCGGGTCATGCCTTACGCAAGGGCCAGGCGGGTACCTTGGGAGAGCTTTCGCCGAAGCCACATCCTTGGCTTTATGCGGAGGCTTTTCGTGTGGGCTTGGGACTTAGTTATGCAGAGCGCCATAGTGCGATCGGGATTGAAGACAGTGGCGCAGGTGTCGCGTCAATACGCCTAGCAGGTATGCAGGCTTGGGGTATCGGCGGTGGAAATATCGATCAATCCGGAACCCGCGGCCTCTGTAGTCAATACAGTGATGATTTTGAAAGCTTATTAAGCTTAATCAAAGACCGTTCCTAGCAGTTTTAGTAATTTATAAGGCAGGCAGAGACTTTCTCGTTTGTGTATTTATTTTCTACCCAAAATTTATGAATCATATTACACGAATGGATTACCTCAAACTGAGCTCTGCGTTAGGTGGTTCACTGCTATTATCACTCTTTGCTGTTGGCCAGCCTGGGCTCGGAGCCAGTTTTAAACCAAATGTCGTGATTATTATGGCCGACGACTTTGGTGTCGGCAATGTCAATGCCTACGGAGCCTCGAAGGAGATGGTGCGCACGCCGCATTTGAACCGATTGGCAGATCAGGGCTTGAAGTTTAACCGAGCAAATGCGCCCGGTTCGATTTGTTCGCCAACACGCTACGCGCTCTTGACGGGGGAGTATGCATGGCGCGCAGCTTTACCTTTTGGCGTGGTCAACTTGTTTGATCCGATGGTTGTCGACACGGATCGCGAGACGCTGCCGAAGTATTTTCAGAAGATGGGCTACACGACTGCACAGATTGGTAAGTGGCACTTGGGTTACGGGGATAAAACACCGACTCAATATACTGAGAAACTTACGCCCGGCCCCAATGATGTGGGTTTCGATTATCATTTTGGTCTGCCGCAAAATCTCGACGACAATCTCAGGGTCTGGATCGAAAACGATGCTATTTACGGCCTCCGCTCCAAAAAAACTAGCGCCTATGCCAAGAGTTTTTATGGTGGCCAATTTGTGGGTTTTGATGCGCCGCAGCGTCAGCGTGAGAAGGCTTCTGAATACTTGACGGAAAAAGCGGTCGATTGGATCAAGCAAACTCATCGCAGTCATCCAGATGCGCCATTCTTCCTTTATTTTGCACACCCTGCCACACACCATCCGATCGTACCTTCTGAAGCGATGCGAGGTTCGAGTGGTTGTGGCGCCTACGGCGATTTTATTCAGGATGTAGACTTCTCGGTTGGGCGTTTAATTGAAACGCTCGAATATGAAGGGATTGCTGACAACACCATCATCATTTTTACCGCGGATAACGGTGCCGATATTCCCGCGAACTCGACAACTCGTCCCGAGAATACCGCGATCGCCGCTGGATTGACTCCCAATGGAATTAACAAGGGTGATAAGCACACCATCTATGAAGGGGGCTTGCGTGTGCCCCTAATCGTGCGCTGGGATGGTAAAGTCGGGGCTGGCACGATCAGTGATCGGCCGGTCAATATCGTTGATATATATTCTACTTTGGTGGAAGCCGTCAGCGGCCAACTGCCGAGTGTAGAAGCTGCGCCTGATAGTATCAGTTTTGCTCAGACACTTATGGGTGAATCTCAAGAGCCGCGGTTGCCGATGATTTGCAGCAATGTCGCAGGCTTACATTCAATCATCGATGGTAAGTGGAAATATATTGATAGCAGCTACCCGGATGGTGCTCCAATGCCGATGAAAAATGCGACCAAGGACCAAAGCGAACCTGCACTTTACAACTTAGACGAAGATCCATCCGAAACGACGAACCTGCTTCAAGATCATCCAGAAATGGTCAAACGCTTAAAGGATACACTTAATAAGTATCGCTCTCAGGTAACACGACTTTAGCGCGTGGTTGGATCGTGATCGTGGCTTTCAGTGCAAGGGAGTCTTCATTGCCGCAACGTGAAGCGAGCAAATAAAGGAACTTCGATTAAGGTGTCACTAGCCAAAAAAATGCTCAACTGCGCCTGCCTCTGGGTGGCGCGGACGCAGTGATTCTAAAGTCAAAGTGCAGTGTCGTTTTGCTCAAGGTTATAAGCAAAAGTATCGATTAAATACAAAGTCTAGGGTTATTGCGAAAAAGCGAATACACCGCCTATAATGAGCGCCCCATTGGACTGGATGCGAAAGTCGGCGCCGTTACATCCACGCTCGAACCGAGCATCGGGTAAGTCGAATGTCACAACTCTCCATTGCTTCGAGTTATTGCAGTTGATTGCGCCAGCAGGCTTCCACGCTCCAGGCTGCTTTGAAGCGTACGTCTCCTCCGATGTGGAATCGTACAAGACCTGCATATTGGCATATCCCTCATCATAGTATAGTAGATTAATACGAGACATGCGCGGTCCGGATGTCGCGGAACGAAAATACAAATAATTGCTATCCGCACTCCAGCACTGAATATCGTCAAGTATGACTTGCTGATAGGGGCCGTCCCCAGGTTGCAGGATAGACATGCATTCTCCCCAGTCGTCCGAGATGCCAGTGAAAGGTTCCCCGGTGAGTTGTTGAGTGAACCTGGGCATCGGGAATGTGTCGGTGCGAAAAGGCGTCGCGGGCATTCCATTACCGCCGTATAGATTGCAAATGGGAAAGTTTGCCCACCCGTAGCGCACAGCCACCGGCTTCTTTACTGATGGTGAAAAGACCATCACTTCATTGTTGGAGACGATCAAGGCGTCAGCCTTAAAGAATTTGCGGTCCTCGCCGCAAATCATGAAGCCCTCCAATTCTACCGCTACCAGCGCGTCGGGTGCTTCGCCTGGCAGATAGCCATTGCTAAGATTCAGAGCCACGCGCCGTGTTGCTAGTCCGCCAGATACGTTTTTAAAAGTAAGGTAAGCCTTGCTTCGCGATGTTGTCATCTTTTTCAGAACTGGAAAAGTTGCGTCAATATTACGGTCATCAAGTGACGCGGCGAGCTTCGCGAGCCTTTCACCTGGAATGTCCTTCGCCTGCGGGTGGATGTCATTAGCCTCACCCGCATCCGTAATGACGGCCATTCCGGTGTTGGGCACTAGTTCGAGGCACTGAAGTTGAGCATCGCGCAACCAGGCCCAGGACTCGCCAGACAAATCGGCCGTCACAGCGCTATAGGGTGCCAATTGCACAAAGTAGAAAGGGAACTCGTAGCCCCAGAGTTTTCGCCAGGACTTGATTACATTGGCAAACAAGCTCGTGTATAGCCCAGCCAACTTAGAGTCTGATTCTCCCTGATACCAAATTGCCCCGCGGATCGCAAATGGTGCCAGTGGAAAGATAGTGCCATTGTATAGGTAGGAGGGTGCGCGTATTGCGTCAGGATTGTCTTTGGATGGTTTCCAGTTTTCGTTGGATGGATCGAGAAAGCGTGCATAATCCGGGTTGGCTTCTAGCACTTCCCTCGGCAACCACATGTTTGCCTCAGTCGCTCCGCGATTTGCATACAACAAGCCGATCGGCACCCCAGTATCGTGCTGCAGCTTCATACCGAAAAATCCGGCAGTCGCGGAAAATTTTGCAGCGTATTCGGGGGTGCATACCTGCCAAGAGTCTTTAAACAGTTTGTCTATAACCAGAGTGTTCGAGGGCTGGGGACTTCCGACGCCGCCTTCTTTTAGTTTAAACAGACGCAGCTTATCGTTGCTGAAGTCATCCTTAACTTGGTCCCAGATGAGATATCGATCCATCGTTTGAGCCATATTCGATTGGCCACCGCACAGCCACACATCGCCGACTAGGATGTTTGAGCGGGCAATGCTTTCACCGCCAGGCGTGGCCGATATAAGCATCGTGCGCGGGATACCTGACGCGGGCATCGGATCAAGTTCCAGTTGCCATTCGCCCGTTTCATTGGCAACCGCAGTTTTCTCCTGATTTGCGAAAGCTACGGTGATGCAGTTGCCAGGATCGGCATTGCCCCATACCGGGACGGCCTGGTTGCGCTGGAGCAGCATGTTGTCGGTGAACAGGCCGTTAACAGTTAAGCCTGCCTCAAGCGATGCCAGCGCAAGGCATAAAATGAAGAAGGAGTAAATAGGATACATTTATGGTGTCGGGTGTTGTATACGGAAGACGCGCTCAGTGCCGTCTACACGGGATGTTTACCATGGAACGACTTCTACCTAGGTAGCGTCAAAGCGGATGCGGCTCGTGCACAATAAAACAGCTGCTTTGTCATTCGTTGGCATCTGGCCTTCTATTGGCTCGAGTATTATGGCTTACTCGTGGATCTGAGCAAGCGGGTCGGCGCGGTCGGTGCCAGGGTCGCTCTTTGGAGGTAGGTTGCGCCACCAGAACCAATAGATGCCTGCCGCTGCGAAGATGAAGATCGGCAAGGTCATAAAAAAGGCCGAGTAGGACTTAATCATAATTTGCATCGGCATCAGGAAGATCGTGACTTGCGCCGTCATTACGAATGGAACGGATATAATATCGTTACGATGTTCAGCCTGCCATTTTTTGAGCAGGCTTGGTTCGGTATCCGCTTTTAAAGGAGCCCACCACCCGAAGGGGCGGGTGGTACGATAGAAGTTGCGCAAGATCGGCATCGGCGTAGGTGCGGTCATATAAGAGAAGCCGATCGTGCCTGCGAAAGAAAGCCCTGTCATGAGGCCGAATTGATAAAGCTCAGACATCTCCGGGGCAATAATGCGCTGGGCGACTGCGCCGACTCCACCGAGGACAGTCCCGCCGATTTGACCCCAGGCGTTACAGCGCCACCAGTAAAGTCGCAGGACATATGGTGCGAGACCGCCGGCGGTCAGACTCATGATAATCCAACCCCAGAGACTGTTAATACTTTTGGCGGAGATGCCCATCCAGAAGGCCCCCGCGACAATCGCAGCAGTGGAGATATAGGCGACGATGATCAGTTCCCGATTCTTCGCTTTTGGGCGCAGGCTGTTTTGATAAATATCTTTCACCACTTGCGCGGATGTCTTGTTCACTTCACCAGTCAAGGTCGACATCATGGCTGCCAGCATGGCCACAATCAGCAGCCCTCGGAGACCGGTTGGAATACTATTCAACAGCACGGCAGGCAGGATTTGCTCCGGATTGACAGAGCCATTATAGCCGACAATCGGTAGGCGTTTTTGCCATTCTTCGCCAAGGG
>DJBY01000079.1:0-8679 GCA_002430605.1 Opitutia bacterium UBA5964 | reverse complement strand
GGGTGGTAGGTTTTGACAATCGCGGTGGCCTCCATGGACTTGTTGCCAGTTGGCAGCAGTTGATCGACTAGAAACAGGCCCAGGATCGCGAAGCCCATCATCATCGGCCAACGAAAGGCAACCGTGACACCTTGAAGCATCGACTGAAGTGCGCAATCTCGGTCGCTTTTCGCGCCGAAATAGCGGCTTTCATCGCCGGTGCCCATGCCGCCAATGATATTGCGCATCAGGTAAAATGCCGCGAAGAGAATCAGACTTTGATACATTTCGTAGCCGGCGGGCATTTCCGTTTGCCACTTTGGCATACTCGAAGTCCAGCTAGAATTGCCCGTCACAGACAGTGCGACTTCGGCCAGCGCATCCATACTGGGGACTAAGTTGAAGGCAATAACCGAGACTATCATACAGGCAATCAAGACAATTGCGCCCTGCACGAGGTCAGTGAGCACCACCCCGTAGAAGCCGGCCATCATGGTGTAGAGTGTGCAGAATGCCACAATACCTGCGGTGACCATAATCGGGGACATTGGGATAAACATACCGACAAACAGACTCGTCCCCCGTATCAGGTAAGCGAGCATGCCGACGGTCGCAACGACGGTCATAAAGGCTTTGAAAAAGCGCATCCACTTCGCTTCGGTACCGGTGCCAAAGCGGTAGGCAATCCATTCGGCACCTGTCATACAGCCAGAGCGACGGTGCCACTTGCCAGTGTAGCAAATAAGGAAGGCGAGAATTAGCACCGCACCCCCACGAAACTCAATGAAGAGCCCCTTCGGCCCTAGCATGTAGAGGAAGGAGGTGATGATCATTGTGCCAGTCAGGTCGAACCAGTTAGCCATACCTGCCATCCCCAACATATACCATGGTAGGGAGCGTCCTCCGAGATAGTAGTTATCCAGGCTTTGTGAAGCCTTACGGGTCATGATCAGGCCCACTCCCATAGTAATCACGAGATAGATGACGATGATCGAGCTATCGATAAAGTTGAGTGAGTTCATAGGATATTAGGGGATTGGTTGTAATAAAAGATGCTAGCTGGTGCAGGATATGTCTAGAGGAGAGGTCTGGAGCGTCGAGCAATGAGACTCGACTATAACTCTTCAGGAAGTGTGTCAGTCGCGGGTATCTCATCGCGTAGCATGCGGCCGACCGCTCCACTCAGACGAAGATAATAATCTGGTTCGTGTGGCTCGTAAGTTAACAAGCGAGTCTCTCCGGCTGGTGGATTGTTGGTGGTTTTGAAGATCTGTGTGCCTTCATCCATCTCGTCGAACATGGCGATATAAAGCGTGTCGGCGCCAGCTCGTTTCGCAGCGATTGCTTGATTCCAGAGGAACTGGCCGCCTTCACGTGGAATGTGATCATACTTCGCATTCTCGTGCTTGTAGCGGTTACCCCAACTGAAGCCAGGGAATGCCAGCGGCATGTAATGCACGCCATTCGCATCGCACCATTCTTGGTCGGGTGTGACGTAGTCGATGCCGCGCTTGAGCGCAGTCTTGGCGCCACCGAAGCGACCAACTGTCCATGGCAATACAACATCAGCACTGCGAATGAGATCATGCAGCTTTGGATCGTCGGTTGCATCTCTCTCAAGTGTGCGCCAATAGGTTGGCACTCCTAGCATGACAGTGCAGCCGCCATATTCAGGGTCATTTTTGAAGAATTCAACGAGTGTGGAAATTTCGTCTATCGTGTAGGCGCGGTTGCGGAAACCCACGCCCCAAATTGCGACCAGTGGTTTGCCGTTTTCATGTAAGTAGTTCGGATCTTTGAGAATGCCGAGGCGGTCACAGAGGCCACGCCAATCATCCATCACCATTGGCATTTCCCCATGTCGTATGCTGGAAAGGTCATACATGATTGAGTATGATCTCCCGTGCCCTTGAGCGCCTAGCTGCACATATTCAGCCATCTTATTGTTAGATGGCTGCAGCAGTTCCCATTGGTGGTGTCCACCCTCTAGCACATCGTGCGCGAAGCGTTGAAGGAAGATCCCGTCGATGCCGTAATCCTTCATCCATTTAAAATGAAGGTCGACCGTACCCTGGCTCTGTGAGGTGAAAACGTAAGCAGTGCTCCCGTCCTTATGCTTGAAGGAAGTGGCGTATTTTTCCGATTCGGGAAATTCGCTCATATCCGGCCAGAAATCAATGCCAGCTTCGCCGGGTTTGAATTTCTCGTCGTAGGTCTCATAGTGCTCCCAGCCTAAGCCGGAGCCGTCAGTTGGGGTGCGATACCAGCCTTGATAGCCGGCAAATACCTTACCACTCAAACCTTGCGCCGTATCGACAACTGCTATGTTTTCGTCTGTACTGGCGCAGGCAGAAAAGCTAAGTGTCAACGAGGCGAAAAGTGGTAAAATGTACTTATTTCTCATCTGAGTGGGTTTCGTGAATATGATGCGTTTCAACCTTAAATGGAGACAGTGCTAGATTCCTGCACTTTTTGCATCCAGTATGCCCAATTATCTTCAAAGGCAGCCATTGCGGGTTTTGGGTTCCAGTCCGCATCATAAACGGAGAAGTGCTGAGGTTTGAAGTCGCCCGGCAATACATCATTTGGCTTGGTTGCTGCGCTGTCGCGATCCGCTGCGATGTCAACGAACTCCCATCCGAACAGAGTTCCGTTTTTAAGCGTGTTTTCGATCAGTCCAAGCATGTCGCTTTCGAAGTAATCGGAGCCATTAATCGTCATGTGTTCAGTAATCACCCAGTCACGCCCATATTCCGCCATGACTTTACGGACTCGATCATACGCTTTTTGGTTGGGTTGTCGGGCGACATTGCACCAAGTCCAGTTGACTTGAATGATGTCGACTTCGGTCATGTTACGGAGCAGTTCGACAGGGTCACCGCAGCGCTGTGGCATTGTGTGCTCTTCCGCATCCAGATAATCGGAAGCAATCCATAGCCCAGCATTTCCGGCACCCGCCTTCAGCGCCTGCGAGTCCTGGTTGATCCAGTCGGCTAGGGCTTGGGCGCGAAAGGTATTCCATGCGCTAGACTTGCAGAACGCCTCGCTGGCTGGCAGCGAGTCAGGGAAGGGCATCGCTTCAATATCTGTATTTTGGCCCAGCCATCTAGAGTAGGCCTGCTTCGCTTCGTTGCTGTAGTCGAGCCACTGCGCACCCATGAACTGTGGTTCAACCGTCGTCTCAAAATAGAGAAAGTTTTCCGCCCCCAGCGCCGCCACGAGGTTCTTCATGTAGAGGCGCGACGCATTGAGGTACGCTTTGGAGAAAAGTGATGGCACCTTGCTGCCGTAGCCATATTCAGTGTCCGAGACACGCTCTCCTAGGTGATTGACAGCCAATGGATCTTCTGGGTGCTTTTCCCAGAAACCCTCGGGGATCTGGCCCCCACCTACGCCGTACGTTTCCACCGAAAGACTGGCATGCATGCCGTGCGCTTGGATTGCTTTGATGAGTTTCCGTAGGGGATCTAGCGATACTTCAATCTGGCCATCGCCCGATGGGTTGAAGTGGTGCCAGTAGCAGTTAAGCGCTAAATTGTTGTAACCTTTTGCAGCGATAGTTTCAAGGTCTTCAATTAAAAGATTGATACTTTCTGCGTCGGAGTAGTCTCGCAATGGCTTCCCGGTTTTTACAAAGTAATGTTTACCGTTGACCCACAGCTTCCCTTCGCTGAGTGCATGATTTTTAAAATAAGGGTGTGGCTTCATGTGTACATAATTGAAACGTTTACTCAATTCTCAAGCGCAAATTTTACAATTGGGCAGTTATTCGGGTTTTTATTTCACCACTACTTGGCATGTTTGCCGCAGATGAGGACTAAACGTGGCGTACTGGTAAGTTGACAAGGCCCTTAGCTTACTTAAACGTTTTATTTTCTACGGAATATTTTTGCCCTTTAAACAACGAATGACACGCCAGCCCAGCCCACAATGCTTAAAGTAAACTCCACCTCAGCGTATACAGCTCAGCGTATATCAAAATTTGTTTGTCCCTTGGTCGCATTCGCCCTGATTGCGCTCAGTTTGCCCACCGAAGCTAAAGAACAGCGTCCAAATATCGTCTTTATTTTCACCGATGACCATGCCCCAAATGCAATCGGCGCTTATAATGGCTGGCTGAAGTCGGTCAATCCCACCCCAGAGATCGATAAACTCGCGGCTCAGGGCATGCTTTTTGAGAACAGTTTTTGCACCAACTCGATCTGTGGTCCTAGTCGAGCAGTGATCCAGACCGGCAAGCACAGCCACATCAATGGTTTTAGGGACAACGGCAGCCATTTTGACTGGAACCAG
Source organism: Opitutia bacterium UBA5964 (assembly GCA_002430605.1). Classification (GTDB taxonomy): domain Bacteria; phylum Verrucomicrobiota; class Verrucomicrobiia; order Opitutales; family Coraliomargaritaceae; genus Lentimonas. The sequence continues at coordinate 4,407 of DJBY01000079.1, read as the reverse complement.
CAAATTTTCCCCAAATTATTGCAAGCCGCTGGTTATGAGACCGCGGTCTTTGGCAAGACTCACCTTAGCGGTGATCCGCAAGGCTTTGATCAGTGGGTCGTGCTGCCTGGGCAGGGTCTTTACTATAACCCCGATTTCTTGACCAAAGATGGTAAAATAACCATCGAGGGACATTGCACTGATATCGTGACCGATATGGCCGTCGAGTTTCTCGAAAATAAGCGGGATGCGAAAAAGCCATTCATGCTAATGGTTCAGCATAAGGCGCCCCATCGCAATTGGATGCCGGCAGCCCGTCATCTTACGCTCTATGACGATATCGAAATGCCGGAACCAGAAACCCTCTTTGATAATTGGGAGGACAACGCATCACCGGTAAAGTATGCGGAAGTCACGATTAAGGACTATATGCATCTGAACTATGACTTATTTGTCGATCTGACCCCTGATTTCGCACGAGGCAAGCGAAGCAAAAGTGAAGATCCTTCAAGTTGGCATAATATGCAGCGCATGAGTGAGGAGCAAATGCGTGTCTGGCGCGAAGCCTACGGTCCGAAGGATGTCGCTTTCCATGCCGCAAATCTAAGTGGCAAAGACCTGCTGCGCTGGAAGTATCAACGCTATGTTAAAAACTACCTGCGCACCATCAAGGGCGTTGATGAAAGTGTGGGGCGACTCGTCGCGAAACTGGAAGAACTCAATCTAAGCAGCAACACCGTTGTGATCTATTCGTCCGATCAGGGTTTTTATCTGGGTGATCACGGTTGGTATGATAAGCGCTGGATGTATGAAGAATCTCTGATGATGCCATTCATTATCAAATGGCCGGGGGTCATCGATCCCAGTTCCCGCGCGAAGGAGTTGATTCAAAACCTCGATTATGCGGAAACTTTTCTCGATATCGCGGGAGTTTCTATCCCAGACGATATGCAAGGCCGCTCGCTACTGCCTTTACTAAAGGGGCAAAAAGTCGACGACTGGCGCGATAGCATCTACTATCATTACTTCGAACACCCCGGCATCCATATGGTGCCGAGGCAAAACGGTGTTCGCAGCGAACGCTATAAACTCATCAACTTTTACCAATTTGGAGAATGGGAATTCTATGACTTGGAAAACGATCCAAAGGAACTTAACAATCTGTATGGCAACCCAGAATATTCCGATGTAATTACAGCCCACCAGGCGAAGCTGGATGAACTGAAAGCCTACTATAAGGACGACACTGACGTTTCTGAGATGCCGGATGAATGGAAAAATGAAATGCGTCCAAAAACCTGATCGATTGGCTTAACACCGGAGGAATCTAGGCAATTAAAAATGTTAATTCCTATACTGCATTCGTTTTGCAGCTAGACCTTTCTTTAAGCACTGATGGCGATTAAACATCCAAAGTCGCATCGTGCAGGGAAATCCAGGAACTACCTGAGCAACTGATCGTCGCTGTCTTCGGGCCGCAGCGTGCGCAACTGACGATTCGACGATGAACCATTAAAAAGCCCTCAGGCTTCAGCTTTTGGCTGCAGCCACCGAATCACGATGGATCAGCTCGGTGGGAAGTGAGGCTTTTTGGTGAGGGAGATCGGGATTCTCAATACGATCGATAATCATTTTCGCACCGATTTGCGCGAGCTTGGTTTTGTCAATACGAACGGTAGAGATTTGCGGATTGGACTTTTTACTATCTGCATCATCGTTATATCCGAAGACACTCACATCATGCGGAATTGAGTAGCCGTCCTTTTGTAGCAAATCGACCAATTCAACCGCGAGGGTATCATTAACCGCGATTATTGCCGTCGGCGGGGTTTCCGATTCAAGCAAATACTTGATCAGTTCATGAGCCTCTGTGGTGTTGCTGACATCCCGTATGTTTCTGCATTCGGAGAAGGATAGTTGATGCTTTCCGACAGCAGCAAGGAATCCCGCTTCACGTTGGTTTGCGTTGGTATCCTCATGATTATAGGCCACAAAGATGATGCGACGGTGCTTCAGTTCGACTAAGTGATCGACGATCCGCTCGGAGGCCGAGTAGCCGTCAGACGTGACATAATCGACCTTTAATAATTCGCGAAAGCCATCTAACTGCATTAAGGGTATGCCATAGTCATTGAGTTCTATGACCCGCTTGCGGGGGAAACGACCTAATAGAATGATTCCGTCGACTTTACCTTGGCGCAGGAATCGTGGAGATACGGTATGCTCAATGGAGCTGTCGTGCCCAGATAAGAGAAGGTCGTATCCAGCGCGCACCAACTCAAATTCCAGTGCCTCCATTATTTCCGCGTAGTAGACATTACGGAAAATCGCCGAACTTGAGGGGTAAAACATGAGACCAATCGTCTCATTCTTTTGGCGGCGCAGATTTCTGCCCGCAGAATTGGGGATGTAGCCGTGTGTCTTGCAAATATCTAAAATATGTTGGCGAACTTCTGGCCGAATTCGTCCTTTATCGTTTAAGGTGTTGGAAACAGTCGCGATCGAATAACCCGCTAATTTAGCGATTTCCTTAATCGATGTAATACGTTTTGAACTAATATTCAGCATAACTTTGATATTGGTTAAACAAAAGCTGACCTAACATGTAAACCCTTTAATCCTCACATCTTTAGCACTGTGAGTAGCGTTGAAAAGGCTAGCTCTCAGTTGTTCAGAAATTAATGCTCCACTCTATCGTGCTATTTGCTAGGAAACCCTAGTTCTAGGAGCTTTGTCATCTGACTGACGACATTGGTATATTCAGGGTTATCGCCCAGATTGTAATACTCACCTGGGTCCTTTAAGTGATCATAGAGTTCGACACCATGCTTGCCATGAGCCCACTCCGTGTATCGCCAATGCGCTGTACGTACACTGCGTCCCATTGCCTTGGGGCCGCGCGTTACTTGGGTGTACGCAGCTTCTTTTACGCTCGCAAGTGGATCGTCTAAAATCGGGCGCAGGCTCATGCCGGAAAGGTGGTGGGGTGCCTCGAGCCCCGCGTAGTCAATCAGAGTCGGGTAGATGTCGATAAACTCCATCAGGCTGTCGGTGGGCTGACCCATGCCTGCAGCGTCCGGAACCCAGATCATCATCGGCGCGCGTGCCCCATCTTCGAATACCGTGACCTTGTTCCACCAGTCATGTTCTCCAAGATGGTATCCATGATCTCCCATGACGATAACCATGGTCGAATCCCAAAGTTCCAACCGATCCAGCAGATCCATCAGCTTACCAACTTGAGCGTCAGCAAAGCTCACACCGGCTTGATATGCGCGCTTAAACTCTCTGCGTTCGGTGTCGGTAAAATCAGCAAATTCGTGATCATTAGGGATCGCCATTTTAACCCGCTGGGATCGATCCTCCGGTTCGTTGGCAAGTTGGGTGCTACCCTCGGGATAATGCTCAAAATACTTTTTGGGGGCAATGAAGGGGTCGTGCGGTTTGTGAATGCCGTAGCCGATGAAGAACGGGCGATCATGATGTTCTTCCAGCACCTTCAGCAGCTCTTGATTATTGATGCCATCCGGTTGGTCGATGTCATCGCCTGCGGCTGCTTTCCATGTGGCCCAAGGGATCTTGCCGTTGGTCAAGTTGCGCCCTTCGCCTTGGCGGCCGACCTGGGTGGTGCTGTTGAGTGCATCAAAGAAATAATCCCAGGAAAGGGGATCCTCAAAAAGCGTAGGCTTCGCGCCTGCATCAACGCTTAGATGGAAAATTTTGCCAATGCCTGCGGTGTAATAGCCATTTTGGCGAAACAACTGCGGCAGCGCGACTAGGTCGGGGTGTATGCGTCGAAAAGGAATGGTATTGGAGAGGATACCGACTTCTTCGGGTCTTAACCCAGATAGGAATGATGAGCGACTCGGGTTACAGACAGGGTATTGTGCGTACGCATGATTGAAGCGCATGCCTTTGGTTGCGAACTGATCTATGTTTGGCGAGTGGACTTGCTCAACCCCGTAACAACCTAATTCCGCCCGCAAGTCGTCGATAACAACCATAATAACGTTAAGCTTCCTGTGGCCCAGCGTCTCTGCAGGCCGCTCGCCGTTGGTCTCCAGCCACGCGATGTCGTCCTGAGTGAGTGACTCTTGGCTAAAGTGCATGGTCGAACCATTGGAAATGACCGCCACTTCACCGCTCGCCTTATCGTTCGATTTGAACGTACCTTCAAATGTCTTCGTGCCGTCAGTGCTTGTCCCTGTGCGCCCGTCCAGGCTCATGCAACTGAGCAGGGTAAGGAGAGTTGTTGAGGTAAAAGCTCGTTGCCGGCGGAAGTATCTTTGGAACGTCAAGACAACGGCGTTTTCTCGATGCATGACCGCTTGCAAGTTAAAGGAGATTTATTCGCCGTAAATGGAAAGAGTGCTAACTTTATTCGGGCGCTACAATTTCAGCTCGGATGAACTGCTGCGGGCTATTGCC
>DJBY01000001.1:7275-8976 GCA_002430605.1 Opitutia bacterium UBA5964 | reverse complement strand
CCAGCGCCAGCGATAATAATCTGGATCCCACGCGCCTCGGCGGTTTCGGCATACGAATAAAGGAGTTGCGGCGTGCGGTGCGCACTGACGATCTTCGTTTCGAAGGGAATCTCCAGCTGTTTGAGTAGGGCGGCAGTCTCACCCATAGTGGACCAGTCTGACTGACTGCCCATGATGATTCCGACGACGGCATTGTTCGCATTTGCTTGCATGTGGGCAAGAAAAGCGGATTTCGGCGAGGAATTCAACTACGGATCGAATCATTTCGTTTCTGTATAAACCCTGCGACGAACGACGGTTCAGCCGAGTCCGTCGAGCACGCTTTCTTCAAAGCGTGTGATTTTGGCCTTCACGAATTCTTTAATGTCCAACGTTTCGTCTTCGACCAGTGGCGTCAGGTCGATTGCGAACCAAAGTTGATCAATAATATCGATGGTGTGCGAATTGAAGAACGTGGCGTTGGCCTTGCGGCGGCCCATCACGGCATCGCCGTAGTTTTTGCCGCCAGCGATTTGCGAGTCGAAGCAGGCGTTGAGCTTTTCGGCGAGCTCGGTGTTGCCGCTCACGTCGAGCGCGATCTTGTCGTCGTCGCACAACCAGTCGAGGTCGCGCCACACTTCGCAGCCATACACTTTCTTGGGACGAGAGAAGGGGGGCACGCGGCGGACTGCTTCGAGCACTGCGAGACAGACTGCGATATGCGAATCATGCTTGTCCGCTGGGTTGTGCGTGTAGAGCACGTCGGGCTGTGTTTGTAACAGGATAGTTTCGAGCTGATCAACCAGTGTGCCGCGCTGCTCGGGGTCTTTGATGGTCGAGCTGGCGAGTCCGAGTTGGTTGACGAAGCTGTATTGGCCGATCTCGGCAGCGTTGCGTTGCTCGTCGATTCGCACTGCCTTCATTTGATCGTCGCTGAAGTCCGCATATTTCCCTGCACGTGAACTGCCGCCACCATCGGTGCAGGTTACGCCGCCGAACCAGAGCCCATCGTCGCCGTAGCAGGAGTTGATCCCGTGGAAGGCCATAAATTCGAGATCGTCCTGATGTGCGCCGATTGCCAGATGTGAGCATCGTGCATACGCCTCGGGCTTCACTGCGTGGTCTGGAATAAAGAGATCAGAAAAATTATTGGCTGCAGCAGTCATGATACGTCTAGCTTGTGAGCAAGTTTGGCTCAGAGGCAAAAGTATTGTCAGCAGCAACTCTGAGAAATATCAGACTGGGGCATGCCGCGGGGCTTGTCGGAGCGCCCCTTGCTGCGCTCACTCGAGATGTATGAGCCGCATACCTTCGGGCCGGCGTGGCAAACCGCGGCCCTGCGAGGAGATTGGCTTGAGTATCTTGGTTGCAAAATAGAAATTGACCTAATGCCGCTATTGGCGGAATTTTAATGTATGAGTGGGACGATTATTAACCTCGACGAGGGTCTCGTCAGTCAGGGGCTAAAGATCGCTGGGCGACGAATCAACCGAGTGTTTTTGCGCGCAAAGCAACGTTTAGTTGCCACAGTGATCCCGGCTAAAGAAAGATTTGATAGGTGACACGTCGATCCCAGTGGCTGGCGTGATTTTTCATAAAGATCGGGACTTTGAGTGAATTGCTGAGCACTATCAAATAATCACCGAGACGCTTAACGAAGCCTATTTATAGAATGTTAGAATCTACCCAAAAAACACTATTGAACGACGTCACGGTTGTGAT
>DJBY01000001.1:0-7113 GCA_002430605.1 Opitutia bacterium UBA5964 | reverse complement strand
AGCAAAATCGTGGTGGTGGACTCCGGGAGTTCGGATGCGACTTGCGCAATCGCGCGTGAAGCTGGGGCAGAGGTGCTGGTCTTTGCTTGGGATGGAAAGTTTCCGAAAAAGCGCAATTGGGTATTACAGACTTATAAATTCAGCACTAAGTGGGTGCTGTTTCTGGACGCGGATGAATTCGTTTCAGAGGCGTTTAAAGCGGAGTTGGCAGATGTATTACAGGATACTGACTGTGTCGGGTTTTGGCTTAACTATGAGCGCTGGTTCTTGGGGAAACAACTGCGGCACGGCGATGAGTTTAATAAGTTGGCGCTGTTCCGTGTCGGCGCCGGCGCGTATGAGCGGATTGAAGAGAATCAATGGAGTGCGTTGGATATGGAGATTCATGAGCATCCTGTGCTGGATGGGGCAATTGGCGAAATCAGCGCACCGATTGAGCATAATGAATATCGCGGCCTGCATCACTACATCGCCAAACACAATGAGTATGCGAGCTGGGAAGCGAGCCGCACCCTTTGCTTGATCGGCAAAGATCGCGGAGTGAAGTATGAGAGTGATGAGTGGCAGGGGCTCACGCCACGCCAGCAGGCGAAGTATCGGCACATTGCAAAATGGTGGGCGGCGCCGGTGTATTTTATTCGTGGATACATTTTTAAGGGCGGCTTCCTCGATGGGGCGGCGGGCTTTCATTTCGCGCTGGGCAAGGCGATTTACTTTTATCAGATCCGCTTGAAGCTCAAAGAGCGGCACTCTCTCTGCATGAGTAATGAATGATGGCTTATGTCCTAACTCCGCGAATGCCCCTTTCGTTTTAGCAAGCTAAGGCACCTACCCTCCTTGACGTGGAGCGGTGGATCGCGAAGCGAGCGGGGGTGATGTTTTGTGTGGCATGCCATGACCTGGTGCTGGCGTGCGGGTAATTATTTAAGCCACGTCTTCCAGCTTTCGCGGTAGCTCTCTAGATTGCGCCAATCGACGACGCGGGGGGCGTTGCGTTGGATTCGCTCTTCTGGAGCCTGTTGCTTGTGCAGCTTGTTGACCAGTGCGGTCATGCTCAACTTGCCCCATTCGTAGTAGGGGTGGACGACCAGTGCACTCACGTAGCCTTGATCGATATACATAAAGCCAGAAGGGGAGGACTGAATGGCGACGCAGGGCAGTTCGCCCGGTTCCCAGGGCAGCGCGGGCATGCCCAATAGGGGCCAATCGCCGAGGATCAGCCAACCTTTAATTAAGTCGTTGCGGTCGGCTTCTTGGGTGGCACGAATAGTCTCGATCGCAGAGTGGTAGTTGGGCGCGCAGGAGACAACTGTTTCGATGCGGCGATAGCCGAGCGCGGCGCGTGCGCCGACAAGGCGGTCCTGCATGCCAGAGCCGGGGTGATTGCTGACAAGTATCGCGACTCTGCCTTTGGTGGGAAGTGCTGCAAGAAGTGCTTCGGCAGCGAGGCGACCAGCTGCGGCCTCGTCCGCGATGTAGGCGGCGAGCGGCTGAATATCGTCGATCTGACTCTCGAAAAAGACGACTTCTTGCTCCTGCTCTAGAGCAAATTCAATCGACGAGCGAATTACTTCGGGCTCTGCTGGGCTAATAATAAAGCCGTCGGTGTCTTCGATGAAGAGGCCGGCAAGCGAGGCGGGCTGACTGCCGCCTTGTTCGACGTTGGGGGTGTAGACGAGCAGCTCGATGTCGATGGAATATCGTTCGCTCAGTTCAAGCGCGGCATCTTGAGCGCCTAGGTGGGCGGCTTGGTAAATGGCATCGCCTTGGTCGCGCCCAACGATACCGATACGGTATTCGCCGAGGATTTCACGGTTCTGCGCGTGCGCTCCGAGTGCGCATAGTAACAGTGCAGGGACGATTAGGTGAAATGGGAAATGGCGGACTGGGGACATAGTAAAGTAATGTGGACAGGAATTAACCACACAAGGCACAGAATACACAAAAGTTTTTTTTCGGATACATCGTAGTTGTGATAGGGCGTAACAAAGCGGGCGTCGAATCAACGACGCCCGCTTCAGTAGAAGCGACACTCTTGTCGCTTTGGTGTCGGCGGGAAAGCGACAAGAGTGTCGCTGCTACATTGGCGCTTAGAACGCCATCTGCCAACCCAAGGTGAGCGCGTAGTCGGTCTCTAGCTGGTAGCCGTTGAGGTCTTGCCAGAGTGGTAGACGGAGGTCGATGGCAATACGCTGGCCCTTTAACGAGCCGGTTGGCACATACAGGTTGATGCCGAAGATCGCGTCTAGGCGTTCGCCGCCGGTGTTGCTTTCGTAGGCGGTGGTGACGGTTTTGTTGCCCCCCATCGTTTTGTTGATGTCGTCTTGGCTGCCTTTGAGCTTACTGGTGTAAGTGTAGTTCAGGCCGGTGTTGATGCCGACCCATTCGTTTAGGTTGCTGCCTACCCATGTGGTGGCGCCAAAGACGTCGCCGAGTCGGTAGCCGTTGTCGTTCTCACTTTCGAGGCGGATGATGGCGTTGGCCTGTGCGCCGTAGGACCAGTTGTCGAATTGCTGCACATAGGTCAGCGATGGGAGTAGGTCGTAGGTGCCGGAGCCGAGTTGCATCGGTGCGGGCAACTGTCGGTTGGCGGGGCCACCCATGCCTGGCGTTGTGTCTTTTTCATCAATCGAGCCAGTGGGTAGGCTCAGGCTGAGGCCCAAGTGGGCTTTGCGGTTCTCTTTCAAATAGAAGCGGTAGAGTCCGCCGAGTTTCACATCGCCAATGCCGCTGGTTTCTGTGGTGAACTTGGTGCTGCCGTTGTTGATCATACCAGCGCTCATCGGCAAGACGCGGTGATCCATCTCAGTCTCAATGTAGTTGGCCATGAGCATGAGGGTGAGTTTGTCTGTTGGCGCATACATGAGACCGAGCATGTGCATGTCCATCGACATGGACTCAGGTGTGACGCTGTAGCTTTCGGCGAAGACATCACCTGACGAGACACGATCCGTGCCGTAGCGCATGCCGCCCATATCCATGTGCATGGTGCGGTAGGACATCATCCAGCCAGATTTGGCGTGGGTGTGATCGCCCATCACGGAGATCGGCGCGTGTTCATCGGGACGTCCCTGATAGCTGTCGTCGGTCGCGCAGCAACTAAAGGACGGCGCGGCGAAGGTGGCGCTGGTGGCCGCGGTGAGTGTGGAGAAAAGAAGTATGTGTTTGGTAAATGTGTTCATTATGTTGCTCGTTGTTTGTTGTTTAGCTGAGTGCTCACAAATGCGATGATGCCTCTTTGTGGCGTCTGAGCTTGCTCTGGCTTTTCTGCGGGTGGGCGGATCAGGTTTTATGCGGCCCCGTGCAAGCTCGGACGCCACGAATGAGCGGACGACATGTGGGTCGTCACTTTCGCCCGCAAAGCGACAAGAGTGTCGCTTCTACTTTTGAATACAGCTCGTTAAACGAGTCGCGGCGGTGGGGTGGGCAGGCGTGGGTGCCGCAGTGGTGGTGTCAGTTCGACCATACTGCGCTTGGCAGCTATGAAATGTGTGGGTGCGAACGTGATGCGCGGTGTTTGGCCGAGCATGAGCTTTAGGCTCTTGGTTTCGTTGCTTCGCTGAGTCGGAGTGGATTCTTGCTCGGTATCGACTGCGGTGATGATTTTACAGAGTTCGCAGGGGCGGTCGCCGCCAAACGTTTCGGCAAAGGCTTGCTCTATACTACTTTCTTGCGAGTAACTCGCGACCATCCAGCTCCATGCGCCCAACTGCAGCAGTAACTGTGGCCCAGTTAGGAGCCAGCAGCAGCAAAGCAGTAGTGAGAGCCGACCGAATCGGCGTATGAAGGTGAGCAGGTGCAAGGAGGGAAGAGCTTAGACTAGAAACTTGAGAGCTGAGGTGGGAAACCTGAGAGTGGACTTAATGGTCCAATTCGTATTCAAGCGTCTCGCCGTCGTGCAAGATGGTGACGTGGTTTTGCCCGTCGGTCTTTTGTGTGGCTTCAGTGCGGCCAATGATTTGCGCGGGGATGCCAAAGGCCTCGCTCTTGGCAATGATGCCTGCGGCGGCTGCGGGCTCGCAGAAAATTTCCATGCGGTGGCCCATGTTATACACACGGAACATCTCTTCGCTGCTGGTGCCACTGGCCTTCTGGATTGCTTTGAAAATGGGAGGGATTGGCAGCAAGTTGTCTTTGATGTGGTGGACGCCGGTGCCGAAGCGGATGCACTTAGTTTGACCACCGCCGGAGCAGTGCACCATGCCGTAGATGCTGTCGCGGTCTTCGGCGAGGAGTTGCTTGATGATCGGAGCGTAGGTGCGAGTCGGGCTCATGATCGCGTCGCCGACTGTCATAGTCGAGTCGGGCAGCATGTCGGTCATCTTGTAAGGACCGCAGTAGAGATATTGCTTGTCGGTGGTCGGATCGACGGTCTCAGGATATTTTTCGAGGTAATAAGGGCTGAGCAAGTCGTGGCGTGCGCTAGTCAGGCCGTTACTGCCGATGCCAGAGTTCTCAAAAGTTTCGTAAGTGGCTTGGCCGGCAGAGGCGAGGCCGACGATGGCGAGGCCTGGTTTGACCTTGGCATTATCTACCACGTCTTTGCGATCCATGACCACGACAGCACAGGAGTCGACTGTGACGGTGCCGGTCAGGTCGCCGACATCAGCTGTTTCACCGCCGCCGCTGTGCACCCCGACGCCGTATTCGCGCATGGTAGCGAGAAAGTCTTCGGTGCCGGAAATGAGTTGGGCGAGGGCTTCGCCAGGAATGGCGCGGGCGTTACGATTGACCGTGCTTGAAATCAGGATGCCGTCGATCGCGCCGACGCAGAGCAGGTCGTCGATGTTCATCACGAGGCTGTCTTGAGCGGTCTTACGAAAGCCTGTCGGGTCGCCGGTCTCCTTATAGTGTAGGTAGGCGAGTGTGCTTTTGGTTCCAGATCCGTCGGAATGAATGATGTTACACTTGTCGGGATTACCAGTCAGGATGTCTGCGCCGATCTTGCAAAAGGCACCTGGAAAGACGCCGCGGTCGAGCTTGTCCACGACGGCATGGACTTCGGACTTGGAAGAGGAGACGCCGCGTTGGGCGTAGCGATCATTGGAATTGCTCATGGCTAATTGGTAATGGCTAAATGATTTGTTTGAAAGTGGTTACTTCGCGCGGAGATATTTTGCAAAGCCTGCGAGTTGCTTTGAGATCTCCACGCAGAGTGCTGATCTGTGCTCAACGGTCTCAAGTGGAAGTAAATTGAGGCGTTGGGCGAGTCTATACATGCTGCGCACTTCTCCTGTCGAGCCTTTGGCGATATCTAAGAATCTGGAAAACTCGGTCGAGGTGCTTTGCTCGGCGCCTTCAGCGATGTTATTCGAAATCGAAACGGCGGCTCGTGTGATTTGATCTTTAAAGGAGAAGTCCTTTGAATTTTGAAAGTCTTTATACACTTCGCAGGCAAGAGCTTGAGCATCTTGCCAGACCTTCATGTCTTCGAAATCTTTCAAATCGCTCATGTCTTTTAGCTTTTAGCCATCAAATATTAGATATTCGCATTGCTGGACTGAAAGCTGTTCAAACTATAGTTTGAACAGGAGCTTGCAGCTCAGCAATGCGTGCCATGATGCGCCGCGAGGCTTCGAGATAACGCTCCGGGTGCTCTTTGCCAGGGTCGATATCGTCGGCGGTCATTGGAGGGCCGTAGGCGATGTGGATTGAACCGCCGAGGGATGGGATCTTGTGTTGACGGCCAAAGACTTCGAAGGTGCCGAAGATCCGAGTCGGGATCACGGTGGCCTTGGATTTGCAGGCAATCATACCAGCGCCGGCCTTGGGCTCGGCGAGCTTACCATCGAGCGAGCGGGTGCCTTCTGGGTAAATCGCGACTGCGCCGTTGTCTTTCAGCGCCTTAAAGATTGCTTTGAGCGATTTGATGTCGGCGTTTTCGCGGGCGACCGGAATGGTGTCGAGCTTGTGCAGTGCTTTGCCAAACCACCCTTTGTAGAGGGTGTCACGAGCGAAGTAATTGAACTGGCGATGCACTTGGGCGCCGATCGCAGGTGGATCGTAAAAGCTGATGTGGTTGGCCGCGAAGATCGCACTCCCAGTGAGTGGCACGTCGCTTTTTCCCGAAGTCGAATAATCGTAAAACGTGCTGAAAAACCAGTCTGCGATGACGCGGACACATTCGTAAAAAGGTGGAGTGGTTGGGCGTGTGTTGGACATCTTCTTGAAACGCTGACGTAGGTTCACCGGAGAGGGCGAAGTAAATTTGGAAATGCTGTTCCGAGGAACGTAGTAATGACATGACCGACCGTAAAACTGATTGGATCAATAATGAAATGTGAAACTGCGGATGTTTAAACTTTTCCCTCAGTAATGATTCCGCAGATGTGATCGACGACGCCTTCGAGTGGCAAGGGCCCGGTGTCGACGCGGGTGGCACCTTCGGGGCAGACGAGCGGCGCGGTCTTGCGTTGGCTGTCGCGTTTGTCGCGTTCGGCGATGGAGTCGGTCTGGCCGTCTTGGGCGCGGCGCGCGGCACGGGTGGTTTCGTCGGCAAATAGGAAGAAACGGAAGTCTGCGCTGGGAAAAATCACCGAGCCGATGTCGCGGCCTTCCATGATCAGACCGTTAAATTCGGCCTGATCGCGAGCGACTTGTGCTTGGCTGCGTTGATAGTTGAACAGGAATTTGCGGACAGATTCGATCGCGGCAAACTTGGAGACGGTGGCATTGACCTCGGGGGAGCGGATGTCCGCATCGGCGGGCACGTCGCCGTTGATGCTAAGAAGGGCGCTGCGAGCTTTGATGACAGTGTCGATTTTGAGCGATTCAAGCAGTGCGGGAATTGCATCTGGTGTCTCTGGGTCGGCACCAGCATCGAGCAGCGCGAAGGTCAGGGTGCGGTAATGCGCGCCAGTATCGACGTGCATTAGGTTGAGGCGCTCGGCAATGGCGCGGGAGGTCGAGGACTTCCCCGTGGCCGCGCCGCCATCAACGGCGATAATATTAAATCCTGAACGGTCTGACATACTTGCTTAAGCAATGCTGTTCTGAGCAAGGCGACAAGACCGGATTCAAGGAACTGACTACTTCGCCTCGCCCTAGGAACGCTTAACAGTCACTGCAGCTGCGCTGGTTTTCGGCTGATGCGGACCACGCGGAGGTGGTCCC
>DJBY01000042.1:5672-5948 GCA_002430605.1 Opitutia bacterium UBA5964 | reverse complement strand
GGCGGCTCCTGAGCTGATCGACGCCTTTCTTTCCGACCCAGAAGCGTTAATGCTGCAAGGTCGGCGTTTGAAGTCGGGCAATACCTGCACCGTACAGGGGTTTGCGCATGCTGGAAAAGCGTATGTACTGAAGCGTTATAACAAGAAGCCGCTGACGAATCGTATGCGGCATCTGTTCTCCGATTCGCGGGCGTTGAAGAGTTGGTCCTCGTCCTGGGTGCTGGACATGGCGTTTATACCAACGGCCCGTGCTGTGGCAGTTTATGAAGATACGCG
>DJBY01000042.1:4702-5482 GCA_002430605.1 Opitutia bacterium UBA5964 | reverse complement strand
GAGGCGTTTGCGCAGATCTGGTCGGCATTGGGACGTCTGCGTGCGGCGCATGGTGATTTGAAGGCGACTAATTTGATCGTCGGGCCGGATGGGCGCGTGCATTTATTTGATCTGGATGCTTTTCGCTTTGATTTAGGAGCGCGTGCGTTTGAGCGCGGACGGGCCAAGGATTTGAAGCGGTTTATGCAGAATTGGGCAGACCGACCGGAGTTAACCGAGCTGTTTAAGGCAAAGCTGCGGGAGGTCAGTGAGTAACATGAAGCAGACGATGCAGCGTATTTTAATCATTAAGCCCTCGTCGATGGGGGACATTATTCACGGGCTCCTGATCGCAGAGGCGATTAAGACGCAACTGCCGGAGGTCTCGATCGATTGGGTGGTGCGGCGAGAGTTTGCGGCATTGGTGGAAGCGGCTTCGGTGATTGATCACACGTATATCTTTGAGCGCTCTGCGGGCGTGGGTGGTTTTGTGCGTTTGATTCGTGAGGTGCGCACGCAGCGTTATGATGCGGTGCTGGACCTGCAGGGCCTGGCGCGTACGGGGATTTTGACACTGGCCGCACATGCGCAACGTAAGCTGGGGCGTTCCGATGCGCGCGAGTGTGCTTGGATCGGCTATAATGAGAAGACGCCGGTGTTGCCTGCTGGGCAGCCGCCACATGCGGTCAAGATACTGTCGGCATTTTTGCCAGTGCTTGGCTTGCAAGAGGAGCTGCCGCGCTCGCTTTCGTTTGATGCGCCGCAACAGTCGGTTGAGCTGCCTGAGTTAGTGGATGGTGG
>DJBY01000042.1:3657-4540 GCA_002430605.1 Opitutia bacterium UBA5964 | reverse complement strand
GAGCCTGTGCAGGATGAGCGGCTGATTAATCTGACGGGGCAAACGGGCATCGATCAGTTGCCGGAGTTACTCAACGCCGCGGATTGTGTGGTGAGTAATGATAGTGGTCCGATGCATCTAGCCGCTGCGCTCGGGCGACCGCTGGTGACGCTGTTTGGCCCGACTGCACCGGAACGCTTCGGCCCGTATCCGCCAGTTGCCGAGAGGCAACATGTAATCCGCCGCGCCGACGGCGACATGTCTTCGATCACACTGGAGGAGGTTGGCGAGGCCGTCGTCTCGTTGTTGTAAGGGTGGCTTTGAATACTTTTTCTCAGGCATTGGCCGTCTTTTTCCGATTATCGTTTTGACGAAAGCTGACAGTCAGCTACTGCTGCTTTGTTTCCACCGACTCAGTCATGATTGATATTAAGCTTCTTCGCGAGCAGCCGGATTTCGTCCGCGCGGCCATTGCCCATAAAAAATTCACCTGCGATATCGACGCCATCCTCGCGTTGGATACGACGCGCCGTGCGAAGATCACGGAAGCCGAGCAGGCGCGTGCGGAGCAGAAAGTCGCCAATAAGGACATGGCTGCGTTGCCGAAGGGCTCGCCTGAGTTTATCGCGAAGGTGCAGGAGATGAAGGCTATCGCAGACAAGGCCAAGGAGCTGGAAGTCGTTGCCAAAGAGGCAGATGATGCCTTTCAGCAAGCATTTCTGTCGATCCCCAATTTAGCGGATCCGTCCACTCCCATTGGGAAGAACGAGGACGAAAATGAGGTCGCGGCCACTTGGGGGGATGCGGACGCAGAGTTCCCGCATGCACTGCCACACTTTGATATTCCTTGGTTTGAATCGCGGGTCGATTTTGCGCGCGGCGTCAAAGTGGCGGGCGCAGGTTT
>DJBY01000042.1:738-3400 GCA_002430605.1 Opitutia bacterium UBA5964 | reverse complement strand
AGTGCCACTGCGACCGGCCAATTACCGGACAAAGAAGGGCAGATGTACGTCGATCCCAAAGAGGGGCTCTATCTGATCCCGACTGCGGAGGTGCCAGTGACCAACTTTTATCGCGACGAGATCCTCGACGCCGATCAATTACCGGTGCGTCGTTGCGCATACTCGCCGTGCTTTCGCCGTGAGGCGGGCAGCTGGGGCGCGCATGTGCGTGGCTTGAATCGCTTGCACCAGTTCGATAAAGTCGAGTTGGTTAAGTGGACCGATGCCGAAAGCAGCATGGAAGAGCTCGAAAAGCTGCGTGGCGACGTCGAGCAACTACTGCAGAAACTTGAGTTGCCGTATCGCGTGCTGCGTATGTGCACGGGCGATATTGGTTTTCCACATGCCAAGCAATACGACCTCGAAGTGTTTGCGGCAGGGCAGAAGCGTTGGTTGGAAGTGTCGAGCTGTAGTAACTTTACCGATTTCCAGGCGCGTCGTGCTGCGATTCGCTATCGCGGGCCAGACGGTAAGCCAGTGACAGCGCACACTTTGAATGGCTCTGCGCTGGCGGTGCCGCGTGTACTCGCTGCGATTCTTGAAAATAATCTGCAAGCAGATGGCCGCGTGAAGGTGCCAAATTGCCTGCAGCATTGGATGCAGCAGGAATTTATCGGCGTCGCGAAGTAGTCACTGGGCTTCGGTTAATTCTGTCGCGGTGAAGGCTTGCCTCGGTTATGATCAAGCGTAATTATTCTATATCATGGAATTGCTAAAAGACGCTCTACTGTCGCGTAACATCTTCGCTTGGGTCATTGTAATCGTGTTGTTTGTGCTGTGCTTGAAGCTACTCAAGAGCGCGGGCAAAGGCATCGTGATTTTCATCGGGATTCTGATTCTCAGTTTTATATTGGCGAAGTTCTTTCCCGAGGCGGTCGCGCCGCTGGTTGATTTTGTAAAAGGCGGTTGGCTCGGCGACGAACGGCCTAAAGGAGGTTGGTAGAAGTTTGGCATTGCAGGGAAGGTCGCGGGCTATTTGCTTCCTTGCCTCATGGCACAACAGGCAAAAACCGCAATCACTCCCACCCGCGACGAAGACTATCCGGAATGGTATCAACAGGTCATTAAGGCCGCCGATCTCGCCGAGAACTCGCCCGTTCGCGGTTGTATGGTGATCAAGCCGTGGGGCTACGCGATTTGGGAAAATATCCAGCGCGATCTGGATCGTCGTTTTAAAGAGACCGGCCACAAGAACGCGTACTTCCCGCTCTTCATCCCCGTGAGCTACCTGCAGAAGGAGGCCGAGCACGTCGATGGCTTTGCTAAAGAATGCGCCGTCGTTACACACTCGCGCCTCGAAGCCGACGCAGATGGCAAGCTCCAGCCCGCGGGCAAGCTCGAAGAGCCGCTGATCGTTCGGCCGACATCCGAGACCATCATCGGCGAACTCTTTGCTAAGTGGGTGAAGTCCTACCGTGACCTGCCGCTGCTGATCAATCAGTGGGCCAACGTCGTGCGTTGGGAGATGCGCACCCGACTCTTTCTACGCACCACCGAGTTCCTCTGGCAGGAAGGCCACACTGCGCATGCGACTGCTGAAGAAGCGCTTGGCGAAACACGCCAAATGCTCGACATCTATGCGGATTTTGCAGAAAATATTATGGCGATGCCGGTAATTACTGGTGAGAAGACTGCCGCGGAACGTTTCCCTGGCGCCGATGCGACGTATGCGATTGAGGCAATAATGCAGGACCGTAAGGCCCTGCAAGCCGGCACCTCGCACTTCCTTGGGCAGAATTTTGCCAAGTCCAGCGGCATCAAATACTTGAGCGCCGAGGGCAAAGAGGAATTTGCATGGACGACTTCATGGGGCGTGTCCACGCGTCTAGTCGGTGGCTTGATCATGACCCACTCCGATGACGATGGGCTGGTGCTGCCGCCGCGTATCGCGCCTGCGCATGTTGTTATTATTCCGTTCACTCCGAAGGAAGAGACCCGCGCCGAAGTGCTCGATTACTGCCTCGACTTGAAGCAAGCTCTCGAAGGGCAGACTTACATGGGTGCCCCTGTAAAGGTCGAGTTTGACGACCGCGATATGCGCGGTGGCGAAAAGGCCTGGGATTGGATCAAGAAGGGCATCCCCGTTCGTGTCGAAGTCGGGCCGCGTGATATCGAGAATGGTAATGTGATGGTCGGTCGTCGCGACCGTGCGGCCAAGGATAAGCAAGCGCTTGCGAAAGACACATTTGTCGGCGGTATTTGCATCCTGCTGGATGAGATGCAAGACGGGATGCTCGCCAAGGCCAAGAAGTTCCGCAAGGAGCATACTCGAGAGATCACCACTGAGGCTGAGTTTGTGGCATTCTTCACGCCGAAGAATGCCAATGCACCAGAAATTCACGGTGGCTTTGCTTCGATGGGCTTCTGTTGCGAGCCTGAACTCGAAGACAAAATTGCGAAGCAATATAAAGTCACCGTGCGCTGCATTCCCAATGCGACGGTCAACGAAGTAGTGGTCTGCGTGTTCACCGGCAAGCCTGGTAAGCGCGTGATTTTCGCCAAGTCTTACTAGGCAAGCGGGTGGGCGACCCGCCCACTTGCATCGGTCTGGCAAAGGAGCGTGGGCGACCCGCCCACCTGCGTTGGGTTGGCAAAGGAGCGTGGGCGACCCGCCCACCTTTTC
>DJBY01000042.1:0-498 GCA_002430605.1 Opitutia bacterium UBA5964 | reverse complement strand
TCGCCCACGCTCCTTTATTGTGCCGTGGGCGAGTCGCCCACGCTCCTATACTGACTTGGCGCGTTCACTCTCCCAGAGGGTGAACGCGCCAGTTGCGAGCTTCGCGGGGTTGCTTCGAATATAACGAACCACGGCTTCAAAGTGTCGACCGTTACGCAGAATCGTATCGCGGTAGTTTCGCTGCCAGACCGAGCCGCTGCCTATTTGCTTTGCGCTAATGCTCTTCCAGTTTCGGAGCAGCTCTTTGATCGGATACATCGGTCGGAACAACAGGTGCACATGGTTCGGCATAATTACCCAACTAATAAATTCGGCACGCGTGCCGTGGTCATGTTGCAACACCGCCTCCAGGATCTGTCGGTTATTTGCCGCTCTTAGGCGGCAGCTTCCATGCCCTAGATCCAGCCACTGCTCGAATTGACTCGTGAATTCTCGGTGGTAGCTCGCTTGCGTCGCCGCATCTCGTGGCTCTGGGTGGTGTCGTATCCAAGCCTCACG
>DJBY01000027.1 GCA_002430605.1 Opitutia bacterium UBA5964 | reverse complement strand
GCGACAAGAGTGTCGCTTCCACGCTGTTTAAGGCAGTCTCGGAGGTCGCCCCTCCCTAATACTATTTACTCTTACCCTTCTTAAAAGGTCGTGCCTGAGTTTTAGCGCGCTTCTTGGCGCCGCCATGCTTGACCAATGGCGCGACGCTGGAGCGTTTTTTGCCCCCGGTGCTGATGCGCTCGGCGGATGCTTGACGACCTTTGCTGCGGCGATTGTTTTTTTGATCGGGGCGCCGCTCAATCTTGTCAGTGGTCGAGGAGACGCGGAAATCGATCTGGCGCTTGTAGCGATCGACGCGTTCGACATGCACCATAATGTATTGGCCGAGTGAATACGTCTTTTTCTTACGACGTCCGATTAATGAAGTGCCGTCGTTGCTTGGGTCGTAGAAATCATCGTCAAGTGTCGAAATGTGCACCATCCCGAACGCGAGCGAGTCGCACAGTTCGATAAACAAACCGTGATTTTTGACATCAGTGATGATGGCTTTGAAAGATTCCTTTTCGGGCTTCTTGAGTTCGCGTTCGTAAAATTCGAGGAGCTTGGTTTTTACGGAGTCGCGTTCGGCATCGACGCTGTTGCGTTCGGCGACGCTGAGGTGGTCGCCGAGTGATAGCAGCTTGCCTTGTGTGTAGCGGATGTCGGGCTCGTTTGGCGCCGAATCGACGCCAGTCTTATGCATGTAGCCGTCCAGCACGCGGTGCACGATCAGGTCGGAGTAGCGCCGGATCGGCGAGGTGAAATGGGTGTAGTCGGGCTTGGCGAGGCCGTAGTGGCCATCAGCACTGGCGCGGTATTGTGCTTGCTTGAGGCTGCGCAACACTTGGACTTTAAGCGTGTAGCCCTGCGGGTGCTCTTTGAGCTTTTTGAGTAGCATGCTCATCTCGCGCGGCTTGCTGAGGTTGCCGCATTGCACGCCGAAGGTGATCATGGTCTCGCGTAGTTCCTGCAGCTTTTCGTCCTCCGGTTCGTCGTGCACCCGATAGATGCTGGGGAAGTTGGAGCGCTTCATCGCGCGCGCCACTTGTTCGTTGGCGGAGAGCATGAACTCCTCAATCAGTTGGTGGCTCTCGTCGTTGAACTCTTTTTCAATGCGGTCGGTGTAACCTTCCTCATCGACGTAAAGTTTGACCGAAGTCATGTCGAGGTCGAGCGAGCCCGCCTTGAAGCGTCGCTGGCGCAGTATCGTGGCGATGTCCCAACTCTTGCGAATATACTTTTGCAGCAGCTTCATCTCGTCGTCGTTGACCTCGTCGAGTGAGCGTCCGGTCGAGCCTGTCTGGTGTTTCGGCGGCAGCGGCGTTTTGCGGACGATGTCGAGGTCGTCCTCATTCATAAACGCAAAGGCCTGCTTGTAGGTGAGGCGTTTATTACTGCAGATGACGGTGTTGGCGAAGTCGACGGCGACGATCTCGGCTTTATCGGAGAATGTAATGAAACAGGTCTTAGTGAGCCGGTCTTGTGCTTCGACTAGGCTGCAAAGGCCATTGGACAGCGCGTGTGGTAGCATCGGGATAACGGTGCCAACGAGGTAGGTGCTGTTTCCACGTTCCTGAGCCTCGACGTCGAGCGGTGTGCCTGGCTTGACGTAGGCGCTGACGTCAGCGATGTGCACGCCGACGCGGATATTGCCATCGTCTAATTGTTCTACGGAAATCGCGTCGTCAAAGTCTTTGGCGTCGTCTGGGTCGATGGTAAAAGTGAAAATGTCGCGACAATCTTGACGGCCTTCGGTGTCTTGTTCGCGGACGTGGTCGGGGATGGCCTCGGTTTGCTTCTCAACGGCAGAGGGGAACTGCGGGTTGAGGTTGTATTTAAACAGAATGGCTTTGAACTCGGCATCGGGTTCGTGGGTGCGGCCGAGCACTTCGCTGATTTCGCCTTCTGGATTGAGGTGGCGTTGCTTCCATTCGAGTAGTTTGACCACTACTTTGTCGCCAACCTTGGGAATCGGTTTGATGCCGCAGTTTGAGGGCTCTGGCACTAGCACGTCTTGAGTGATACGAGGATCATCTGGGACTACGTAGTAGGTGTGGCGGCCTTTCTCGAGGGTGCCAGGGATGGCTTCGCGGGCGCGTTTAAGAATACGAATAACGCGCACGTTTGGCTTTTCGTTTGGATCGTAGACGGGGCGCTGTCGACCTTTGCCGCGAAAGGAGCTTTGCTGCGGGCGCTGAATAATGCGTGCGAGCACTTGGTCGGCATGCAGCGAGACCCCTGTGTCTTCGACTGCGACCGGGTAGCCAGCGCCCGGCCCGGAGGGTTTGCCGGTGGTGGATTCGGGGATTAGAGTCGCCGCGCCGTTTTGGCGGAACATGATGCGGCCACTGACGAGATCGGCATCATCAGGGATGCAGATCTTGTCTTTCTTGAGGCGAGCGACTTCGCCGCGCTCAAGCATTTCATCGAGCAGGCTGTGGGCACCAGCAATTTCTTTAGAGCCGATTTTAAGGATGGCGAAAATCTCTTCGCGCCGCATGGGCACGTAGTCTTTAGTGCGTAAAAGTTGCAGTAGTTGTGGGCGTAGTTCCATATTATGAGTCAGACTCTGTAGAAGTTTTAGATATATGCGAGCCGTGATCTTGTTACACACAGATGGCGCGCGGGTGGGCTTGACGATTACAGGAGTGTTAAGTTGATAAAGTGCTGCGAGTGGTAAATTCACTCATGACGATTTCTAATCGTCCAGACAACCAAGTCCAGAAGCTCAGGTGGAGTTTTTTGTGCTGAGGCTTGAATGGAGCCGAAAAACGGAGTCGAACCGTCGACCTATTCATTACGAATGAATTGCTCTACCAACTGAGCTATTTCGGCAAACATTTAAAGATCAACTGCTTGAGAGGTGATTGAGTTTCGAACTTTTTGAACTTAGCCACTTTTTAGCCGTTTATGGATTGGTCGCGCGTCTCGAGTCTGTCGCTCAAGGAAGCGAACTTCCTCCGTCAATGGACAACAGATTGAGAATGTTTAGGCGTTCGTCAATACTTCCGTTCGGTATCTGTGCTAATTAATTAATCGATGTTTGTTTATTCGAAGGCACAGCGCGGGGTCTTTGTCGGGCATGACCTCGGCGCCGTAAAAGTGCCGAAAGTGTTGAATGATAACGCATCTACAATTCCAGCGGCGTGACTCGCGCCTCGGCAGCAAGCTGCTGGCTCTGCACTCAATAGATCCAAATAGCCCTAAGGGATCGAAGCCAGCGGGTAAAGCCCTAGCGACGGCTTTAAGCTGATAGCCTAGGGGTTCATTAATACCATATTAAAATAACGTAAAATAGAATTGAAAATCCGCAGATTGGGCTTACGGGTTGATGATTAATTAATCAGTAAATGCCATTTTGATAGATGGCGAGGTCTATAATGCCATCTATGGGTATTAAAAATAAGTTATGATATACATTACACTATTACTTTTTGCC
>DJBY01000145.1:34707-38102 GCA_002430605.1 Opitutia bacterium UBA5964 | reverse complement strand
ATACAGTCAATATTGGTAGCGAATCTAGCCGGTAGGCATACCAAAACAAGCGTGCCAAACTACTTGTAATTGGCCACGTAGAGTAGATACGCCGCTCGCTTAGAACCTGCATGCACCTTTGCAGGCACCTTGGTCACACGAAATGCGGCGCGCTTTAGACGATCTTCGAACCTAAGGTCTGGACCTGCAGACCAAAATACCGCACGCCCGGTGGGCTTCAATGAGCCACGCAACCAACGCAGGCCACTGTTCGAATAAAGCGATGCATTTGTCTCCGAAACCATTGCAACCGGGCCGTTGTCTACATCCATTAAAATTACATCGTAACGCGCACGCTCAGCCTTTCGCACATAAGCAACCACATCTGTGATATGAATCTCCACACGAGGGTCATCCAGTAACGCGCCATTCAGGGACTTTAAATACTCTCTGTTCCAGCTGACAATTTCAGGCAACAGCTCAACCAACTCCACCGTCGTCGCAGCGCCGACATTCTCTAGGACACTGCCCAAGGTGAAGCCCAAGCCGAGCCCACCGATCAAGATCCGCGCTTCAGCGTCACGATCCAATAGCTCGACTCCAATCTCTCCCAATAAAATCTCCGACGCACTCGCCCCCGAATGCATTAGCTCCTGCCCACTATAGCTGATACAGTACTCACCATCATGTTCATAAAGCGTCATGGCACCGCCATCAGCAGTCGTCGACTCCGCGAGTTTAATACGTGGTTTCATTCAATCCTCGTTGTTTAAAAAAGAAGTAGGCCTTAGCCAATAGGCGCAACACAGATCACTGCCCTTTCGACTTATCGCGAAGCATGGTCTCAAGATCAGCCAAATCTTTGGTGAATTTACAAGTAAACCTGCGCATCTTGCCGGTTTCAGGATGTACCAACCCAAGGCTCGAAGCATGTAGCGCCTGACGTTGCACATTATAGGGCATCCCGCCTTTGTTTTCCAACGCCGACTTATAATCAGGGTGATAGTGACGATCGCCGAGCAACGGCACGCCGGCACCGGCAGCGTGAATTCGCAGCTGATGCTTCAAACCAGTCTCCAAACGAAGGCGCAGCTTACTGACCGTATGGCGTTGGCCCTTAACCGCCGTCGGCCACGAATATTCCTCCACCACTTCATAGCGACTAATCGCTTCAGTGGTGCCCTCTTCTTCGGTTTCAAAGACTGCTTGATACATGCCCTCTTCATCGAGGCGGAACCAAGCGCGCCATTCACCACGCTTCTGATCCAGTTTCCCATCACCAATCGCCATATATTCACGCAGGAAGGTATGATCCCGCACCTGACGAACCAGCGACTCCCGCGCCTTCGGATTCATCGCAAAACAAATAATGCCACTGGTATATTGATCCAAGCGGTGCACCGGTAGAGGAATGAGGCGCTTACGGTGCACGCCCTTCTGCTGGTCTAGCTCGGTAGCCCCTTTGCCTTGCAAAAAATTCTCCAATACAGTCAGCGCAGACACTTGGTTACTACCCGGCACAGGAACCGACAGCAATCCTGCCCCCTTATTTACAATCGCCAACGAGCTATCAATATAAAGTAAAGTGGCCTGCGCGTGAATACGTGTTGGCAAATACCGAAAAAAGACCGGCGGTGGCGTCCCGCCCATCGACAGCCGATCGCCTGGATCCGCGATCTCCTCATGCGGCTTTTTAATGACCACCCCATCCAGATGAATGCGGCCCTTCGCAAACCAATCCTTGAGGCGCTTACGCGGACTATCTGGGTAGCGCTCACTAAGCCACTCCAATGCTGGTTTTACCTCTGGTTCATTTTCGCTATCTGACATAGCCGCACTCTCAAGTGTCAAACCACGAAGATCAATCCTCAAGCGAGCAATCATTGGATCAAATTCCACCGCCAATAATAAACACTGACCATCAAACCACAGATACTACCCGCAGCCGATTGACCCTCTAACTTAAGCGCATACACTAAAACAAAAATCGAAAGTACAGTCGCACCACTCACTCAAACAGAAAACTACCATGTTTAATCATAAGAAAACCAATATCGTAGTCCTCGGCGCAGGTCCCGTAGGGCTGATCGCAGCCCATGCTCTAGCAGACCGCAATATGGACTACGTGCTACTCGACCGCGAACAACGCACCAACACCCACAGCTACGCGCTCGCCCTACACCCCGAAACACTCGAACTCCTCGACTCCTTTGGTGTTGCAGAACGCATCCTCGAAAATTCACTCCAGCTGCAAACAGTCAGCATCTACGAAGACGATCACCCCAAAGCCACACTCGACTACAGTATGCTGCCGCTCAAATACCCATTCCTGACTGTCATCAGCCAAGGCGAACTAGAGGGGATTCTAGTCGATACCTTAAAAAAGAAGTCACACAAACCTCTCTGGAATCATCGCGTGCGGTTTATCGAGGAGCAAGGTGATGTGCTCAACATCGCGGTAGATCGACTATCCGAAGGTATGACCGGCTACGCAGTCGCCCACATCGAAACACAAATCGACAAGATCCTCGACTACCAAGCGAACTATCTAATCGGAGCCGACGGACACGAGTCCGTGGCGCGACGCAGCGCTGGCATCGACTTTCCCGAAGTGAGCCCCAGTGCAGACTATGCAGTCTTCGAGTTTAAGACTGACGCAGACCTACCTAACGAAATGCGCCTCATCATCAAAGACAACAAAACCCATGTTTACTGGCCACTCCCCAACGGCCACTGCCGATGGAGTTTTCAAGTCGATCATGGCGAGGCCTCTAATCACTCACGGGAAAAAGACAATAAATTCATCCAATTCAACAACAGCAGTTCCTCACTCTTAGATCGCGAACACTTGGACACCTTCCTTGCCGAGAATGCACCATGGTTCAACGGCTCGGTCGAAGACCTTAGTTGGAGAATGCTGGTGAACTTCGAGCATCACCTCGCTAACTCCTTCGGCAAGGATCGCATCTGGCTCGCCGGCGACTCGGCCCACATGACACCACATGCAGGTATTCTTAGCATGAATGTTGGTATGCGCGAAGCCGTCGACCTGGTCGACATTTTAAGCACTGCCGACACTAACCACGGACGCCAGAAGGCCCTCGCCGACTACAACGAGCAGCGCCTCGCCGAGTGGCAACACCTACTCGACCTCGATCACCACATTTACGGCGTTGATCAAACCGCGCGCTGGGCGATCGGCCACCGCAACAGTCTGATCGGCAATATCCCAGCCAGCGGTGAAACACTCCGCGAACTGCTCGCCCAACTACATCTCATTGACGCCGCCTAAGCCGAAGCAGAAAAACACATCATATCTCCCTTGTCAGAAGAGCGCCTATAGATTAGCTGTATTTACACCAGATACAGCAGATGAAAGTAATACAGAGTACCGCCATCATTCTCATCCTCGCGCT
>DJBY01000145.1:1906-34558 GCA_002430605.1 Opitutia bacterium UBA5964 | reverse complement strand
CGCGCTGCATTCGCTAAACGGCATCACGCTCTCGAACAAAGAAGGCACGGCCATTGACGTTGCGGTTCTGGAGATCGAGGACACACGCATTCAAATACGCCTACAAAACGGCAGTACAACTTGGCTCGATCGCGATCGATTGTCAACGGACAGCCACCAAGCGATCATCGACCTCGCCAAACAGGAGCAGTCTCGCTTTCAAATAATCAACGAGCTGCTAGGGATCTCCTTATTAAAGGACAATAACCTATGGGATGATGCGCCCGACGACGTAGCCCAACGCCTCAACTGGCCCCGTGAATCAAACACCAGCACCCAGTCCAGCTATCGATACTACCCGCCTGCCGACTTCCGCATTCTCGGAACGCGCCCATATTCCTCAGTTATCTATGGAGCAGACAATCAAGCTGCTTTAATTAGCATCGTCTTTGCCAACAAAGGCGACTTCAAGTTTAGCAACCCTCCCATCAAGGACGAAATCGTAGCGATGCAAGCAGCCATCGAACGCGATACAAATCGCATTATCGAGCGTATCAGTCACATACTGGGAAAACCCGAGAAGCAACAATACGGCAGCGGCCGTGGGATCAAACAGCTCATACAACGCTGGGACTGGTACGGCCACGCACTCCTACTCGCCACACAAGAAGACGAATACGTCAGCCTCAGAATCACCAGCAGCGCATCTGCAGACAACAAGGGTCGCGGACAGAAATTTTCCGACGCCGCCCTACGCAATCTCACGACACAGAATATCATAACGCGCCCTAATGGCGATGTCATCATCGACAATATCCCGATGGTGAACCAAGGCCCCAAGGGCTATTGCGTGCCCGCGACCTTCGAACGCTACCTCCGCTATATGCAAATCCCAGCCGATATGTATATCCTAGCCATGGCAGGTCAGACAGACATCGGCGGCGGCACCTCGCTCAGCGCGATCATTGCCTCAATCGACGGATACATCGCATCTCAGAGCCGCACAATGAAGCAGCTCAACGAGCCGATCAAAATCCGCACCATTCAGAAATATATCGATAAAGGGCTGCCAATGATTTGGACTATGTTTTCCTCAAACGCATATAACCAATACGCCAATCAACGAACTCAGGATAGGAAATTAGTCACCGACTGGGAGACTTGGGGCAAAGATACTGAAACAAGCGCCCAAGGGACTGAACTCTCAAAAGATATCACGTCCGCGCACGCCTGCATGATCATCGGCTACAACAAAGCGACTGACGAAATTGCAGTCAGCGATTCGTGGGGGCCTGCGTATAACGAACGATGGATCTCCGCCGAACAAGCGGAACAAGTGTCTCAAGGTTCCATCTATCTCGTCAGTTTTTAGCGAATTGATTTCGCAAAAATACGACATGCGACTGATGCGCACTGCCGCAGATGACCGCCACAAGATTCCACTTGAGGCCTAATCGCTCAAGTGCAACAATTGTGAGCTCATGAGTGATCCCATTCGTTTATCTGGAAATATCGTCGACGTTATCACGGGCACCATTGCTCCCGGTAAAATCACCCTCAGCGATGGTCGCATCAGCGCGATCGAGCTCACTCCGGAGGCGACGTATAACACCTACCTCTGCCCAGGACTCGTCGATGCGCATGTCCATATAGAGAGCTCCCTACTACCCCCCTCAGAATTTGGCCGTGCAGCACTCACCCATGGCACCGTAGCATCGGTCAGCGACCCCCATGAGATTGCAAATGTGCTCGGAATCCCCGGAGTCGAGTGGATGCTCGAAGACGCCAAACGCACTCCATTTGCCATTTACTTTGGCGCACCCTCTTGCGTGCCAGCCACACCATTCGAAACCGCAGGTGCGAACTTTGGGCCGGATGAAGTCGATCAACTACTAGCCAAAGACGAGATCCGATATCTAGCCGAGGTCATGAATTTCCCAGCCGTCATCAGCCGCGATGCTCGCATGATGGCGATCATCGAAAAGGCAAAGATTCGTGGCAAACGCATCGACGGCCATGCCCCCGCAGTCACAGGCGAAGCGCTGCAGCAATACGCCTCCGCTGGCATTGAAACCGACCACGAGAGCATTACCTTGGATGAAGCACGTCAGAAATGCCGACTCGGCATGAAAATCGCAATTCGCGAAGGTTCAGCCGCACGCAACTTCGACACCCTCTGGCCATTGCTTAACGAATTTCCCGAGCTCTGCTTCTTTTGTAGTGATGATAAACACCCCGATGACTTAGCCATCTCTCATATCAATGCACTCATCGCCCGCGCCATCGGCCATGGAGTCGAGCCCATGCATGCACTACGCGCAGCCAGTCTCAACCCGATTCAGCATTACGGGCTCAACCTAGGGTGCCTGCAAATCGGTGATTCCGCCGACATCGCCGAATTCGATTCGCTCACGACGATGCGCTGCCTGCGCTGCTGGAAGTCTGGCCAATTAGTCGCCGAAAATGGACAGACCACGCTCCCTTACTTACCCACCACCCCGATCAATCGATTCGATGCAACGCAGAAACAACCGAGTGATTTTAAACTCCCCTCCACCGACGGCGCACGCCGAATCATTGTCGCACTTGACGGACAGATCATAACCGACGAAACCGAGGCAACCGCACAAAGCGCAAATCCCGAACAGGACCTCTGTTATATCGCCGTCGTTAATCGATATGCTGACACACCTCCAGCCGTCGCACTCATAAAAGGCTTCGGCCTAAAAGATGCCGCCATCGCCTCAAGCGTCTCACACGACAGCCATAATATCGTCGTAGTTGGCACCAGCACGGAGCACCTGTGCCGCGCCACCAATTTAATCATCCAAGTGCAAGGAGGCCTCAGCCTCACCGCCGACGGTATCGAAAAGACCTTACCACTGCCGATCGCAGGACTCATGAGCACCGGAACATGCCAAGACGTCGCGCACGCATTCACATCACTATCCAACACCGCCAAGCAATTCGGCTGCCCACTCGCCTCACCCTATATGACGCTCTCATTCATGGCACTACTCGTCATACCAAAGCTGAAAA
Organism: Opitutia bacterium UBA5964; assembly: GCA_002430605.1. Taxonomy (GTDB): domain Bacteria; phylum Verrucomicrobiota; class Verrucomicrobiia; order Opitutales; family Coraliomargaritaceae; genus Lentimonas. The sequence continues at coordinate 31,540 of DJBY01000145.1, read as the reverse complement.
TATCGGATCAGGGCTTATTTGACGTCAGTACATTCTCACTGATCTAATTAGTTTTTAACGAATTGAGTTTGCAGGAATACAACACGCAGTTGATCGTTCTCCCGCATATGACAGACACACCCTACAATTTCGACACCTGCCCGGATCGGACTGGCTACGGCTCCCTCAAATGGGACAAATACAAGGACCTCGACATTCTGCCACTCTGGGTCGCCGATATGGATTTCACCACCGCGCCCGAGATCATCGCAGCCCTTCAGCAGCGCCTCGACCACGGCATCTACGGCTACACAATCCCTTATGAAGCACCGATTCAAGCCGTCCTCGACTACTTGGATCGCCAACACGGCTACAATGCGAAGGGACATTGGCTCAACTTTCTCCCCGGACTCGTGCCCGCAATTAATCTCTGCTGCCACGCCTACGTCGCAGCCGATGAGTCGGTGATGACTGCGACACCGGTCTACCCGCCGTTCCTTGGCGCACCCGACTACGCAAATCGCGAACTCATCAAAACCCAGCTCTGCCTCGACGCCAACGACCACTGGACACTCGACTTCGATGCAATGGAAGCCGCGGTAAAGCCAAACACCAAACTCTTCATCCTCTGCAGCCCGCACAATCCAGTCGGCCGCGTTTACACAAGAGGAGAACTCACCCGCCTCGGCGACTTTTGCGAGAAGCACGACCTGATTCTTATTTCCGACGAGATTCATTGCGACCTCATCTTTGATGATAATGCGCAGCACATCGTCACTGTGAAACTCAGCGAAAGCCTAGCCGCACGCACCGTCACACTCATGGCCCCAAGCAAGACCTATAACCTGCCTGGCCTCGCGTGCGCCTTCTCCATTATCGAGAACTCAAAGCTACGCCTCCAATTTCAGAAAACGATTCGCGGCATCATCACCGAGGTCAACTGCTTCGGCTATGCCGGTTGCGAAGCCGCTTACAACCTCGGCGAGCCATGGCGTCAGGCACTACTCTCGTATTTGCGCGGCAACTACGAACTCACCTACAAGTTCATCAAAACGCAAATTCCAGGCATCACCTTCCGCCCGATGGAATCGACTTACCTCGCGTGGTTCGACGTTACACGACTGGAGCTTGAGAACCCGGTGGGATTCTTCGAAGATAATGGCGTCGGCCTATCGGACGGCATCCCTTTTGACGGCATCCAGCATCTGCGTCTCAACTTCGGTTGCCCACGCAGTCGACTCCTCGAAGGCCTCGAAAAAATGGCAGCGGCCCTCAGCAATCGATAACAATCTCAGGTCTCATATACGAAGAATGGAATCTGTCCGCATAGACAAATGGCTCTGGGGCACGCGCGTGTATAAAACACGCAGCGATGCCACCGAAGCCTGTCGCGGCTCCGCGATTCGGCACAACGGCATCATCGCCAAGCCCTCGGCAAAGATTCGAATTGGCGACAACATCGTTGCTCGCACCAAAGCGCTGACCCGCACCCTACACGTCGCCGGACTCACCGAGAAACGCGTTGGCGCGGGCCTGCTCTCTGATTACTTCGAAGACCAAACTCCCGAGTCCGAATACGAGGCCGCCCGCGAGAAACGCGAAAACGCCAAAGTCTTCAGCCATAAAGGTGCCGGTCGTCCAACTAAGAAGGACCGGCGCGACATCACGCGTCTACTAGGCGAATAAGTCGAAGCGACCGTCCTGTCGCTTTTCCGCCACATGAAAGCGACAAAAGTGTCGCTTCTATATTGAATCCACTGAAATCCAATTAGGATTAAGAAAACGATTACGATTAAGTATAATCAGTCTCCCGACCCTTCACTATTTACAACTCACTCTTCACCATTCGAACCCGTGTCCTACGAAGAAATCCCATACACCGTCGATCAAGACGCTAAACTGCCAGCCGCAGTTGCAGCCTTCATCGATGAAGCCGACCGGCGTTGCGATCTGTTCTACGACCAGAAGCTCAACAAGCGCTACCCTCGCTACGTGCCTAGTGAACCCGCGCAAGTTTACGCTGCGCTACGCCACGTCACTGAGCAAGGTCTGCCCCTCGGTGAAAACTTCATCGAATGGGGCAGCGGATTTGGCGTCGCCACTGGACTCGCGGCCATGCTCGGCTACGAGGCACGCGGCATCGAGATCGAAGAAAAACTCGTCGAAGGCGCCGAATCACTACTCGCCGACCACGGTATCGCGGCAGAGTTTCTACCAGTCAGCTACATCCCCGACGGCTTCATCAGCTACGACGCACTAAGTGGACACGACATCGTGCGCGACGATAGCTTCGGCCACAGCGTCGATGGTAATCCGCGCTACGACGGCATGGATATTGACATTGAAGAAGTGGATCTGTTCTTCGTTTATCCTTGGCCAGGCGAACAAGAAATGATGCTCAAACTGTTCGATGCAGTTGCAGGCGAAGGCGCGATCCTAGTCGCCTACTTCGGCGACCGCGACATCTGCCTCTACCGCAAGCTCGAAGACGAGGATTATTAAATCCTGAATTAACGTCGCCCCTCGCGAGGTGGCTTTCGGCTATATTTCTCACCCTTGGAATTCAGCTCGCGGCGGGTGCGACGACTTACTGTGAGTTCGCGTTTTTTCTTACGCTGGCTCAGCTTTTCTAATTCAAAATCGAGTTTCAAATAGTTAATAAAGCGCTCACGGCTCAAAGTGCCGTCTTCAATGGCCGCCTGAATCGCACAGCCTTGATCCGATCGATGTTTACAATCGTGATACTTGCATTGAGTCGCGACCTCATCGAAATCACGAAAGCTTTCCTTCAGAGTTTTCGCATCGGTCCAGACCTGCACTTCACGAATCCCAGGGTTATCGATCAGCATACCACCTGCCTTCAGCGGCAACAGCTCACGCGCCGTCGTCGTATGCGTCCCCTTGCCAGTCACGCCATTCACCTCACCCGTCCAGAGCCAATCTTGACCGATTAATTGATTGATCAGCGAAGACTTTCCCACACCACTGGAGCCAATCAACGCAATCGTCACCCCCGGTTCGAGATAGCTCCGAATCGCATCGACTCCCGAACTTTCGATTGCAGACGTTAGAATCACCTCAACATCAGGACTCAGCGCCTTCAATGCCTCTTTCGCCATCTGATTGATCTCATTTGAATACAGATCACTCTTATTCAATAAAACAACCGAACGTGCGCCACTACGCAGCATCACTGTAAAATAGCGCTCCATCCGACGCAGGTTAAAATCCTGACCGGCGTCGGTTACCGCAAAGACCACATTGACATTGGCAGCCATCACTTGCTCTTCGGTGCCCTTGCCCGGAGCTTTACGAGAGAGGCAAGTCTGCCGCTCCAAGCGCGCACGAATCAAGCCCTCGTATTCATTGCCCTCCGCACCCATTTCCAGCGCAACCCAATCACCGACGGCTGGCAACTCGGCATCTGTCTCCGCCTCGTGGTAGACCGCACCGCCTAAAGCCACCTCCATCTCCGTGCCATCGTCGAGCACCGCACCATACGAGATTTTATTGTCGCGAATCAGACGCGCCGGCTCCCAGCCTTTTTCGCGGTATTCTGCAAATTCGGCTTCAAAGCGGTCGTTCCATCCTAGGTCGTTCAGTGTCATGTGCGGCCGACTCTAGTGACAACACGGAAAGAGTTAACCACAAAAATCACAGAAAACACAAAACGCTCAACCATCAGCTCTAGCGGCGCAACATTAGCGCACAGATTCAACACTAGAGGGCACTGACGAATACGGTACGATCCAAGCCCTCGAACTCAGTATACAAAGCCTTCCACTCCGCATTCAAGCTGGTGTTAATGAATAAAGGGGCGGTCCCGATCAGAACCGTTGATAGTGAATGCCAGTGGTCTATTGCAGTATTGATCAGACTCGCGGCCAAAGAAAAGACCATAAAGATTCTGACATAACCGGTTTTGCCCTACCCCTTTTTCTCCCACAAAGGGTAATCATCTGTTACGATTGTTTCTTCGTGCTTTGTTAAGGGCGATCAGTGTGCTCCAGTCGTGGTGCCGAATGACCCTCATCACGTATTTTCTGGAGTAGCGTTTGCAAGGCACCGACAAGTTCTGGGTAGCTTTGGGCCAGGTTCTCCCGTTGCCCCGGATCTTGGGCGAAGTCATACAGCTCGACCGCAAAGTCGTCCTCTGGTGGATAGTTGTGGCGTGCGGTCCAGTCCTCTGTAGGTTTTCGCGCATAACCAGTTTTTTTGTCAATAAGCGACCAATTCTGATGACGCAGACCAAAGCCGGTGCGTTCCCAAGTGCTATGCACCATTGATGTGCGGATTGGAGTTTTGGCGGTGCCTTGTAACTCAGGCAGCATGTCGTGTGAGTCCTCGGCTTGATCATCCGGCAGTGAGTCGTAGCCGACCACTGCGGCAAACGTGGCCATCAGATCGATTTGAGAGATGAGTGCGTTTGATACGGTGCCTGCTTGCGCAATATTGGGCCAGCGGATGAGGAACGGCACATGATGGCCGCCTTCGTAGATGTCTTGCTTCAAGCCACGAAACGGGCCGGATGACCAGTGCCCATATTTTTTATCGCGTGCATAGGCGTAATGCTCGGCACCGTTGTCAGCGCTAAAGACGACAATCGTATTGTCTGCCTGACCAGATGCTGCCAGTGCGCGCAGTAGTCGGCCGCAGGCATCATCGGTCTCGACAACAAAGTCACCATAAGCGCCGGCCTGGCTCGTGCCGTCAAATGTATCATTGGGAATGATCGGCGCGTGGGGAGACGGGAAGGCGAAGTAGAGGAAGAATGGCTCGGTCTTAGAGGATTGAGCATTTATATATTCGATGCCTTTTTGGGTGATGGTGGGGACATTTTCATACGGATCCCAGCCGGTGACCATCGGCCCAGCGCGGCATTCCCAGCGGCCTTCTTTGATGGGCTTCCATCGCTTGGTATTCATCGGGATATCCGGCGCCTGTAGCACGCGGTCATTTTCGATCCAGCAGTAGGGTGGAAAGTTAATCACGGTATCGCCGAAGTAGTAATCGAAGCCGTGGGCCAGTGGACCATTCGGAATCGGCTGCGACCAGTCAAAGGCATCCGGGGTGATCGCATTCTTACCCCTAAATTCTTTGTTGCGAATCGCATCCCAGTCCCATCCGAGGTGCCATTTGCCAATGGCGGCGGTGCGGTAGCCTTTTTCTCGGAGCATTTCGGGTAGCGTCAAGCGCTCGGGCGCAAAGACAGATTCACCAAACGCGTTGACGATGCCATAGAACTTGCGCCAATGGTAGCGGCCGGTCAGTAAGGCATAGCGACTGGGCGTGCACACACCAGAAGAGGAATGCCCGTCAGTAAAGCGGATGCCTTCGCTGGCGAGTTGATCTAGGTTCGGCGTCGGTATTTTCGAATCCGGATTCTGGCAGGCAAGATCACCATAGCCCATATCATCCGCATACAGAATGAGGATGTTGGGAGTAGCGGACTGCACCGCCGCGTGCGACGGTATGATCGCGGCAGCGAGGCCAGCTAGTAACAATAGCAGCTTTGTATTTGGGGTAATTTGTATGTTCATGGTTTTCTATTGGACAGTATTAAGTTCTCTGACGAAACCGATCTTTGCCAGCCATGCATCGATGGTTGCGCCACGCGTCCAGGATGTTATCCAAAAATTACGTTCTGATTGTCGAGGTCGTCCACACAGTCAAATAACTAGTTATGGCCTTCCCCTCGAATGAGTCGAGACTGACCGTCAGTGACCTTGCTCTCCACTTAAAAGGAAAAAGGTGTCAGTCCAATGTTAGCTGCGCCATATCCGTCATAATTTACCTATTTTGCCGCTGTTTAACGCCTCGTCCGTGTCCTTAAATCTAGACTCACAATCCCTTCGCGGCTTAACGACTCTGCGGTGCACTAATACCGATCCAAGCCCTCGAATTCAGCATACAAGGCCTTCCACTCCGCATCCAAGCTAGTGTTGCAGACTGGTTGCACCGCACGATTATACCAATACTCGGCTTTAATTTCATCGCCTTCGACTCGATGCAGATAGGCATGCACCCACGCCGCCTCGGCAGTTACCATGCCTTTAACCATCTCATGCGCCTTCGCCCAGTCACCACTCTGCTCAGCCTCCAAGGCTCTTAGATAAATATTTTTCTCCTGCATCTCACTTTGAGATGTCGAGACATCGCTCGATAGCAAACCCGAAAACAACGGTTAGATTCCAAAGATACTCCGAATCAGCGACCAGATGTTGGATGGCGGCGGCGGTGGCGGCGGTGAACCATAACCACTCTCTGCGCTTTTATTCTCATCCTCACTCTCACTAGTCGATGACTCGGATGGCTCAAAGCTCAGCTCTAGGCGATAATCATTAATCGACGGGCGTTGCTGCACGGCTGCCTCGACGGCTTGTGTCAGCTGGGCCAAGTAATCCTGGCCAGTGGATTCGAGCAGAATCGGTCCGAAATAATAGTTCAGCCGTTCATGCTCATAGATCACATACCAGCCGCTATCTAGCTCGGCGGGCACAGACTTGATCTGCCCAGGGAAACGTTGATCAAACCGTGCCTTCGACAAAAATCCTGCATACGAAATCGCAGACTCTTCAATTACGCGAATCCCTGACGCGCTCTGTGCAAGGCCATCAACAGAACCAATCAACAGAACAAATATCAGCCCCCCGAGAGCACTCAATTGCTTCATATCATATCTGACGTTTGAAATTTTCATATTTACAGACCCGAAGGTAAATCCGAACCATAGTCGCCACTACCAGTTTCCGTTGCAGGCGTGGAACCACCCGCACCTGATCCAGAGTTTGGCGTACTTGCATTAAGCGGCACAGAGCCGCTGGTCGAACCCGGCGGCGGCACACTCGCATTCTTCGACTGATTAACCTCTACAGTGCGATTCGCCGCTCCAGTAGTGCCAAAACCGAACTCTTCAAAACTACGCTCTATGGGTGCGCCGTAACCGCCTGAACCGCCAGCGCCAGTCATTCCTTCGGCTGGCACGCCAGAGCCTACTCCACTGCCACCGCCGGCAGCACCGTCAACCGGAGTTCCGCCAGCACTGCCGCCGCTAGGCGTGGTCGCACCTGACTTAGAACTCGCACTGTGAACAGATTCGCCGCCGCCAATCTCCCCGACATTACTAAGATCACGCTCGCTACCACTCGATGATTCGGACGGAGCACCCGTTTTAGAACTCTCGCCATCGACGGCTTCGCCGGCGGTCACGCCATCTATCTCGCTAAAATCACGCGACTCCGATGAGGCCTCCTCAGCGCCTACGCCTGCACTTTGCTCGGTTGCACCACTCGCGCCTTCACTGCCACTCGACTCTGGCGATTCTGCTGGCGGCGGAGGCGTCATGCGTCCGTCAAACAAATCAGGATCTACAGCGGCATGCATCGCATCGACGCAGAGAAACAGCCCGCCCACCCAGATGAGTAAGGCCCGTGTAACTAGTATCAAACACCGGCTCATTGTTTCTCGGTGCAGATCACTTCGATGTTCTTCGAACTTCGAGTGTCTACTTTAATCTCGATTTCAATCGAGCGATACCCTTTTCGGGTGCCCATCAATTTATAAACATCAGGATACAGCTTTAGATCCTTTTCCTTAAAACGCTCCGGCGCAAATACCCCAATGAGACTCACATAAGTCTTCTTGTCGGATAGAACTTGTAGCCCTACTTGCTGACTCTGCACTGCCAATTCAGTGCGAATACGCGACTCTTCCTGAAGCTGACTTGGTGGCACATTAGTGGGGCGACTTGCCATCGCATCATTAAAAAACTTCGCCGCGCGCGGATAGCGCCCTTGCTTCAAATACTTCCCGGCCGAGGTAATATTTTGCGTATAGCGAATATTTGCGAGATAGAGGCTCGAAGCCTTTTCTAGCCCCGTGCGGGCTTCTTTAGATTCTGGCGCAACCGCAACCGCTTCGCGATACAACTTACGCGCCCCATCATAACTACCGGCCTTCAACGCACTATAGCCGTCTTCTAACAACACCTCTAAGCGCGCAGCTTTGGCCTTTCCCTTCAATGCAGTGAGCCGCTCGTTCAACTCGGGGCTGGGGCGAATCGCAATCGCGGCTTCCAACGCGACAACCGCAGCAAGCAGATCGCCTTCGGCCTCCGTTTTGGTCGCAAGCTCCAGAGCGGCTTTAAACTCACGTTCCTGAACCTGCGCATGGATTACTTTACGCTCATTGAGCAGAAATGGGTTATTCGGATACTTTGCCAATAGGCCATCCAACTGAGCCATCGCCTCGTCAAGCTCACCCACTGCTTGAAGTGCCTTGAACACCTGAACCTCAGACGCAATTCCCTCTAAGGAACTGACCATCAGCAAACCATCAGCCGCCGCCGCATTTGCCGAATCGATTTGCCGCACTTTCTCAAATGCGGCACGGGCTGCGACTAGGTCCAACTCCGCCAATGCGGCATTCGCGGCTTCCAACATCCCGCCGACTTGCTGTATCGAGCGGCCTTCCAAATCGCCCAGAATCGCACTAGTCATTTCAAAACCATCGACACTCTCTTTATAATTGCCCGCATTCAAATCACGCAGCCCCTGATTATAAGTCTCCACCGCTTCACGATAGGTATTTTCAAAGGCAATCTTCAAATATTCGAGGCGCTTGAGTTCCGCATAAGTCGATTCATCCAGCGCACGGGCCGTCTCGGCCAATGTCAAAGCGCCGAGCTGTGCATCCGCGGCGGCCACCACGCTGCTATAATATTGCTCGGCCTTTTCGAGCTTCCCATCTGCGAGCGCATCACGCGCCTTTTCGGCATCCTTATTCAACGCCGCGATGAAATCGAGCGACACATCGCCCTTTCGTAGCGCGTCTGCCAGATCTTCGCTCAACAACTTCTCGGCCCGCTCTGCCAGTTGACGCAGGTCATAGTTCACTGCCTCGCTAGTATTGTCGCCCTTAGGAATCGAAATCCTTGGGCCACCTTTCGCCACGGGGCCACTCCCCTTGGAGACCATCAGCACGATCATCGGAAGGACCATCAGGACAATTAAAACGAGGGCGACAAGGATAACTGGCTTCTTGTTATTGGTCATAGGATGTGGTGTGAATCAAAACTAACATTCACGACAACAGGCCAAGTGCAAAATTGCGACGCGAAAAAAATGCCTTTCCATCAAATCTGTCGCGTCTTCGTGCTTGCATGGGAGTGCAAAAAATCCACCCTTTCGACCAATTTATGCCAAAACGCACCGACATTAAGACAATTCTAATCATTGGTTCCGGCCCGATCGTCATCGGCCAAGCCTGTGAATTCGACTATTCCGGCACTCAAGCTTGTAAAGCGCTGCGCGAAGAAGGCTACAAAGTCGTCCTCGTTAATAGCAACCCCGCGACCATCATGACGGACCCTGAGTTCGCCGATGTGACTTACATCGAGCCACTTACAGTGGACGCTCTAGAGAAGATTATCGACAAGGAGCGCCCTGACGCCCTGCTGCCGACGCTGGGTGGGCAGACTGGGCTGAATCTTTCGATGGATCTGCATGATGCTGGCATTCTTAAAAAGTATAACGTCGAAATGATCGGCGCGAAGCCAGAAGCCATTATTAAGGGCGAGGCGCGTGACATTTTCAAGCAAGCCATGATTAAGATCGGCCTCGACGTCGCCAAGTCAGAAACGGTGCACACACTGGCTGAAGCGATCGAAGCTGCCGACAGGACCATCGGCGACTTCCCGATTATCATTCGCCCCAGCTTTACGCTGGGTGGTTCCGGTGGTGGCATCGCCTACAACCGCGAAGAATACGAGAAGATGGTGCAAAATGGCCTCGATTTATCTCCCACCACTGAAGTGCTCGTTGAAGAGTGCCTACTGGGCTGGAAGGAATACGAGATGGAAATCATGCGCGACTGCAAGGATCAGTGCGTGGTCATCTGCTCGATCGAAAATTTTGACCCCATGGGCGTCCACACGGGCGACTCCATTACTGTCGCTCCTGCGATGACGCTGACCGACAAGGAATACCAGCTCATGCGCGACGCATCCTTCGCGTGTATTCGTGAAGTCGGCGTTGAAACTGGTGGCTCCAATATCCAATTCTCCGTCAACCCAGCCAATGGCCGCATGGTAGTGATCGAGATGAACCCACGTGTCTCTCGCAGCTCCGCACTCGCATCGAAGGCCACAGGCTTTCCGATCGCGAAGATCGCTGCCAAGCTCGCAGTTGGTTACAGCCTCGATGAACTTCAGAACGACATCACCCGCAAGACACCGGCCAGCTTTGAGCCGACGATCGACTATGTCGTCACTAAGATCCCTCGCTTCACATTCGAGAAATTCCCTGGAGCCGACACCACTCTCACTTCTGCGATGAAGTCCGTCGGTGAAGCGATGGCAATTGGTCGCACCTTTAAGGAATCGTTCCAAAAAGCCCTACGCTCACTCGAAATCGGCGCCAAAGGCTTTGTTGGTCCAGCTAAGTTCGAAGAAAAGATCACCGACATGCAGGCAGTTCGCCAAGGCATTGCGATCCCAACTTGCGAACGTGTCTTCTGGCTCCGTCATGCATTCCTCAACGGCATGACCGATGAAGAAATCTTCGACACTTGCGCCATCGACCCTTGGTTCATCAGCCAGCTCCGTGAGCTCGTTGAAATTGAAGGCGACCTACGTAAAAGTAGCCTCGCGAAGCTCGATACTGAGCTCATGAAGACTTCCAAGGAAGCAGGCTTCAGTGATGCATTGATTGCCGACCTGGTTAATTCCAATCGCCAAGCCGTGCGCAAACGCCGCGAAAAGCTCGGCGTGCTGACCAACTTCCGCTTGGTTGATACCTGTGCGGCAGAGTTCGAAGCGTTCACGCCTTATTACTACTCCTCCTACGGTTCTGAAAACGAAATCGTAAAAAGCGACAAGAAGAAGATCATGATTCTCGGCGGGGGACCGAATCGCATCGGCCAAGGCATCGAGTTCGATTACTGCTGTGTGCACGCCTCCTTCGCGCTTCGCGAGGCAGGCTACGAAACAATCATGGTCAACTCGAATCCGGAAACAGTTTCAACTGACTACGATACATCCGACAAGCTCTTTTTCGAACCACTCACACTCGAAGACGTTCTCGAAATTTATACACAGTCGGGCTGCGACGGTGTGATCGTCCAATTCGGCGGTCAAACACCACTGAACCTCGCAACCGAACTCGAAGCGCACGGCGTGAACATCATCGGCACATCGCCTTCGATGATCGACGCAGCGGAAGACCGTAAGCTGTTTCGCGACATCCTCGACCGCGTCGGCCTCAAGCAACCAGAGAACCGTATCGCGAATTCTCTGGAGGAGGCCTACGAACTCGCCGGTGAGATTGGCTTCCCGATCCTCCTTCGCCCATCCTTTGTCCTTGGTGGACGCGGCATGTTCATCGTATATGACATGGACGAAATGAAGAAGATCGTACGCGAAGTGTTCGACGTCGCCCCTGGCACTCCAGTGCTACTCGATAAGTTCCTCGAAGATGCTTACGAGCTGGATGTGGACTGCATCTCCGACGGCGAAACAACCGTGATCGGTGGCATGCTGCAACACGTTGAATTCGCAGGGGTGCACTCTGGCGATGCGACCATGGTCATGCCACCACACACGCTCTCCAAAGAGATACTCGATGCCGTCCGCCAAGCCACCTACGCACTTGCGAAGGAACTCGAAGTGGTCGGCCTAATGAACGTGCAATACGCGATCAAGGACGACGAGCTTTACATCATTGAAGTCAATCCACGTGCTTCTCGCACTGTGCCATTCGTCTCCAAGGCGATCGGCGTGCCTCTCGCGAAGCTGGCTGCCCGCATCATGGCCGGTGAAAAGCTCACAGACCTCGGCTTCACCAAAGAAATCATCCCCCCCTACTGGGCAGTCAAAGAATCCGTGTTCCCATTCAACCGCTTTCCTGGCGCTTCGGTCATGTTGAGCCCAGAAATGCGCTCGACTGGCGAGGTCATGGGGCTTGATAAAGATCTCGGTGTTGCTTTTGCAAAATCACAAATGGCGGCGAAGCCCGCACTGCCCGACTCGGGCGACGTCTTCATCAGCGTGAAAGACTACGACAAAGAGCGCGCCGTCGAAATCGCCCGCGGACTCAGTGAGCTCGGCTTCGGCATCATCGCCACCGCAGGCACAGGCAAACTGTTTCGTGCCAACGGCATTGATGTGAAGCACGTGTGCCGCCTCAGTGAAGGTCGTCCGAACGTGATCGATTTGATCAAGAACAACAAGGTTTCGCTGATCGTCAACACGCCACAAGGCACCGTCCCTCGCCAAAACGAGAACATGATCCGCACCGAAGCCGTAAAGCACAACATCTGCATCATGACGACGATCTCCGCAGCCTCCGCAGCAGTTGAAGGCATCAAGTCGCTCCGCGAAAAGGGCTACGAGGTGCGTTCGATTCAGTCTTACAGCCAAGAAGCCAATCCGCGCTAACTTCGCCTCTTAATACTCTGACTCATAATCCCAACATAGACAGGAGAGTATGATTACGATTAAGAGGATGAATCAAACTCTTCACAAATGAAAGCTCCAACGATTATCGCACTGCTCTACGGACCGGACCAACCCGGGCTCGTTGCGCGTGTGTCGAGTTGGATCTTTCTACGTGGCAGCAACATTCATCACGCCGATCAACATAAGGACCTGGAAGCCAATATCTTTTTCCAACGCATTGAATGGACACCGTCTGGTCAAATCGACGAAGAGGCTGCTGGATTTGAGAAATTCGCCCACGAAGACCTCGGCATGACGGTCAAAGTCGCGAAATCGACGGATCGCCCCAAAGTCGCCCTTTTCGTGTCGAAGATTGATCACTGCTTCCACGACACGATTCTGCGCTTCCGCTCTGGCGAAATGGCTGGCGAGCTGGTGTGCATCATCTCCAACCACGACACCCTTAAAGCGAACGCCGAAACTTACGGAATACCGTTCTATCAGGTTCCCGTGAGCAAAGAAACGAAGGCCGAAGCAGAGATCAAGCAGCTCGAGATAGTGCACTCGCACAATGCCAACCTCGTTGTAATGGCGCGCTACATGCAGGTGCTCTCTGACGACTTCCTAAACAAGGCAGGCTGCCCCGTGATCAACATCCACCACTCTTTCCTCCCCGCTTTCGCTGGCGGCAAGCCGTATCATCAGGCACACGCTCGCGGCGTCAAACTGATAGGCGCCACAGCACACTACGCCACAGCAGATCTTGACGAAGGCCCAATCATTCACCAAGACGTTACTCGGATCAATCACCGCAACTCAGTGCCTGATCTGGTTCGCAAAGGAAAAGACCTCGAAAAATCCGTCTTTGCTCAAGCGATCCGTCTTCATCTCGACAACCGCATTCTAGTTTATCACAACAAAACCGTCGTCTTCGACTAGGCACACTTTCACTCTGACCACTACTTTCACTTTGTTATGAATCACCCACCAAAAAAGAAACACAAAAACCCTCTCATGCCCGAAGACGACGTCGTCGACGAGCGTCACCTCATCGACCTCGAAGACTCTGTAGATATCTCTTTCGAAGACCGTGTCAGCATCTACTGGATGGAGAACAAGGGCTTCCTTATTGGCTGCATCACTGTGCTGCTACTCGTTGTCGCTGGTTACCAGAGCATGCGCATCTTCAAGGACCGCTCAGAAATGGCGCTCCAAGCCGAATATGCTGAAGCCAACGCAAGCGAAGCGCTCGCAGACTTCGCCAAAGCCAATAGCAACAAAGAGCTTGGCGGATTTGCCGCACTCAGCACCGCTGATGCCGCATACACTGCTGAAGAATACGAGAAAGCCCTCGAATTCTACAATTTGGCCGCCGCCGCACTTGAAGAGCCGACACTCGCGGGTCGCGCTCAGCTCGGACAAGCTTTCGCACTCTACCAAACCGGCAGCACCGACGAAGGCCTCGCCAAGCTCAATGCCATTACTGCTGACGGCAGCCTCGCCGAAGCGGTACGCGCCGAAGCCGCGTATCACCTCGCAGTCGAAGCCGACACCGCAGGTCGCACCGCAGAATTTGAAAGCTTCGCAGCGCAAATCAACGCCTCACCACTGGCTGGTCAATGGCAACAGCGCCTCAGCTACTACCAGCAACAAGCACAGTAGTCAGTCGCTCGATAAACCGACTTTTCCAAACGCACAGGCATTCACGGCTGTGCGTTTTTGATGCCTACAGGCACCATCCCAGATCCAAATTAAATAAATTAAATAAGAGGCTTATCGATTAGTCACGCATTCCCCGATCATGAAGCAGTCTGATTGAGGAAGCATTGACAGTCCCGCTGCAGAGTACACAACCACTATCGCACTGTCCGATTATCCGCTTAGACTGATTAAACGGAGGCAGCGCATTCATCTCACCTAGAAAATTATCGCTTTATTATGAGCACAATCATCACAGACATCCGCGCTCGCGAAATTATTGATTCGCGTGGCAATCCTACTATTGAAGTCGACGTCGAACTCGAGTCCGGCATCGTCGGCCGCGCAGCCGTCCCATCTGGCGCTAGTACAGGTGAGCACGAAGCTGTAGAGCTTCGTGATGGTGACAAAACTCGCTACCTCGGCAAGGGCGTCCTCAAGGCCGTTGACAATGTTGACAACATCATCGCTCCCGAACTGATCGGTTTCGATGCTTGCGATCAGCTCACGATCGACAAGATCATGCTGGAGCTCGACGGCACTGCCAACAAGTCAAAGCTCGGCGCCAACGCCATGCTCGGTGTCTCCCTTGCAGTTGCACACGCAGCAGCTGACGCACTTGGACTTCCTCTATACAAATACATCGGCGGACCCAACGCAAAGGTTCTACCAGTGCCAATGATGAACGTCATCAACGGTGGTTCTCACTCTGACGCACCTATAGCGTTCCAAGAGTTTATGATCCGCCCAATCGGCGCAGCAACATTCAGTGAAGCAGTCCGCATGGGTTCTGAGTGCTTCCACAGCCTCAAGAAGGTTCTCCACGATCGTGGCCTAAGTACAGCGGTTGGTGACGAAGGTGGTTTCGCTCCCAAGTTCGAAAGCACAGAAGATGCACTCGACACATTGACTATGGCAGTTGAGGCAGCAGGCTACAAAGTCGGCAGCGACATTACATTCGCACTCGACTGCGCTGCCTCTGAGTTCTTCGAAAACGGCGTTTACGACTACTCTAAGTTCGAAGGCGAAGGCGGCGCAAAGCGCAACTCCGCAGAGCAAGCAGCCTACCTGCAAGAGCTCTCTGAGAAATATCCAATCGACTCGATCGAAGACGGCTGCGACGAAAACGACTGGGACGGCTGGAAAGCTCTCACAGATGCGATCGGCGACAAGGTGCAGCTCGTCGGCGACGATCTTTTTGTCACCAACGTTAAGTTCCTGCAAAAGGGTATCGATCTCGGCGTAGCCAACTCGATCCTCATTAAGGTCAACCAAATCGGCACACTCACCGAAACACTCGAAGCAATCGAGCTCGGCAAGGTCAACGGTTATAACTCTGTGATCTCTCACCGTTCCGGTGAAACAGAAGACGTCACCATCGCGGACATTGCGGTTGCGACGAATGCTGGACAGATCAAGACAGGTTCCATGAGCCGTTCCGACCGTATCGCGAAGTATAACCAACTTCTTCGCATCGAAGAAGAGCTGGGCGAAAACGCGGTTTACGCTGGCACACTGTAAGCGACCCTTACATCGAATTACCACAAAGCCCGACGGTTATCCGTCGGGCTTTTTTAAGGTCCATCGTCGATTAGTGGTTAAAGGAGCGAGTCAACTCGCCCTCCTTTGCAGTAATACAAGACGAATGTGGGCGAGTCGCCCACCCTCCTGTCGCGGTCAATTGCTGAAACAAGCCCCCCTCCATTAGGGACCCGTTGCTTCTCAGATGCAACGATCGCCGTCCACAAATGGCTCGCATCAATTTTCTAAATGCTTACTTGTTACTCACCATTCTTAGAAATCATGACCTTAAAAGAAAAACAAGACGCGCTCGTCGAAGAGATCACCTTGATTCCCGACGCCTACGAACGCCTCGGCTATATCGTTGATCGCGGCAAAAGGGCTGCAGGGCTAACCGAAGACCTGCGCATTGATAGCTTTAAAATCGAAGGCTGTATGTCGCAGCTCTGGGTCGTGCCCGCATTTAAGGATGGCTTGTGCTCGTTTCGCTCTGAGTCTGACTCAGCAATCGTGAAAGGAATCGCCGAACTACTGTGCAACTTCTACAGCGATGCGAAGCCTGAAGAAATCATTGCGGCAGATGCTGAATTCCTCGGCGAAGTTGGTATCACACAGCACCTTTCCCCAAATCGACGCAATGGCTTGAGTCGTATCGTCGAGTCGATCCAACGTTTCGCACAATCCTGTCTGGCAGACTCGTAAGGACGTAGAAGCACACGTATCCGTTTCCCGATTACCAACGCGTCGCACTTAAAATGGCCGCTCCACTCTATGACGCACACAACCACATGGCCGATCCAGCCCTGAGGGCGCATCGAGCAGCGATCGATCCTCGCCTACGCGAGATCGACCTGAAGTATGCCGTCGTCAACGGCACCTCTCCCACCGATTGGCCCGCAGTTCTGGAACTCGCAAAATCAGAGCCACACATGATTCCCGCGATTGGTATGCACCCGTGGGAAGTGAACGACGCACCAACTGACTGGCAGGGACAATTCCTAGACGCACTGGATAGCGGCGCGCGAGTCATCGGCGAGGTGGGCCTAGATCAGTCGAGCGAAGGGTACGACCTCGAGCGTCAACAGGCCGCCTTTCGCTGGCAACTCGCTCAAGCCACCCAACGCAATCTGCCAGTCTCGATCCACTGCCTTAAAGCGATCGGCCCGCTAATGGAAACACTACGCCGCGAGCCACTGCCCAAGCGCGGCTTTCACCTCCACGCCTATAATGGTCCGGTCGAATTGATCCCTGAGCTGGTTGAGCTTGGTGCCTATTTCTCGTTCAACGCCGGACAACTCAGAACCGGAAAACCGAAAGCGCCTGAACGTATTTGCGCCGTGCCAGCGGAGCGACTACTGATCGAAACCGATGCGCCCGCCATGCTACCACCAAAGGGACTGCGGAGCTTCGATCTCCCACCATCAGAAACAGGACAAGCCATGACACATCCTGCCACTTTAATTGATGGCTATACCGCCATTGCACATCTTCGCGCCACACCGATCGAATCGCTGAGACAACAAGTCGCCAGCAATTTCGAAAGCTATTTCCTCAGCTAGAGCCGCCGAATACGCCATGCATGATCTTCAGCTTCAGCCAACCCCTAACGTCACACGTCGCCAGTTACTGGTGCGCGGATTACGCTGCGAGTGCCCCAACTGCGGCCAGGCTAAGCTATTCAAAACCCGTCTGCGCATCCATCGTTATTGCCCAGAGTGCGGCATGCGACTCGAGCGCGGCGACGGTTACTATCTCGGCCCGCTTTGTATCAATTACGGAGTCGCGGTCTTTACCTTTGTGTTACCGACCCTGCTGCTGGGCTTCTTCGGTTACATTGCCATCAAGCTCGCTTTGGTAATTGCCTTCACTGGGGCTCTATTACTACCAGTGCTGCTCTACCGCTTCAGCTGGAGCTGCTGGTTGATGATCTACTATGTTTGCCTACCCGACGAGCTACATGCCAACCGGACAGAAGACTGCGATGATCTCTCTTTCGAGGAAGAGCGACGCACCCGCACGAAACAATGATTGGCTTCCAACGCGACTACTCCTCAATCATTGCACGGCGCATTTGCGAATAGCCATTTTTCATCGAGCTATAAGGATCTACCGCTCCGTCCTTCATCTGCGTGTAAATGCGCATTAAAGTTGGACTCTTGACCACAAACTCAGTCACACCAAACGCGGTCTGTACGTCACCGCCAATCACGCTATAAGGCTTTTTCAAGGGATTGACAGCTCGGTCTCCCACGAAACCAACCAGATCCCGCACGTTTGAAGGTCCCAACAGCGGCAGCACCAGATAAGGCCCCTCACCAATTCCCCAGGCTCCAAAGGCTTGCCCCATGTCTTCAGACTCAAGCGGCTGCAAACGTTCAAATCGATTCGCGGCAGGAAACACACCGACGACGCCCAAGGTAGTATTCACGGCAAAACGCTCAGTCTCGAGCCACGCGCCCTTCATGCGACCTTGTAAAAGGTTCCCCACCAGACGCACCGGATAGCCTAAGTTCTTAAAGAAATTCGATGCGCCACGCTCCACAGGGTCAGGAGTCACCTTCTGATAGCCCTTGGCGATATGTTTCACCACATTCATATAGATGAAGTCATTGAACTTAAACGTCAGTCGGTTCACTGACTCCAGCGGGTCACGCACCACAGTCGGCTCTTCTTCAAAATCGCCGTAAAGTTCTTCCTCGGTGAGAAAGTCATCCTCTGCCAATCCAGCACTCAGGCTCACGCATAAAGTTAGCCCGAACGCACAATACTGCAGAAACGTACGTTTATAATGTGATCGTTGATGCATCCAATCCCTCCTCTTTTAAAAGTTTTTCTAATTTCTCGATTAATTGTGCGCCATTTTCCTTACGAAAGTGATCATCAAACTGCTGGCGATAATTCGACACAATACTGATCTCCTCAGCCACAATATCATAGATCTGCCAGCCTGTCTGCAAACGGCCAAAGCGATACAGCACATTGAAAGTTTTACCGCTGGGAAAGCTAATAACGACCGGTACTTCTATACGTTTACTAGACACTTCAATGACAGCTCCACAGCCCAAGATCGGCCGCTCTTTGCCTGTCATGCCCTCCACAAAACTCTTCACGATTAACTGATCTATGAGATTTCTAACCTGCATCTGCTCATCAGCCGTCAACAAACTCCAGTTACGCGCCATCGCACGACGAATAAGCACCTCCAGATCATACTTATTGTTAACGATTTCTCGAACCGCATCTTGCCGCTGCGCACTCGTATAGTCCTTATAAGCATCCAGATACATAATATCTAGGGTCGCCTCCATGGTAGTTGCCAGCTTCGCCGACTCATCTGCGTGCGCCGGCAGCACCGCTAACAGAGCCACACAGGCGATCATACTTAAAAAATTTATTCTATAATGCATCAGTTATTCTTCCTCTCCATCTATACCACCGAGGGCAAAACGGCTGATCAAACTCTCGATATCCAAGGCGGATTCAGTGTCCACGATCATATCGCCCGGCTCCAAAGGAAGGCCCGATCCTCCAGGCGACAAACTTAAATAGCGATCTCCGATCAACCCCGCAGTCTTCACAGATACGATTGTATCATCATCCAATTCAATCCGATTCGGCATCTCAAAAGTCACGATCGAATAGAAATCATCATTCAGAACAATCGACTTCACAGTGCCAACGCGCACACCCGCAATTTCAACACGACTGCCCGCATTTACACCGCTGGTGCTCCGAAAACGTGCCTGAAGGTCATAACTGTCACTACCAAAGAAGCGCGCGCTACCGACTTGAATGGCCAAATACAGAACGGCTCCAAAGCCAATCAGCACAAAGCTCCCAACCAAAAATTCTATCTTGCGATTATTCATATCTCACATTCTCCACTATTTTTTAGATTCCTTACTACGCCCGTAGTTCGCCTTACTCAAAAAGCCTGAAAGAGCCGACTCTGTATCCGCATCCAACTCCGATGGCTTGCCAAAAAATTTTATAATCCCCTCGTCCAGCCACGCTACGCGGTCACTTATTTCAAACACTTCCGGAATATCATGGCTCACCAGTAACGCGGTAAAACCAAATCGCTCGCGATAATCCGCGATCATCTCAAATACGCTAAACTTACGCTCGGGGTCCAAGCCTGTCGTGGGCTCATCAAATAACACCACCTGAGGTTTCGTAATCAACGCACGCGCCAGAGCCACTCGCTTTTTCATCCCCCCGGACAGTTCGCCGGGATAGCGCTGCGCCGAATCCGTCAGCTCCAAATGCGCCAACATCGCGGCGACACGCTCGCGAATTTCAGACTTGTTCAGGCTCGATGCTTCCAGCAATGGCAGCGCCACGTTCTCCGCAGCCGTCATCGAATCGAACAACGCGTTACTCTGAAACATATAGCTAAAGGTCACCGCATCGCTACCCTTCGAACCACGGCGACTGCGCTCGATCGGTTGACCATCCAACTCGATTTCGCCGTCATCGGGTGTCAGTAAATTCGCGATACATTTCAATAACACCGATTTGCCGATACCACTCTTACCAATAATCGTCGTCACCGAAGAACGCGCGACATCTAGGTCCACGCCATCGAGCACCTTGGCCTCGCCAAAATGCTTCTTCAGTCCACGGATTTTGAGGAAAGCGTCGTCCATTATAGCAGAAAGGAAGTGATTAAATAATCGGTCGCGAGCACCATGACGCTCGACCAAACGACTGCCCGTGTGGCCGATTCACTCACGCCGCGCACGCCTGGAAATGACGCTTTGCGATGCGTATTAAAACCGCGATAGGTGCAAATTGCCATCGTAACTAAACCAAAGACCACTGCTTTGATAAAACCGCCGCGCACATCTGCCCAAGTCACACTCTCAAACACACGGTTCCAATAAACACCGCTATCCACATGTAACAACAGACTACCCGTCACATAGCCGCCAAAGATGCCAATCAAATCAAATACCGCGGTCAACATGGGAAAGCAAAATAGCGCCGCCAACAGGCGCGGACCGACCAAATACCCTCGAGGATCAATGCTCATCGTCTGTAATGCATCGATCTGCTCATCATTACGTTGGATGCCTAGTTCAGAGGCCATCGCCGAACCGGCCTGCCCGACCACCATCAATGCAGTCAGCACCGGGCCCAGTTCGCGAATGATCGACAGCGCGACCGCCGTGCCCAACGCAGATTCCCCACCAAATTTCACCAAAGTGTAGTAGAGCTGTAGCCCCATCACCAATCCGGTAAACAAACCAACAATCGCAACAATTGGAAAACAACGTACTCCGATTTCATGCGTCGCAACGATCAACTTTGCCGCGCGGTGCCGTTGATTAAAGAAGCCGCGCAAGGCACCGGCGCCAAATAAGCTAATTTCTCCAAGCTCGTGAACAACGGTCAACGCCGAGCGGCCAAATGTGCGTATCATGAGTAATTAAAGTTCGGGTGAGGGTGTAAATTGATAAATGTAACCTGATTATGACATGCTTATTGCCGATCAGTGAAGCGGAAAACAACGATATTCCCGCGATCGATAAAAAAAGCGCCTTCCGAAGAAGGCGCTTTCGTATATAAAATGAAACCAAATTACTTCTTATCGAGCCAGCGAGTGATCTTAAGAATCGTCCACTCTTCCTCGTTGCCGCCAATCTTAGTAGCCGCAGTCGCGCCTGGCTCTTTACCTAGCAACTGCTGAGCAAGTGGCGTCTTGTAAGAGAGAATATCGTTTTTAGGATCACTATCCCAAGCACCCAGAATCGCGTAACGATGCTTCTTGCCAGTTGAGCCTTGCTTCAAATCAACGATGCTACCGATACCCACATTTTCTGTTGTGGCTTCAGTAAAGTCGGTGATACGTGCACGGGAGAGATCGACCTCCAGCTCGTTCTTGCGAGAGAGCAGGATGTCTTGGTCCTGACGAGCCATCTTGTATTCGGAATTTTCCTTCAAGTCACCATGCTCACGTGCAGTGACGATCGCTTGCTTGTTTTCAGGAATCTTCGTGGCAATCAGATCTTCGTACTCAGCCTTTGAAGAGTTGAAGCTTTCTTGCGAAACGATGAGGGCATTATCCTCGGAGGAACCGGAAGACTCACCAGCAAGCAGGCTCTGCACTGTTGGGAACTTCTTAATGAAACGAGCAAGCAGTGACTTCTTGGTCAGCTCCTCGAAGCCCTGATTGAGCAGCAGCGTTTGCGCAAGATCGCTAGCGGTCTCGACATTTGCATCTGCAAGCAAATCAGGAATCAAATCGGTATCATCACTGAGTAAATCACCCAATGGGATACGACGTGTGCTTGCATTCTGCAGGGATTCGTAGTCGATCGCGTAGAACATCGCGGCAAGAAGACGCGGCGTAACTAACGGATGGATAATTGAGTAATACTTTTTTGAATTGCGGTTTTTAACAACCCACAACAGAAGTGGCCCTTTAATCGTTTGCTCGCTGAGCCAACGGTCGAGGCAGTAGCTAATACGCGCCTGCTGCTCTTGCTCCATCATGAAGTTGATACATTCACTAGTGAACTTACCGCTCGAGTTGCGGAGCAAGTCTTCGACCATTTGCTGCCACTTATCAGGGTAAGTACGGCGGATCAAATCGAGATAGCGCTTGAAGTAAAGCGCTGGCAACTCAGCAGCCAGTTCGGAGTAATCATTGGTAGCATCTAAGATCGACGCAGAAGACGGATCTAAGCCTTCAACATCCTCATGCAGGTCGCGTGCCAAATTATTACGCACCCACACACCATGCAGACGGTTGGCTTGGCTCAGGCTCTTCGCATTCTTAATCGCATCCGTGAGCTCAGCAAGAATTTGCGGCATTTCTGCACGAACGACCGAAATATTTTCAGACAATGCATACAGCTTCTCACCGAGGAGAATCTTTTGCTTAGAGTTCTTGGTGCCGTGGAACTGCTCGAGAATCTCTTGCTCAGGCTTGACCGGCTCGTCGCGGAAAATGTAAGGATCGGACTTTTTGATCGGCACACCGATGCGAGGATCCTTGACCAATACCTTCTTAGTCGCAGTCCACCACTTCTTGTATTTGATCGGCCCAATCACACGTGACAACACACGCTCGATCTCTGCAGTGGTCATCGCCTGACCATCTGCTGCGGCAATGATTTCGCACATAAGGTCGCCTGGTTGCTTCTTGATCATTTCATCGATCACATCTGCCTCGATGCGAGAACGAACCAAGATATCGTTTGGCTTGAGCACGTCCAACTTGTCCACACAAAATGCGGGCGCCATGGCGTGGCCTTGCTTGCCTTCTTCAAAATCGATAATAATCTTCGCCTCGACGGCGTCGTAATCAACGATTTTGCCGAAACCCCAGCTGCGATGCAGGCAATAATTACCTGAAGCCATGGCTTCGAGTTTCGCGCGAGCGGAAACAAGTTTTGGATTTTTTTCAATGAGCGCGTCTATGGCCTCTTTGTTCATAATATATTGCGAATGCTGTTCTTTTAAGTCGTAAACGTTAAAATATGCACAGTTTATTTACTAATGAGAAGTATTAAGTTCAACTTATCTACAACCAACGCCAGCGCATGGGACGGAGCCGTCACACTCACCGAAGCCTACCTCACGGAAAACCTTAAGGCGAATCAACTTCTAGAGCGCTTGCCGGAGGGGTTTTCAGGCGAACGCAGAGCGACCTGCCAGTCCTTATTCCTCGGCGCACTGCGGCATGGGCACCGAGTCCAGCATGCGCTCCAGCCGTTCATTCGACAGAAACCACGCGCACTGATTGAGGCAATTTTCCTCGTAGCTGGCTTTGAAATACTCTCTAGCCCGGCAGAAAAGCACCCTCAAATCGTGCACCATGCCGTCGAGCGCAGCAAAAGTCAGGCCGCACAATCCGAGACTGGCCTACTCAATGCAGTGCTGCGCAAACTCCCCGAAGCGCTGGACGCGACCCACCCGAGCAATCGACCCGACGCGTATTTCAGCACCCCGAAATGGTTGTTCAAGCGCTGGAATAAGGAATTTGGCCCGCCCACCACCATTAAACTGATGGAATGGAATCAACGCATCCCAGCTACTTATCTCAAGCTCTACGACACGCCCAGTGAACTGCCAAAAGGGCTCGAACCCACACAATGGGATCAATTCTACAAGGTTTCAGCTGCTGCCTCGTGGAAAGATGACCTGCATCCCCTACTCAATAAAGGGAATGCTTACGTCAAAGACCCTTCAACTCGACTTGCCCCTGGTCTGCTCGCCCCTAAAAAAGGCGAAGACGTGCTCGATCTCTGTGCGGCTCCAGGCGGCAAAGCTTACGACCTCGCCCACCTTATGCAGCTCGAAGGCCATATCGTTGCACTCGACTTACCAGGCAATCGCATCCAACGACTCAGTGAAAACCTCGAGCACCTCGCGACTGCAACACTACAGTGCACCATCCTCGAAGGCGACTTGCTCGAACTCGACGCTGCGGCCTTCGAAGAGCAAGGCCTACCGGTGCAATATGACGCCGTCATGCTCGACGCCCCCTGCTCTAACACCGGTGTCATTCAGCGCCGAACCGACGTCAAATGGCGCCTGCGCGGCAGAGACGTCAGCAACTGCGCCTTCCTGCAAAAGCAACTGCTCGCAGCCGCCTCACTGTGCGTCAAACCCGGCGGGCGGCTGGTCTACAGCACTTGCAGTATTGAGATAGACGAGAACCAGGAAGTCGTCGATGCCTTCTTGAGGTCCGCAGCAGGTGAACGGTTCTCGCTTAAAGACAGTGCAATCAGCCTGCCGTGGGAAACCGGACACGATGGTGCTGGCGCATTCCTGCTGATTGCTGAAGCGTAAATCGGCTTACCAGTCTAACGCGCAGCACACCATCGCAGGAACGCCGATCCAAGGCTCCGTTTGGCATCAGCGGCGGACTTCTCAGCGCCGCTGACCCTAGCAGATAAGCCACTCTGACACTGAGACGCACAAATGGCGCGGGCAAAAACCCACGCCATTGTTAAAAAGAATGCCACGATGGGCGGGCGGCTATTTCTGCGAGTAGAAATCGTCGATCTTCTGCGACACGTCGCGGTAGCTGATATCAGCCCCGTAAAGCGCCTTGAACTCAACCATCGCCTTATCCATGTCGCCCTGCTCTTCGTAGCAAGAACCGAGTTCGTACAGCACGTCTTTCTTCTGCTCCGTGATGCCCGAAATTTCGGACTTCGCTAAGTTCAGTTGCTCGGCAGCAAGATCAGAGAAGCCCTTCACCTTATAAGCCTTACCAAGAAGAATTAACGCATCAATACGCACCTTCGGGCTACGTTGTGCGAGTTGAAGCTCTTTAATCGCCTTATCCGTTTCGCCTTCAGCATGGTAGAGTTCGCCAAGTTCGTAGCGGTAGCTAAATTCATTCGGATAGCGCTGAACGATATCTTCAGCCTGAGCGAGACGGAAGACACGTTCATCGTGGCGAAGTGCTTCAAGCGCATTCTTTAGTTCTGCGCTCTCTGGATTTGCCTCAAGCTCCTCCTCCTTCGCTGTGATTGCATGGGCCATTTTCTCACGCTTGAGCGTGCCTTCGAGCCGCTCAAGATTGACGTCCGCGCTACCTGCCTCGAGCTGGCGGGCCTTACCGATCCACTCCAACGCATCGTCAAACTCTCCGAGCTTGCGATAGTTGCTGGAAATCTCGCGATAAAAATTGATATTGCCCGGTTGCTTAGCAACTGAGGCTTTCGCATCTTCAATCATTGAACGCAACCCAGCATCGCCAGTCTTTGCGCGACCGGCTTGCTCCAGCCTCTGCGCCTCATCTTGGTCCTTAAGCTTATCACGAAAGCTTTCGTCCTCTTCCCATTTGCCCTTATTAATCGACTGCTCGACCGAAGCCATCTTGATCAAAGACTGAATTTCGTCGTCTGCAGGATGCTCGTGATACGCCGCATCGCCGATGCGGATCGCTTCCTCACTTTTGCCAATACCAATATAGGCAGACATGAGCGCTTTAATATTTCCCGCATTACTTGGCTCGATCTTACGGATTTCTTCATAAGCGAAGGCCGCCGTCTCAAGTAATCCCAATGCTTCAGCAGCCGCACCGACCACGTTGTGCGCAGCGACATTCGAAGAATTTGCATTCAACATCTGCTCTGCAGAAATCAATGCCCCTGCAGGATCTTTTTTGACCTTCGCATCACTGCCCATCAAAAATGGGATACTAGTCAGTTTTGAGATAAACCCGCCCAATCCTTTGCTTTTCCCTGCAGTGACGCGTTGCTGCGCTTGGCGAAGAACCTTACGTGCATCTAGGCATTCTGGGTGCCGCGCCACGATGTTTGTCATAATGTCCACAGCGTAAGAGGGATTTTTATCCACTGCCTTACGGGCATTATCAATCTGCTTCTGGAGACGGGGATCGAGATCCTTGAGGGCTACTTCTTCCATAATATTAAAACTTATACCTATGCGCGTTCTATCAGGGGCGATCAACGAACAATTACATCCAAATCGCAACAAGTGGCTTTTTCCAAGTCTTTTAATGCAGCCACCACACGCTTTTCATCTTTGCCCTCGACCAATAAGCGCAACTTCGGCTCCGTCCCTGAATAACGAACCAGCACACGACCATCCTCACCGAAGTCCTTCTCAATTGCTGCGACTGCAGCGCTGAGCGTTTTCAGCGAAGCCAATGGTTTCTTTTCTGCGACACGAAGATTTAAGGTCGCTTGCGGGAACAAACTTATTTCCTGGCGCAATTCAGACAACGGCTTCTTAGTCTTGCACATCAAATCGATTAACTTGACCGCAGCGATTAGGCCGTCTCCGGTCGTCGCGAATTCCGAAAAAATAATGTGGCCAGACGATTCGCCGCCGACATTCGAGCCCAACTCACGCATTACCCGTGCGACATTACGATCACCCACATCGGTCCGCTCGACTCGTCCGCCTTCCGCTCGAACCGCGTGATCCAAGCCAAGATTGCTTTGAATCGTGGCGACCAAAGTGTCATTTTTAAGGGCACTCGAGCGCAACGCATAGACCGCAAAGAGACCGAGCAAAATATCACCCTCGACCACCGCCCCCGTCTCATCACAAACAACTAAGCGATCACCATCGCCATCGTGCGCAATACCTAGCTTCGCGCCGTGCTTGACCACCGTCGCAGCAAGCAATTCGGGATGCTCGCTCCCCACGCCTTGATTTATATTTTCACCATTTGGATGATCGCCAATCAGGATGAGCTCTGCCCCCCAGCGTGCAAAAGCCGCTGGAGTCGTTTTACTGGTCGCGCCATTGGCTAAGTCGAGCACGATTTTCCACCCCGACAAACAATTCTGATCCATTAAAGAACGCACGTAGTTAATATAAAAAGCCGCAGCATCCAGGGGATACGATTTAGCCATCGGCAGATCAGCAGGTGCCGACGGCTCGGCATCGACCAATGCTTCGATCCTCGCCTCCTCGGCAGCATCAAATTTACACCCACAGCAATCAAACAGCTTAATGCCATTATCCGAAGCCGGGTTGTGCGAAGCCGTGACAGCGATGCCAAGGTCTGCTTGCTGCTCCAGCAAAGACTGCGCAATCGATGGCGTCGGCACAATCCCGAGATCATGCACATATACATCATGTCGATTGAGCCCCCGTATCAATGCATCTGCCAAGTCAGGCCCGCTCAGGCGGGTATCTCGGCCAATCACTGCATTCAATGGCAGCTCTGGTTTGAGCCGTTTCAAATAGCGCCCCAACGCAGAGCCCAAGCGATATGCTAAGTCGGTATTAATCAACTCTCCGCCGACTGGACCACGAATCCCATCTGTGCCAAAATATTTACCCATAATAAGATCTTGAAACTTAAGCTTTTTTATAAAAAGCACGCACGCGCTCCAGCCACTGCGCGGCAGCACCACTCAGCAACGTCTCACGCGCTTTCGCCACACCACTCTTCGCATCTGGAGCCGCACCCGCTATCCACAGCGCTACTCCGGCATTCAACAACACACTGTCCCGCAAGCCAACAGGCACCGCGTTTACAGCACCACTCAGTAGCGCATGCATGGTCGCTAAATTCGCCTCGACCCCACCGCCCTTCAAATCAGAAAACTCACAAGCGTGCAGTCCGACATCGGTCGCATTGAACGTTTTTGGAATCGATGCTAGCGCGCCGAAGCCCGCCACGCAATTGTCACCCGCACAGCTCAACTCATCCAACGCAGTGCCAGCTTGAGGCCGTCCATGCGCCACCAGACCAGCCGATAAACCGAGCTCTCCCAGCGCATCCGCCAACGGTTGCACCCAATCCGACGAGAAGACCCCAAGCAGTTGATACGCAGGCCGCCCAGGATTAATCAATGGGCCCAATAAATTAAAAATTGTGCGCTGTCCCTCTTCCGCCAAGGCACGTCGTACTGGCATGATCTCCTTAAAAGCTGGATGATAGGCTGGCGCAAAAAAGAAGCCAAAATTCAACGCATGCAACGACTCACGCAGCAGCTCGTGTGGCGCATCCAGGCGAATACCGAGCGCTTCCAATAAATCCGCACTGCCACAGTTCGACGTAATTGAGCGATTGCCGTGCTTAAAAACGGGGACGCCCGCCGCCGCCACGATAAACGAAACCGCCGTCGAAATATTAAACGTGCCCGAACCATCACCACCCGTGCCACACACATCGATCGCATGACTGGCCCATTCCTCCACGCCTGGATCCACGGCATGCTCACGAAACGCATGGGCAAAGGCCGCGACCTCCGCCGCACTCTCGCCTTTGCGCGCCATGGCAACTAAACACTCGCGTTTCGAAGTGGCGCATACGTCGGAGCGAATCAACAGCTCCGCAACCACGGTCGCCTGATCAGCCTCAAGGTCGACACCGGTAAGTAGAATATCTGTAAGTGGTTCGAGTGCTTGCATTTGAAATATAAAAGCAAAGGCTTCCTGGTTGAATCTCAAGCAAAAACCCGAACTCACCCGAAATAGAAAATGCTCGAAGCCCGCTTTCCGCCTTCCATTCGGCCCAGATCCCCATAGCTTGCCACCATGCAATTGACTGGCCCCCTCATTTTAGCCATCGCCCTATTTGCCAGCTCGCTCGGCCACTCCGCAACCCTCGACACTGCCAACGAGCAGGACAATGCGACCACTGCTATAGGCTTAAGCTACACCGATGCCGCCATCCTCGGACTGGTCGAAGGCTTGACCGAATACCTGCCCGTCTCCTCCACCGGCCACCTCATCATCGCCAATGCACTGCTCGGCCTCGATGGCGACACGCCGATGACCGACCAGAGCGGCACACCGATTCTAGTCGAAGACGACGATGGTAACCGACGTGCCTATACTATCGGCGATGCCGCGTATGCTTATGTGATCGTCATCCAGGCCGGTGCCATCGTGGCCGTGGTGCTACTCTACTGGCGCACCATCTTAACCTTGATCCTAGGCTGCCTCGGCAAAGACCGCAACGGCCTGAAACTCGCGATCAACCTGATCGTCGCCTTCATCCCCGCCGCCGTGCTGGGCCTATTGCTCAATGACCTAATTGAATCCGCACTTGGCACCAACACTTTTGCCGTCGCCGGCGCTCTCATCGTCGGCGCCTTCGTCATGCTCATCGTCGAGCGCTGGCGACACCATGGCAACAAAGGCGCCGTGCCGCCCGAAGACGGCCCTGGCCTGACCGAGCTCACTCTCGGCAAGTCGGTGATGATTGGCTTTTGCCAATGCTTCGCCATGTGGCCCGGCACCAGTCGCTCGATGGCAACCATCGTTGGCGGCTACCTCGCCGGGCTATCACCCGCGCACGCAGCCGAGTTTAGCTTCCTACTCGGCCTCATCACACTCAGCGCCGCCTCTGCTTATAAGTTCCTAACCGACGGCTCCGAAATGCTCGCAGCCCTCAACATCGGCCCCGTGCTCGTCGGCTGCATCGTCGCCTTCATTTCTGCCGCACTCGCCGTCAAATGGCTAGTCGGCTATCTCAGTAAGCATGGCCTCGCAGTTTTCGCCTGGTATCGCATCGCTTTAGCGATCGCGATCTTTGCGATGATGAAGTA
>DJBY01000145.1:887-1722 GCA_002430605.1 Opitutia bacterium UBA5964 | reverse complement strand
AGCCCTACCGCCATTCGTGCCTCGGATAGCGCCCCGCCAAATCCTTGCGCACGTGCTGGTACGCTCCGTCCCAAAAACCGTCTAGATCATCAGTCAGATGTGCCGGCCGTTGATTCGGCGCGAGTAGCTCGACCAGTAACTGCACCTTGCCATTCGCGACTATCAGACTGGATCCAGGCACATCATAAAAGTCCTGCAACTTGGATGCGATAAACGCCCGACCATCTGCTTCGTAGCGGATCCTCGCCGGGTTGCGGCGCCGCGGCAGCTCCATCTCTGCCGGTGCATAGGTATCGATATAGTAATGCTGCTCGGGGCTGATCCATTCCTTCACCGTCGCTAGCACCGGCCGATCCTTAATTTCTTTATAGCTCAGCGCACCGTGGCAAATCTGCTCGACCAACAACTGCCGCGCCTCCTCGTCAATCTCGGGCACCTCCGCATCGGGGCAATGCCGCGCCACGAAATTCACCCGTAGTATCCAGTTTTCCACCACAGCATCCCAGCCCTTTAGATTCAACCGCCCCGCCACCACTTCAGCGGCCAGCAGCTCTGCGGCACGATCCAGATCCGGCTCGCCCTTATCAGTCGAGGACAACACCAGATCGCGAAAGCGCCGCTCACTACGGGCAACCACGCGCCGCAGGCTGGGATCATACATCGTCTGATTGCCATCCGAAAAATCATCTGGAAACAACTCCTCCAACCACGCGAACTCGACTGCAGTTGCCATACCGAGCAACACCGTCACATCGCCACGCACATCGCGCTCCTCGATCTCGGCGGCCACAAATAAGGGCGCATCCACCACGCTCTCGCGGCGCAGTTCGCCCGA
>DJBY01000145.1:0-695 GCA_002430605.1 Opitutia bacterium UBA5964 | reverse complement strand
GCCTCGCGCGTATTCAGGCCCTGGCGCTGCGCGAGCTGCAACAACTGCCGCGCCGTATCGCCCGCCTGCCGCGCCGATCCGCCGTGAATCCCCAGTGCGCCGCATGCCGATGGGTTAAACTTCGCCGCCCGCGCCAGATACCATGCCTGCAACTGCACAAAAAAGTCCGAGCGCGTATCCGCCTGTTCTTCGACCTGTCGGAGCTGCTCCTTGCGCACACGCGCATCGCGCGATACACGATAAAACGAGCGCCCCTGGCTCAAGCCCGCGATCAGCGCCACCTCCGGCAACACGCCGCGGCGATCCGCCTCGAGCAACATCCGCGCATAGCGTGGATGCAACGGGAAGCCCGCCATTTTTCGCCCCGTCGCAGTAATCGCCCCCTCCGTATTCAACGCCCCCAGATCCAGCAACAAATCATGCGCCCGCGCCAGTGCCTTCGGTTCCGGCGCTTCAAACCATGCAAAGGTCTCGGGCTGCGAAATACCCGCCGCCGCCAACAGCAATAAGGTCTCCGACAAATCGACGCGCTTCACCTCCGCCTCATCGCGCTCGCCACGCGCGGCATGCTCGGCCTCACTCCACAGCCGCAGACAGGTGCCCGGCCCGGTGCGGCCCGCACGTCCCGTGCGTTGCTCGGCCGAGGCGCGACTAATCGGCTCGACCAAAATCGAATTCACCCCACGCCGCGCATC
>DJBY01000128.1:4118-4996 GCA_002430605.1 Opitutia bacterium UBA5964 | reverse complement strand
GGCCACGACATGCGCTACGCGATCGACCCCACGAAAATAAGAGATGAACTCGGCTGGGAGCCGAAAGAAGACTTTGCCAGCGGCTTCCGCAAAACCGTAAAATGGTATTTGGACAATCGAGAGTGGACGGATCGCATTTTAAGCGGCGATTATAAACTAGATCGTCTTGGTAATTCGTAAAAATCAACAGCTAATGCAAAACTGATCGATGCCAACAATACTACGGATTGGGCCATACCGCTTTCACTTTTATAGCCGAGAGGATAATGAACCTGCACATATTCATATCGAACGTGATGACTTGGAATGTAACGAAGCACGACAGTGCGGAGATGGTAAATCGAAGATTTGCCCGGAACGTAGTGGAGGGTGACTGATGCGGGTGCCCTTTGGGCAGTGAACGAACAACTTTGGCTAGAACCGGTCGCCTTGGCGCGTAATTTCGGATTCCCAGGATCTGAATTGATCAGACTTGCCGAATTGGTCGAAATCAATAAAGTAACTCTCATCGAATCGTGGAATAAAGTTCATGGATAATTTAACTCAAGATTTCATTGCGACGGCTGTATCGTTTAAAAACGGAATGGTCCAGTTGGATTTAGCGGATGGTTCGGCTCATGCCTTTCCGGTTCAGTATTATCCACGTTTGTGCAATGCCTCAACGTCCGATCTGGCTCAAGTTTTCCTGCGAGTGGGTGGACGTGCATTGCGATGGGAGGCACTAGACGAAGACATCTGGGTGGCGGATGCCGTGTGTCAGAATTATCCCAAGCAATCAGTTCCAGCGGTGGCCGAGTCACAGGCACCCTATGGAGAAGATCGATGATTGCGGAATAAAGATTAAGGGGCCCGCCCCAGTCCCCCGACACCTGACACCT
>DJBY01000128.1:3674-3865 GCA_002430605.1 Opitutia bacterium UBA5964 | reverse complement strand
GACACCTGACACCTTCTGACCTTTGCTACCTTCAAACTTTCGCACTCCAAATCCTTCCAGGATTTGATCACCTTCGTGACTGATCGCCCCGGCCACGATATGCGCTACGCAATCGATTCCACCAAAATAAGAGATGAACTCGGCTGGGAGCCGAAAGAAGACTTTGCCAGCGGCTTGCGCAAAACCGTGCA
>DJBY01000128.1:1241-3408 GCA_002430605.1 Opitutia bacterium UBA5964 | reverse complement strand
CTACGGACTGTCGGCACTGGTTTTTCGTAATTTACTGGCATTACTGTGATGCATTTACTAATCGATGCTACTTGCTTAGGAAAGCGCTTAAAAGGCGTCGGCCGCTATAGCAATGAGGTGCTCAGGCGCCTACCCAGCTACCTGCCCGAGGGCTGGCGGGTGACAGTACTTGTCTTTGATCGAGAATTGCCTGCTGGCTTGGAGGGTGTCGGACCCTTTAATTGGGTTCGTGTTTCGCAGTGCGGAGAGTCGTGGTTTGGTTTGATCGTTCTGAAGCGCTTGATCCGCGATTTGCAAGCTGATGCATTGTTGCGTTTGGCGGACAGTTCCGGACATCGCTATGCGGTGCCTACGGTATCAGTATGCCATGATATTGATCAATTGATTTTTCAAGCTGCGAAGCTTCGTCTCAATCCACTGAGACGCATTGTATTGATGTTACGCCAATGGGCTAAGGCGCGGGGCTTGCGGGCATCAACATCCGTTTTATGTGTATCTGACTTTATTCGCTCGCGAATGTTTTCCGGCTACGGGGTAGAGCTCGATCGCTGTGTGACGCATTATCTTGGTTTAGATGTATCCATTGGCGCAGCTGCAGCCTCGAGTGTGGATGCAGTTGCTTATTCAGATGGTGGTTACCTATTGGCGATCGCCACCGGCGATTCGAGGGAGCAAGCATGCATGCTGCCCGAGTTGTTTCAGGCGATTCGCTCACACGGGTATCAAGGTGCCTTGGTGATTGCGGGCTTAGATCTGAATGCCTCCTATGCGTTGAATTTAACGGACTCGCTCGTGTCGCGGGGCTTTCAGCAAGGAGTAGATTTCTATCGATTGGGCTTTTTTGATGCGAGCCGTTATGATGAGTTATTGCAGCATTTTGCTCAGGCAGATGCGTATTTGGAGACATCTGGGCATGAGGGCTTCGGTATGCAGCAACTTGAAGCGCTGGCGCTCGGCACATTAGTTGCCTCAACTGGCGCGGGAGCGTTGCGCGAAATCGGCAGGGATTTTCCAGTCTACTTTGATGCCGAAAAACTAGA
The DNA here is from genome assembly GCA_002430605.1 of Opitutia bacterium UBA5964. Lineage (GTDB taxonomy): Bacteria > Verrucomicrobiota > Verrucomicrobiia > Opitutales > Coraliomargaritaceae > Lentimonas. The sequence goes on along the minus strand of DJBY01000128.1, from coordinate 2,368 downwards.
TGATGCCGGACTGCGAATTGCTTCGGCGATCCGTGATCGGGATCCGAACCGAATCGCCGAACAAATCGAGTATGCCCGTTCGTTTAATTGGGACCAAACTGCACAAGCCGTTGCACGAGTGTTGTTGGATTGTGAAGACCATAATTCTGAGTCATGCATTTAGTCTTCTGGCAACCCATTCCAAGCTTTCACCAAGAAGGTTTTCTGTGTGCGTTAGCACGGGCAGATTGGGTCGATTCCGTCACCCTAAAATATGAATCGGAGCTGCCGGCCGATCGTCGCCAATCTGGTTGGCGCGACGGTAATTTTCAGGGCGTCAAACTGGAGCAGATTCGAACCGCAGAGCTTCCAGGAAATACCGATGCGCACATCCATATTTTTACTGGATTTCAAACGCACCCGATGATTTGGGCTGCGTTTCATCAGCTGCCAAGAGTGGCGCAGTGCCGTCGTTTTGCCTTTGCCGAGGCCCCCGAATGTATTGGTTGGAAAGGCATTCTGCGTAGGGTAAAATACCAAGTCGCGTCGCGTAGAATTGCGTCGCGCCTGGATGGCATACTGGCTCTCGGCCAGCTCGGAGTCGATTTCTACCGCAGCGTGCTGCCAAACTCCGTACCCGTCCACGAGTTCGCCTACTATGATGTGAGGCTTTCGGCTCTTTCGCAATCAGACCTACCGAAGGCATCCGCCGGCAACGATCAGCCAGCAACCAACAATCAACAACCAGCAACGCCTTACTGCTTTCTGTATGTCGGCCAGTTGATTCGCCGCAAGGGCGTGGATCGTCTGTTGCGCTCGCTCGCTGCAGTTCCGAGTCGGGAGTGGACGCTGGAGGTGGTCGGCGAGGGCAGCGAGAAAGCTGCGCTGCAGCAACTCGGATCGAGTTTAGGAATCTCGGAGAAACTACACTGGCATAGCCGCGTGCCGAGTGCCGAACTTCACGCCTATTATCAACGTGCGGATTGTCTCGTGCTGCCGAGTCGCTGGGACGGTTGGGGCATGACGGTTAATGAAGCCCTGCGCTATGGATGCGCTGTGTTGGTGAGTCAAACCTGTGGCGCCGCAAGCGCTGCACCGGAGTCGGCCCGACTACCCAAGGACGCGCGGCTCTGGCCTGAATCTTTAGC
>DJBY01000128.1:0-991 GCA_002430605.1 Opitutia bacterium UBA5964 | reverse complement strand
ACTCAGCGGCGAAGCCGGCGTAGAGCGCTTAAAAACAATCCTAAGCGCGAATTAACATGACAAATAATGGTTACCCAGACGCAGCGCCAGCACCGCGCAGTTTCTCACACGGAGCCACGGAGTCACGGAGGTGCGGAGAATAGCCCGATGAGTTCTTTTTCCTGGCATAAAGCCAGTCGCTACGAACTTTTAACTCTGCATCTATTCAGCTCCGCGCCACCGCGCCTCTGCGCGAGGCACAGCACTTTATCTCGCTCAACCGCAGTCCCCGATAAATTCATCGTGCTGAATATTCGTGGTTAAATTCTAAGCCCCTTCGCCAGTCATTGCAATTCTCCGCAATTACTGCGCATCAATAATTGAAAATCTTCGTCTGCATCGAAAGTTATTTACCCGGCACCCTCGGCGGTGGCCCTGTGCGGGCATTGATCAACTTGATTGATCACCTGCATCCCGAGCACCAGTTTTTCATTTTCACCCGCAACCATGATTACTTGGAGTCCAGCGCGTATGCCGAGCTAGAGCCGAATGCCTGGCACCCGCAGGCGCGGGCCTCGGTTTATTATACGGATGGCATCAATCTAGCTGCGCAACTGTTGGATCAAATTCAACTCGTTCAGCCCGACTGGATTTATTTGAACGGCGCACTGCCCGAGCTGACACGGACCTATCTCAAATTGCGCCGAAAGGAGCGGGCGCTTCAGGCAATCCCGGTGCTGCTCGCCCCGCATGGCAATCTTTCTGCAGCCGCCTTGGCGTATCATCGCGTGCGCAAGCAAGCCTGGTTGGCTTATGCGAAAGTACGCAGCCTCTATCGCGACGTCATTTGGCACGCCGCCTCGGAGCGCGAGACAGAGCAGATCCACGCCGTGTTTGGCGCAGCCGCACAGATCCGCGAAGTGCCGATGGCACCGCGCTTCGCGCGGAGTGAAAGTGTTCCGAGGAACGGAGTGACGACAAGACCGGGCGCGAAGCGAACCGGAACAAGTGG
>DJBY01000112.1 GCA_002430605.1 Opitutia bacterium UBA5964 | reverse complement strand
AAATTACACCACATCTGCATTTGAGCGCCGCTTTTGATTTGCATGGCGCGGGATTCTCTTTTTGCTGCTCCGCTAAGATGGCTAAAACGACTCAAATAGGAATTATTGCATTTGAAGACGGAACGATTTTCCGTGGCCGCGCTTTTGGGGCGCAGGCAACGAATGTAGGGGAAGCTTGCTTTAACACTAGCATGACCGGTTATCAGGAGATCCTGACCGACCCTTCTTATTTCTCGCAAATCGTCACGATGACTGCGGTGCAGATCGGTAATTACGGGATCTGCCCAGACGACGTCGAATCCGATGGTCCCAAGGTCAAGGGCTTCATTGTCCGCGAAGTCAGCCCAGTCTCAAGTAACTGGCGCAGCAATACGTCGATCCAAGACTATCTCGCCGCGGCGGGCATTCCTGGGATCGAAGGAGTGGATACCCGTGCGATTACTAAAAAGCTCCGCGTATCCGGTGCGCTCAAGGCATGTATCAGCACCGAAGCCATTTCGGATGAAGATGCGGTGCAACGCGCCAAGGACTTTGGCGGACTCGTTGGCGTCGACTTTGTCAAGGAAGTGACTGCCAAGGAAGCCTACGCATGGGACCCCGAGCGTAAGCAATCCACACCATTTACAGTCGTAGGCACACAGTTGCTTAGCGATCCCGCACCCACCAAGCGCTACAAGGTAGCAGCGATGGACTTCGGCGCGAAGTTCTCAATCTACCGTAAGTTACAGCATCATGGTTTCGATGTGCAGGTCTTTCCCGCGACCACAACGGCGGACGAAATCAAAGCGTTCGATCCCGACGGTGTGTTCCTGTCCAACGGTCCCGGCGATCCAGGTGCCGTTGATTACGCGCACAAGACCGTAAAAGAGTTGATCGAGCATTACCCAACTTTTGGTATCTGCCTGGGCCATCAAATCATTACGCACGCAATCGGCGCTAAGACCTTTAAGCTCAAATTCGGCCACCGTGGAGGCAATCAGCCGGTGAAGAATCTCGAGACCGGCAAGGTCTCGATTACTGCGCAGAATCATGGCTTTGCTTCGACCCGCGAAGAGCTGGAAAAGGCGGGCGCGATCGTCACTGAGATTAATTTGAACGACAACACGGTCGAGGGCCTGCGTCTCAAGGACAAGCCGGTCTTCTCCGTGCAGTATCACCCGGAAGCCGCACCTGGCCCGAACGATGCCGATGCACTGTTTGTTGATTTCTACAACATGGTTGCCAAACACGCGAAGGCGTAACGCGAGTTAGTCTATTTTTTCTAAGAGCGGTGAGGCCTATGTGCCTCGCCGCTCTTTTTGCGTATTAGCCATCGGGTTTACACGCTTGAAACGCCGCGTGTTATTATGAATTTAAGAATGAGACCGGATGGGTGGTAGCAGTCTTGGATATGCGCCAAAATCCTGCGAGCATACGGTCTGCTTTGATTACACGTTAGCAGTGAATCGAAGAGGCTCTTTTACTCCTTCCGCAAATTCACATCCAACCATTCGAGCATGCTGTGGGCCGAGGCGCGTGCGGTTTCGATGGGGATGCCACCAGCGTTTCTGACGAATTCGGTTTCCTCCGCTTCAAACGTGCGGATGAAGACCTTGGTCGGATATTTTTTAAGGTAATCCAGTGCGATTTGCGCATCGCGGGTGCGGCGCATCGAGCAAATTACCACCCTAGCGCCACGGCAGTTGGCACGCGCCAAGATGCGCACGTTCGAGCCGTCGCCTTGGATGCAGCGCACATCGTCGGCAATTAATTTGCGGATAACGGCGGCGTCATCGTCGATGACAATGGCGGGAATGTCATGCTCCTTAAATGCTTGTAGGGTCTGGCGCCCAGCGCGGCCATAGCCGAGCAACACGGCATGGTTCTGTAAGGTCGCGCAGTCCAACTCGCCGCGGCGATAGCGGGGATGGAGTTTCATCAGCGACCACGCGACTTTGTCGCGCGAGATCAGCGGGGTGAGCGTCATCGTACTCACCGTAATGAGCGTAATCATCGAGAATAGCTCGGCGCTGATTTGCCCTGAAGCCATCCCGGTGAGTGCGAGAAGGAGTGAGAATTCACTGGTCTGCGAGAGCAGGATGCCGGCCTCGATCGAGGCGCGCGTGGAGTAGCCGACGGCCTCGCCGATCACCGAAACCAGCCCGACGGTGACCACAATGAGCACGATGATGAAAATCAGGCTGTGCCAGAGCATGTCGCCGTGTGGGAGTGTGAGCGCAGCACCGACACTGATAAAGAACAGTGCGAGGAAGAAACTCGAGAGCGAGCCGAGCATGCCGCGCACCAGTCCGTTCAACGGAAAGGCGGAGATTGAGAATCCGGCAAAGAACGCGCCCGCGAGAAAGGGGAGCTTGAGCAGGTAGGCGAGCCCAGAAAAGATGAATAGGATGCCGAGCGCGCCGAGCATCAACTCTTCGTCATCCAGTTTAAGGCGCCGCGTGACCCAAGGCACAAACCAGCGGTGGATACCGACTGCCAAGCAACCGAGCCCGATCGCGCGGGTGAGTGCGAAGAAAATCTCGAGAAGTCCGTCGGGAGCCTTCAGCAGTGCCACCATAATAAGTATGATGAACAGGTCTTGGACCAATAGCACGCCGAGCACCAGTCGGCCGAAGGGCTCGAACATCTGGCGGCGGCGTTGCAAGTGACGCACCACCACCAGCGTGGAACTGGCCGAGAGTGCGCAGCCGAGGTAGAGCGCGGTGGTTAAATCGTAGCCGAGTGCGAATGCGGTGAGCACACCTGCCAGCCCGAGAATGATGAATTGAACCGTCGCCACGATAATGATCGAGCGTGTGCGGCCGAGCATGCGGCGTGGGCTCAGATCGACGCCTGCGGTGAAAACCAGCACCGCTAAGCCGAGCTCCATCATGTTGCTGAGCAGGGTTTCAGGCACCTCGATCTGCCAGAAGTTGGCGAGCTCATGTAGGCCTGCGCCGACTAATATCAACAGCGGGATCGGCGGCAGGCGCAGGAGTTTTGCCAGTCCGAACGCGACTGCGGCCGCTACGAGAAGTATGCAGACGCCATTCATTGGTTGAAAATCCCTTCCTTCTGCATGAGGTCGCGTTGCTGCACGATGCCGTCGGCTGCGGGCATCATTAGGTAAGTCGTGTCGAGATCGAGCAGGTCATTGACCACCGATAGGTCGAACGCATGGATCGCGCAGGGTACGCTGGCAGAGCGACAGCGGTAGGCGAGCAAATGGTTGGTGTCTTCGATTTGTAGAGCCGACACGACCAATCGAGCTTCGCGCAGGCCGATCTCTTCGACCACTGATTGATATTCGACATTGCCGATTAAAATATCTGCGCCGCCGAGCCCTTCGAGTTTCTTCGGGTCGGTGTCGATCGCGAGCACACGTTCGTTACGCACTGTCAGCTGCTTGACGATTTCACGGCCGAGCGCATTCATGCCGACGACGATGATGTGATCCTTGCGGTGGCGCAGTATCTCGTTGTCGGCCTCTTGTTTTGCGCGCAGGAACTTTAAGATCCCGGTGCGGGCGATGGCGGCATAGAGTGCTTCACTGTGAATGATAAGATAGGAGGACAGTGCGATCGTGGTGATGCCGACGAGGCCGCCCAATGCGACGATGTCAGCTCCGATCAGTCCAGTTGTGGCGCCCAGTGCCAGAAGGATGAACGCGAATTCACTGACCTGACCTGTGGCAATCGCGGTTTGAAAAGCGGTGTATTCGCTAAAGCGCATACGTGCCAAGATACTGAATACGATGATCGGTTTGATCAATAAGACGAAGACGCTGAGCCCGAGCGCCGCGGGCCAGATCGCGGCAAAGCTGCTCAGTTCCATTTTAATCCCAAGCGTCACTAAAAAGATCGCGATGAAAAAAGCCATCAGCGGGTGCAGGCGGCGATGTAGGTCTTCGTGGATCGGTAATTGGGCGATGGCGATCCCCGCTAGGAAGGCTCCAATCTCGACTGATAGGTGAAATTGATGTGCGAGGATCACGACGAGAAAGCACCAGCAGAGCGCCCAAATGAATACTGTATCGGGCGAACGCGCCGCCCATGCGAACGGCTTTGGCAGCAGATAGCGTGCTGCAATGAGTGCGAGCATGAGCAGCACCGCCATCCCGCCAAAAGCCTTGCTGAAATTGATCATCAGCTCAATTGGTGCGAGCGGTTCGGAGCCGCCGAAGCCGGTCAACACCGTCAATGCCGCGATCACCACGATGTCTTGGGCGAGAAACAGCGCGACCGAGATGCGTGCGTACAGTCGGTTCATCACACCCTTTTGATCGAGTAGTTTAATCACCACGACGGTACTACTGAAGGTGACCGTGCCGCCGAGGAAGATCGCCTCCATCGGGCCGAAGCCCATGAAATGAGCGACCAGCATCCCGCCGGTGGCAGTGAGCAGCACTTGTATGCTGCCGAGGATTAGGGCGACGCGACCGAGGTCTTTGACCTTTTCGAAACTCAACTCCAAGCCGACCAAGAACAGCAGTAGGGCAATGCCCAGTTCTGAAATAAGCTCCAGCGAATGGTCCAGTTCGACGAGGTGCAGCGCTGGCCCGAGGACGATGCCCGCGAGGATGTAACCCACGATGGTGGGCATGCGGATGAGCTTTCCGATAAATGCAAAAGTGGCCGCGGTGATAACAATAAACCCCAGATTGAGGAGTAACTGAAGATCGTTGGTAGGCATTAGTGATTAATCAAAAGCGGTTCTGATCAACTGGCAATCATTGAGCGTGTTCTAATTTTCGGGGGCTCTGCTTGTCGCACGCATTTTAAGAGTCAGACAGTTCGATCTATTTCGGAGCAGTCGCCGACTTGGCAAGGAGACTGTCTTAAAAACAAATCCCACAGGCTAGTGGTTCATTTTTTTGGTGGAGGGATGCCGCCGCCGGCGTCCGCAGTTAGATCGAGAGATCCTTGTTATTGCGATAAGCACTAGCCAAGGGAACGCGCGGACATCGGGACGATGTCCCTCCAACAGATAATCAATTCGTGGAACGCGATTCGATCCGAAGCATCGGGAGGGACGACCTCCG
>DJBY01000100.1:3214-3961 GCA_002430605.1 Opitutia bacterium UBA5964 | reverse complement strand
AAACGGGATGGCCGAACCAGTCAGTGGTGCCAACGATCGACCAAACTCTACCCCTTCACGCCACTAGCCAGCACGGTCTGAAAATTCGGCGCTTCGGCTTCTTGAGAGACGACATTGACTTCGATCTGACGAAAGCCTGCATCTTTTAAAAACTGATAGAGTTTATTCTCTGAGAATCCGAGCCAGACGTCGGCATAGAGCTCGTGGGCTTTCTCGAACTGGTGCTCCAAGAGGTCGATAATGATTAGTTTACCCCCAGGCTTTAAAATGCGGAAGGCTTCCTGTATCGCCTGCTGCGGATGCTGTGCATGGTGCAGTGCCTGACTGAGCAACGCTAAATCAAACACCCCGTCCTCAAGTGGCACAGCTTCGATATCGCCCAATTTGTAGCTTAAATTAGTAAATCCATTCTTCTTGGCCAGCTCACTGCCGAACTCGACCATCTTAGGAGAATTATCGACACACACAATTTTCTCGGCGCGTCGTGCCAGTAATTGAGACAGCAGCCCCTCGCCTGCCCCCAAATCTACGATCTTAATTTTCGGCGTGAGATGCAGTAAGAAATGGCCAATCGCTTCCCAACTGCGACCTGGGCAATAGTTTTTGCCCAATCGCCCAGCAACCGAATTAAAATATTGCTCCGACTGCTGCTTACGCTTCTCCAAGATGCGCTTCAAATTGGCAGTATCCTCGCCGATCTGCGTGGTGCTTTCCACCGCGGCACAGGCCGCCTGCAACAACGCAGCA
>DJBY01000100.1:2709-3087 GCA_002430605.1 Opitutia bacterium UBA5964 | reverse complement strand
AATACGTCTTGGAGTTCGGCGACCGATAGTTCCTCTTTCGCCAACAATGAGAGAATACGCACCCGCGTCGAGTCCGCCAATAGTTTCAAAATTTCCCAAGAGTCCGCCATATATGAGGACGTTCATACTATAGACCTCGCCGTGATAGCGAGTTGATATTTTACCACAGCCAACCAACTGTGTGAGATCGGTCGCTATGCTTGCGCGGCTTTGGCTAGGGCTTCTTTAACCTGAGCAGTAATTGCGCTCCAGTCCTTGTTGGCGATTTGAGCCTTAGTTGCCAGCCATGAGCCGCCAATTGCAAAGACTTCAGGAATCGAAAGATACTCGTTCATATTGTCGAGCGAGACACCTTCAGTTGGGCAGAATTTAACACCG
>DJBY01000100.1:0-2551 GCA_002430605.1 Opitutia bacterium UBA5964 | reverse complement strand
AGTAGTGCGTTGCCGAGTGGCTTATCATCTGCAACATTGTCGATGATGATCGACGGTAATGACGCGGAATTGGTCGAGTGCTAACATCATTTTAATTAACTGATGACAGGTAACAAATTGCAAATAATTGATTCTAGCGATCCACACGTGCACCGCCGCCAGCTTTGATCTTTTTCACTTCTTTAAGTGAAGCCATCGTGGTGTCCCCTGGTGTCGTCATGGCTAGTGCGCCGTGCACACAACCATAGTCGACTGCTTCCTGCGGATCGTTCTCGGTCAGGAACCCGTAGATCAGACCCGATGCAAAACTGTCGCCACCGCCAACTCGGTCGAGGATCTCGAGCCCCGGAAATTGGATCGATTCGTAGAACTCGCCATCGTGCCATGCCATCGCCGCCCAGTCATTGACAGTCGCACTCTTCACCGCGCGCAGTGTTGTGGCAGTGGCCTTGAAGTTCGGGAATTCCTTGGTCGCAGTGGCGATCATGTTCTTAAACGCCTCAACTGGGATGTGTGAGATGTTCTCATCAACACCCTCAACTTCGAAGCCGAGACAGGCAGTGAAATCTTCTTCATTGCCGATCATTACATCGACATGCTTGGCGATCTCGCGGTTCACCTCTTGGCACTTAGCGAGGCCGCCGAAGTCTTTCCAAAGCGACGGGCGATAGTTCAAATCGTAGCTGACAATAGTGCCATGCTGCTTAGCGCATTTGACTGCTTCGAGCACGACATCTGGTGTGGTCTCACTCAGCGCGGCGTAGATCCCGCCCGTGTGGAACCATTGCACGCCGCGTTTACCGAAAATGTCTTCCCAATCGATGTCGCCGACCTTCAGTTGGCTCGCGGCAGTATTGCCACGGTCCGGGCAACCCACTGCGCCGCGGATACCAAAGCCTCGCTCGGTAAAGTTCAAGCCGTTGCGGACAGTGCGGCCGATGCCGTCGTAGTCCACCCATTTGATGAACTGCGTATCCACCCCACCCTGGAGGATGAAGTCTTCGACCAGACGGCCGACCGGATTGTCTGCGAAGGCAGTCACCACCGCGGTCTTTAGCCCGAAGCAGCGACGTAGGCCGCGAGCGACGTTATATTCGCCGCCACCTTCCCAGGCGGTAAATTGACGTGCGGTATGAGCACGGCCTTCGCCGGGGTCGAGTCGCAGCATCACCTCTCCAAGAGAGATGCATGCGTATTCACAAGAGTCGGAAGATTTGATGTCGATCGCCATGAGACGTTTAGTCGGTTTGAATTGTTCTGTTGATTTAAAAATTGGTGCGCACAGACAGATCTGCGATCTGCTCTGTGAAGTGAATACTAGCGAGACGTGGTAGAGATTATAATTGCATAATTTGTATATATTTTGCATTAATGCGCAAATGTTAAAAGTGAAGCATGTCCTCATGGTGCTGGGGAGCTACGACCAGTCGGCTCACGAGGGCATTGCCCAATATGCAGGCCAACACGGTTGGCATTTAAATGTCAGTATCCTAAAGGACTTTCAGCTGCCCGAGCACTGGCAAGGCGACGGCATCATCACATCATTGAATAATAGTCGAACTTTGGAGGAGTTTGTGTTACAGGCAAAGGTGCCGACTGTGGATCTATCGATTTGGCGCGAGGATATCGACTTGCCGCGAGTTGCGGCAGATAATCCGGCAATCGGCAGGGCCGGTGCAGAGCATTTCCTGAGTATGGGTCACAGGCACTGCGCATGGTTTGCGTTAGCGAGTAATCCGGTCAGCCGCGCACGCTATGTCGCCTACAGTCAGCGCTTAGCGGAAGCAGGCATCATTTGCATACGCCTAGACACGACGCGTCCACAAGATGCGCCTTACATCACGAAGCGTCTTAAGGGGCTGCCAAAGCCCTGCGCCATCTACACCAAGAGTGACTATGATTCAGCCTGGCTGTCGAACTTATGTATGGATGCTGGATTACGCGTGCCTGAGGACATCGCAATTCTAGGCGCAGATGATAACAGGTTAATTTGCGAAAACCAAGCAGTGCCACTATCGAGTGTGCGCTACGACCTGAAAACGATTGGCTATGAGGGTGCCGCGATGCTCGACCGACAGATGAACGGCCAGAAGCTCGATCAGCGCCTTAAGTTAATTCCGCCGCGCGGAATAACCATTCGGCAAAGCACGGATGCGCTGGCAGTGACCGACCCGCTAATTCGCAAGCTATTGGAATATCTAAAGACTCACTTCAAGCGCTCGATCGGCACCGTGGAGCTGGCCGAAATGCTTGGAGTCAGTCGCCGTAGTCTTGAGATGCGTTTTTGTGAAAGCATGCACAACAGTATCCGCGAGCATTTAATTGGCATCCGTATCGATGAAGCCAAACGGCTGATCAACTACACGGATGAGACGATCGAGACGATCGCTGCGTTAACCGGATTTTGCCACGCGTCTCATTTCAGTAATACGTTTAAGAAACGTGAGGGCATCTCCCCGATACGGTATCGCAAGCAAACTCAGGGTCTTCCGATTGAGAGCACAGGCGATTAGTCACTACATATTTAACTAAATATGGTTTTGTACCAGCT
>DJBY01000074.1:8668-11399 GCA_002430605.1 Opitutia bacterium UBA5964 | reverse complement strand
CGAAGCCAAGTTGCTTTAGCTGCTTGGCCGTATCGTCGAACGGGCCCCGGATGTGCCGTTGGTCGGCCACCTAAGGGAAGCCGCTTGATTCATTCACTCCCGTTGGCGGTAACGACGGAGCTGCCCTCCACGGGAGTAAATTGCCGTGCGTAGATGCGATACTCTGGTCGCTTTGTTTGAGCCTGAGTAAAGCGACAAGAGTGTCGCTTCTACTTTAGCCTTCTTCGACGAGGGTGGCGTCTTTGATCAGGCGGCAGAACTCTTTCTTAGTGAGTTGCTTATGCGTACCATCTTTGGTGAACGGGTCCTCCATCATTTTAAAGTCCACGCAGAGGCGCTCTAATTCAACAATGCGTATGTAGCCGGTTTCCTTTTTCCAGATTTGTCCCTGTTTGAGTTTCATCGGTGCGTTTTGGATGTGCTTTGTGGGAGAGTCGAGATTTGTTTATTGTCCGGCTTGTGCGCGTTGCATCGCACGAGCGGCATCTTCGGGGCGGTTGAGCTGCCCGTACGCGAGTGAAAGATTATACCACGCGCGGCTGAAGCTAGGCTCGATGGCGACAGTTTCTTCGAGGAAGCCGACTGCGCTTTCGAGATCTTGTTGCTCGGCTGCGAGCAGTCCCAGTGAATATGGGAAGGAAGGGTTTTTCGGTGCTAACTCCCAGCCCAAATACAGTGTTTTTTGGGAGGCTTGATTGAGGCCTGCGCCACTCAGTAAAATTGCGGCTTGATGGTATATTTCTGGGTTGAGCTGATCCATCAGGATCGCGCGCTCGACATATTTCTGAGTGTCTGCACTGCGTCCTTCGCTATTGGCCTCATTTGCCAGCATCAGCAGGGTTTGTGGGCGATCGGTGTTGAACGCGTTATATTCCTCCCATTCTTTTTTCGCGATAGGATCGGGAATCGATTGGTTCGCGGCGATGCCACGCGCTGCTGCGAGGCGGACGCTGCGTGAACTATCGGTGAGTGTTTCAATTGCGGCATCGGCCTGACCAGCGCTGCCAAGTGTGCTGACTGCTCGGCTACGGACCATCGGGTTGGCATCGCTGAGCAGTGCCTTGAGTACGTTGACCACAGATTGATTGGGCAGGTAGTTGCCGAGCAGGCCAGTATAGGCAGCGCGCCAACCAGGCAGGTCTTCGTCTTTTAACAGCTCGAGCAGCTTCGGTAGTGCACTTGGATCGAAGTTGTGAGCGGCTGCGATAATACGGGCACGCTTGCGCTGGCGGTGATCGACCATCTTCTCGCCATACCATTGCTCAGACCATTCGACCGCCCAATCGACACTCTCGTCAGTGTGACATTTGTTGCAGGCGTTGGGGATGCCGAGCTCTTTGGTGAGCAGTGGGTCTGGGGAAAGAAAGGCGTGATCGCCGCGAGGGTCGACTTGCATGTAAGTGGTTTTCGACATGTGGCAATTCACACACATATTACCCGTGCTGCCTTCGCTGTGGAAGCTGTGGGCAATGGGTTCGATGACTGGCGCATTCTCAAACCCGCCAGAGTGGCAACGCATGCAAAGCAGGTTGTTCTCAATCGGTAAGATTGTTTTAAGTGTGTGTGGGTTGTGGCAATCTTTGCAGCTCACCCCAGCATGTGCCATACGGCTCATCTGAAACGAGCCATAGACGAAGTCTTCGTCAAGGATTTGCCCATCATGATGGTAGAGGTTCGGCTGATCGGGCAAGGACAGCGAGAAGTGATCGTGGTAGTCATCGCCCGGTAAAAAGGTGTCGGCGGTTAGCTGATCGCGGCGCGAGTGGCAACTTGCGCAATTGTGCTCGGTTTGAATCGTACTAAGCTTCGATAGCCCAGCACTGTAGTTGCCGCTTTTGGCTGCGACGACGTGTTCCTCGAGGCCGGTATGGCATTCTGCACAGGCCAGTCCTTGTTGCGTCCAGGTCGAATTATAGCTGTTAGATTCGAAGTCGAAGTTCTTCTTAAATTCAGTGGTGTGGCAATACGCGCAATTGGCATTCCAGTTCATGCCTTGATTCGCCCAGTGGCCCCATTCGCCAGGAAGACGATCTTGGCCCTGGTAAACATCGTACCAACGGTCCTCTTTGACATCGTAGGTGGCACTGATGGTTTGAAATTTGTCTCCAGGGAGCTGTGCCAGATATTGGCGGAGTGGTGTTTCGCCAATCACGCCGACAAGATCGTAGGTAGTAATGCTGTCGTCATCATGGATCACGCGTAGCTCAAATTTGCCGTCGGTTTCGGCCATTTCATAGGTCACGCCAGATTCCTTAATGCGACGCACTGGAGTGAAGGCTGCGCGATCGAACTTGATCGAGATGGGCCGGTTGGCTTTGGCGTGATGGCTGCTCTTCCAGTCGGCGACCTCATCTGCGTGGCACTCGACGCAGGCCTCGGGGCCGATTTTGGCTTGGCGCTCTGGATTGTGGGAAATTGGGAATGTGCCGTAGTCGATGTTTGCCGCTTGGGCATTCGGTAACTTTTCAGTCGCAGAGTAACTCGCACCTTGCTGCTGATCGCAGGCGCATAATAAGAGGAGCGAGAGGCCCAGCAGAATATGTATCGGGCGAGCGAGCTGAATAAAAGCAGGGAACATTGCCCGAATGGTCGCAAATGCCCGACACAGGTCAAGGCTGATGCGGCTGACTGGCTGAAGATATAAAACCAAATAGCAGCGATATTTTGCGCTAATATAGCTGTGCGATGGTTGTTTATTCTTGGTAGGCACTTTTTGACTGGTTCGTTTCAT
>DJBY01000074.1:4940-8467 GCA_002430605.1 Opitutia bacterium UBA5964 | reverse complement strand
CCATTGCTGCGGTGATTGTCCGAATTGCTTTTTAAATACCCGTGAAAAGTAATACATCGATGAATATCCAAGTGCATCTGCAGTCGCGGTGACGCTCTTTTGCTCGCGTAGTAGCAGGTCGCGTGCGCGGTTGAGCTTAATGATGTTCTCGAACTCGCGGGGCGAGTAGCCGGTTTGCTCCTTAAAGGTCAGGCGGAAGCGCGTGTAACTGACCCCGAGTTCCTTCGCCAGTAGTTCTAGGTCGGTATGCTCAGATAGATTGGCGAGCATCGTGGCCTTCGCTTGAAGCACGAGTGCGCTGCCTTTACTTTGTGAACTGTTTTCTGTGCGCGTGCCTGATTTTAGAAATGCGAGAATGAGGGGCACGTGGCTCGCGAGCACCAGTTCTTTGGCGGCGATGGGTTGTTGTAGCCAGTGTAGGATCTGGTCGAAGTGTTTGATCAACGCATCGCCTTGGCCGACTTTGCAGATCGGCTCTTTGGGAGAGAAGAAAGAGTTCATAATGCGGCTCGCTTCGCGTCCCCGGAAGCCAGTCCAATATTCAGACCAACCGGTTCCCGGATCAGGGCTGTAACGATGCCATTCATTTGGGAAAATTAGCATGGCGTCACCAGCCTGTACTGCTGTTTTTGGCTGTGAGCGTGATTCGAAGCTGCCAGCCCCTTGCGTTACATAGACGACTTGAAATTCGTCTAAGGTGCGGCGGCCATCAATGTCAAAAAGGTAACTTAGTGGGTGTCCTGTGCTCGGGTATTGTGAGTGTGGTGGCACTTTTTGGCGTCCGGCGTGCACCAGTCGCCAGCCCCATTCCTTTGCCTGTTGATCGGTGGGCAGGTAGCGGCTGAAACTCGGTGGGTTATGAGGCATATCTCTATATGAGCTCTTAAATGTCAAAAAGTGCAAATAGAATGTCAGTGAGTGTATTCTACTTTTTGCAGTTTTGGAGTATTATTCGGATTTTTAATGAATCCCGTAGAACTATGTTTTCTCAAGTAAAAGAACTGTATGCGTCGCTTGGCGTTGATGTTGAACTGGCCCTCACAGCGATGGCGAAGACGCCGATTTCGTTGCACTGCTGGCAGGGCGATGATGTGGTCGGCTTTGAGGCGGGCGCTGGTGCGCTCGGTAGCGGTTTGGCCGTAACGGGGAATTATCCTGGCAAGGCGCGTAGTATTGACGAATTGCGTCAGGACTTGGAGCAAGTGCTCTCGCTGCTGCCAGGCACGCACCGCCTGAATCTCCACGCGATCTATGGCGACTTCGGCGGTGAAGCAGTCGACCGTGACGCGATCGAACTGAAGCACTTTCAGAGTTGGATTGACTGGGCCAAGCAGCAAGGGATCGGAATGGACTTCAATCCGTCCAATTTCTCACATCCCTTAGCCAACGACGGCCTGACTCTGAGTAGCCCAGATAAAGGCAAACGTGAATTTTGGATCGAGCACTGCCAGCGCAGTCGTAAGATCGCGGCGGCGATCGGCGAGCAACTCGGTAGTGCTGCTGTCACCAATGTTTGGATACCAGATGGCATGAAGGATATGCCTGTTGATCGCCAGGGCTACCGTCAGCGTCTCTCTGATAGTCTCGACAAAGTGTTCTCCGAAAAGCTCGATACTGCGCACAATATCGACGCGGTTGAATGTAAGCTGTTCGGCATCGGATCGGAAAGTATGGTGGTTGGTTCGCACGAATTCTACATGGGCTATGCGATGAAGAACCAGATCGCACTGTGTTTGGATGCCGGGCACTTTCATCCGACCGAAGGCATCGCCGACAAGATTTCCTCTGTGTTGATGTATGTGCCGGAACTATTGCTGCACGTCTCCCGTGGTGTGCGTTGGGATAGTGATCACGTCGTGCTGTTCGACGATGCGACGCAGGCGATCATGCAAGAGCTCGTTCGTTGCGACGCGCTACCGCGCACCCACATCGGGCTCGATTTCTTTGACGCTTCGATCAACCGCATCGCGGCTTGGGCTATCGGCACACGTGCCGCTCAGAAGTCATTGCTGTTGGCTCTACTGGAGCCACGCGCAAAACTTCGTGCTGCCGAGCTCTCCAGTGACTACACCACACGTCTCGCATTGCTAGAACAGGCCAAGGCATTGCCCTGGTCGGTCGTGTGGGAAGAGTTCTGTAAGCGTAATGAAGTGCCCGGGGAGCTGTCGTTGCTTAATAAGATCAAGGACTACGAAGCATCCGTTCTTTCTGGCCGTCAATAGGACCAAACCAATTTGCTTCAATTTCGAGACACCAATCATTTTTTCTGCTTCATTGAGGAGCGAATTAAAGTACACTTTCAGTTTATATGTTAGGTATATTAGAGTTTAGGATCTGAGATTTCTGTCTCGTTAGTGAAGCATTATTCTTTTTATATCTATGTCATCTTATTTAATTACTACTTAAACTATGCCCCCGAAATCTAAAGCCATCGACGATTCGCCTGTTATTGAGGAGTTTGAATCTACCCCCGTTCCTGAACGCGCGCAAAAAGGCGCGAAAGCTTTTTGGGGCATGTACGCCGGTGAACATGCCGCAGGCACTGAGTTCATGATCGGACCGCTCTTTCTACTTGCTGGGGTGAGTTTGCAGAACATCTTTTGGGGCTTGTTGCTGGGTAATTTCTTAGCGGTGTTGAGCTGGCGATTTATTTGTGCGCCGATTGCCACGAAGGCGCGTTTAACCCTGTATTGCCACTTAGAGAAAATCGCTGGTAAGAAACTGGTTAAGATCTACAATTTGGCGAATGGTGTGCTCTTCTGTTTCCTCGCTGGCGCGATGATTACAGTGTCCGCCACAGCAGTGGGGATTCCGTTCAATTTGGAAATGCCAGCCTTTGATGCTATTTATCCGAACAGTGCATCCTTTATTATGATTGTGGTGGCTGTGGGAGTCGTGATTTCAGCAGTCGCCGGTTTTGGTTATAATGCGGTGAGTCGTTTTGCGAATATTGCAGCCCCATGGATGGTGCTGGTTTTCTTGGGTTGTGGCATCGTCGCGCTCAAGCAATTAGGCGTCGATTCGTGGGCTGGGCTAAATGCCATCTGGACGGAGTCGATCAGCTTTGCGCAAGGTGGCGAGGTGACCACGTCGATGGGATTCCTCGAAGTCGTTTTATTTGCATGGTTTTGTAATGCCGCGATGCACGTCGGCATGTCGGATCTTTCGGTGTTTCGTTATGCCAAAAAAGCATCCAGTGGTTGGGCCACGGCAGGTGGTATGTATGTCGGGCACTATATGGCTTGGATAGCCGCAGCATTGATGTTGGCGGCGCAGATTAAGTTGACCCAAAGTGCGGTTCCAGTTCCCGGCCCAATGGCTTTTAACGTTGTTGGTATCGCAGGTATCATTTGTGTGGTGGTTGCTGGTTGGACGACTGCGAACCCGACGATCTATCGCGCAGGTTTGGCGTTTCAGGCGATGTTGCCCGGCACGAGTCGCTTGAGTATGACCTTACTTGCGGGGGGTGTTGCTACCGTCGCTGCGATTTTCCCCGCCTTTGCATTCAAGTTACTCGGATTTGTCGG
>DJBY01000074.1:0-4696 GCA_002430605.1 Opitutia bacterium UBA5964 | reverse complement strand
ACTGTCTCGCTCTATTTTATTTTCGCGCAAGGCGTGACGACTTGGTATTTCGTGTTTCCCGCATGGCTCGCTTGCGGGGTCTTGTTCCTCGTCTTTAGTGCTTTGAGAGGAACACCACAGTCATCAGTTAAGAAAGGATATCTCGTATGAAAAATACCTGTAAATGGATCGGACTGTTATCGATTGCGGTGACTTTTATTCTTCCGCTCGCGTTCTTCGTTGAGCAAATCACATTGGCAGCGATGAAGCAGGGCTTGTTAATCTCGACGCTAGTTTGGTTTGGCACCTCGGTGTTTTGGATCGGTAGCAAAGTACCAGAACAGCCAAAGGGTGATCCGATTCTTTAATCCTCGGGGATTCGGGGCATGGCAGTGGTTTTTTTTTGCCGACTGCTGGATTTAACCGAAGCTGAGGCTCAATTAGTACGATGCTGAACATTGCACCTGAAGACTAACAGGGGTGTAACTAAGTGGCTGTTGCCAGCACTCATTTGGAACTAGGCGCGTATGTGTCCTATTGTTTTTCTCTTTTCAGGTCTAGCGTGTAACCTAGCTTCTGTTGCCCTTTCGTTGCTCCGCTAGGATTTGCATGACATCCGCCGGTGCGCGTTTGGCGCGATATAATTCGGCCATGATCTTCATGGCGGGGTCGATATGTGTGAAAAACTTTTTATAGGACGGGCAGAGGTAGTTGAGTCCCCATTCGCCATCAGGCGTCCAGGTGAAGCGGTGCTTGGGGCATTCACCATTGCAGGCAAAGCGGACGCTGCAATCGCGGCAATATTGTGGCAGCTTGTCGCGCTTGGCGTTGCCAAAGTCTTTGGCCATCTGGCTGTCTGCTAGCTCACCGAGCGAGGTGTTCATCATGTTACCCAGCTTGTAGTTTGGATACACATAGTGGTCGCAGGTATAAACGTCGCCGTCGTGCTCCATCGCCAGCGCGTCTCCGCAGGTTTCGGCGAAATAGCACAGCCCACCAGATGTGCCTAGCCATTTGCCGAGGGCGACATCGAAGAGTTGCACATAGACTTTGCCGACATCGAAATTGATCCACTCGTTGAAAATATTGATCAGAAAATCACCATACGCTTCGGCTGGCACCGCAAAGTCTGACATCTTTGGGCTTTCTTTAGTTGCCGGTGCTTCTGCGAGATTGGGCGGTGCGGCGTGGTCGAGGCCGAGCTTGGCGGCGGCGGTGTCGACTTCGCGTTCCACGATGGGAATGAACTGTAGATATTTTGAACCGATGCTCTTGAGGAACTTGTAGATTTTGACTGGGTGCTTGACCGTCTCAGCATTGACGCAGGTAAGGGTGTTAAATTCGACGCCGTGTTTACGCAGCACATTCAGGCCGCGAATGACTTCCTTATAGGTGTCGCGGCCTTTTTTATCGACGCGATAGGTGTTGTGCAGGTCTTCGGGGCCGTCGATTGAGAGGCCGACCAGAAACTTGTTCTCGGCCAGAAACTCACCCCATTCATCGTCGAGCAGGGTGCCATTGGTTTGAAACGCGGTGCTGATTTGCTTGCCGTTGGCGTGCTTCTTTTGGAATTCGACGACTTTGCGAAAGTAGTCCACGCCGAGGAGCGTCGGTTCGCCGCCTTGAAAGGCAAAGGAGACCTCTTGACCAGGTTGCGCGGCGATGTAATCGCGAATGAAGACTTCCAACTTTTCATCCGACATTTTCCACTTCTCGTTATTCGGATAGAGCTGCTCCTTTTCCAGGTAGAAGCAATATTTGCAATCGAGGTTACAGATCGGACCGATGGCTTTGGCGATGACGTGAAAGGGCGCATCTGCTTGCCTTAAAATCGTTTCTGAGCTGTTGCCGGAGGAAGTCATGATTCATCATAAATTAGGATGATTGGTGACTGATGCGAGACCTATGGGGCAGCGCTGTAATATTTATTGCACACTGTTGCTGTCGAGGTTGAGGCTTTGCATCGTCGTACTCACACTTAAAAGCGCAGAGAATATGGATGTCCAGTGGCGTGTGAATTTTGAATAAATCTGGGGTATTCTAATGTACAGTACGCTAAGTTCGGATGATGAAATTCGTAAGGGTTATGGAATGAAACCTGGAGGGCAATGCTCCGTTATTGCCACAACCAAGGATGTTCCAGCGAAAACGACGGAGCGTTGGCGCGTAGAGTGTCGCTTCGCTCGGAAACCGCCATAAATAACTACACCAATTTAACGTGCATCACACTCGATTGAAAAGATTGCGCTTATGATTTCAGGCTAGCCATTGGTGATTGCAGCCCGATCGGAAGTGAGTTTTTTTTGTCTCCAAACATTAAAAGGCAACGATACTAAATAATTATGAAGATGAAAAAAATCCTGTTGCAGTTGACGGTCTTGGCATGCGCCGCTTGCCAAGCCAATCAGATAGATGCTGCTGAAGAACCTTTAGTCACCAGCAATGGGGTGCTGTTTTCCGCTCCGGCGCATTATCCGGCCTTCTCTTGGGATAAAGTGCCGGTGTATATGATGTTCGCAGATGGTAGTCGCCTGCTGCAGGATTCCGAGGTGCGTAAGATCGCCGCGGAGACGGATTTTATCTGCATCGAAAAGAACCACGGGCTCAAGCCGCTTGGGGATGCCGTATTGGGCTTGGAGCATGAAAATCAGGCGTTCAAGCAGGTGCAGCCAGGCATCAAGGTGCTTGGCTATTTAAACGGTGCACTGACTTATCCGTTTACCCGCTACACACAAATGTTGACGAAGGAGAAGATTGATCAGCACCCCGAGATCAAGGCCTATTTAATGACCGACCCGAAGACCGGCGAACTCGCTAAGTTACGCGGTCTTTATGGCTACAACGTGCTCAACCCCGACATGCGCGCCTGGTGGTCCGACGCGGCGGCGGATATGGTGCGCGTGGCCAATGCGGACGGCATTTTTATCGATCAAATGCATGGTTTCGGATGGCTGCACCCTGCGGACAAGAACCAAGCCGTGATCGATGGAGTGGGGGATATGATGGCGCAACTGAAGGCCAAGATCGGGCCGGATAAGATTCTGCTCGCCAATAACGGAGCGCATATCGAACCGGTGTTTGCCGTATCCGATGCGTTTATGTTTGAGCATTACAAGCGCTCGTCGACACATACCAAAGAGAAGCTGCTGCAGGATTGGCAATTGATGGAAAAAATCGCTGACGCGGGGAAGCTCTGCATCTACCGCTTCGGTGCCTCTGCGGATGGTAGTTTGCCTCTGGAGGCGATTGAGGAAGGGCAGGAACGACCTCGTCTAACACATGAAGAATACGTGGAACTCTCTAAAAAGCAGCTGGAGTTGTATCTAGCGCTCTATTTGATCGGTGCGCAGCCGTATTCCTATTTCCAGTGGAATTGGACCTGGACCTTGATGGGCGGCCCGCTGGAACACTATCCCGAATTCCATAAGCCGCTGGGCCAACCGCTGGGTAAATACACGCGCGTGCATCTGCAGGGATGGGAATTTACCCGCGAGTTCGAGCATGCCAGCGTTTGGGTCGACACCGACAAATGGGTCGCCAAGATCGAGTGGAAATGATGCGATGTGGCTGAGTTGTAGGGAGTTGGTTTTTATTGGCAGCATATCCTGATGCATCAGTCAGGCCATATGAAGTTAATGGTAAAAAGCTCCTTCCCTGCTAAGCATATCCTTATACATAAGTCTTGGGCATATGAAGTTGGCACTAAATGGCTCCTTCCCTGCCAAGGGAAGGTGGCTCGCGAAGCGAGACGGAAGGGTTCTCTGCCGTGCCTAAGATGTTCTTCAGCTTTCGTTAACAGCTGTGCGAATCTGCTCTAACACCCACTCTGGATGGTCGAAGACAGTTTTGTTTTCAAATCGAATCACTCGAATGCTTGTCGCTTGAAGGAAGAGTGTGCGCTCGTGGTCGTATTCGGCAGCCATCGCGCTGTTATGTGCCTGCCCGTCCAGTTCAATGGCTAGCTTTTTCAGGGAACAGAGCCTGCCCTGGAAAAAACTCCTCTATTCAAAGTTATTATTTATCAGATAATACTCTAGATCCTTAGGTCTTTGCTGAACATTTTCCCAAAGCCGAGCACTAAGACGCGCGCAACTAGCGCCTAAATCATATTTAAGGCATTTACAATAAATATCATATTCAATTCTTAGGGGATCCAAATCTATCGGATACTTTTGCCGAAACCTGACCTTTTTAAAAACCATCATATATTCTTTTGCTCCAAAACCGCCCTTGAAGAACTCCCTTAGCGCATTCTCATGCTTAAACATGCCAAGTTTCAATTGTTTGAATACCTCATCTGCAAACGTATACGCATATCCTGCATATACGTAACCATTCATTCGCTCTACAAGGCTCTCTCCATCTAACTGGCCGTATTTAACCATGGAAGTCGCAGACTTAATTTGTGCCTTTAAGGCATTTTCAACCAGAATCATAAGTTGCTTTTTTTTACGCAGCCCACGTTCTTTATCTTCCTTACTTTTAAACAGTCTTAACATAATATGTTAATATAGCTAGATCCTAAAAAAACTCCAATGCGAGCGCGGGATTAACCCGCTCGCTAGTGGCAGGGAGAGTGGTTGAACTTTGATCGTATCTGAAACAGTCCATCGTTATGCTCGACTATGTTATGGCGGGCATCTGTTAGTCCATTGGCTGTTTAAGCATCGAGATGATGTATGGGGGATTTAGGTGGTGCAGCTTTTCAGAACTAGGC
>DJBY01000048.1:4154-7700 GCA_002430605.1 Opitutia bacterium UBA5964 | reverse complement strand
CTAATTCATGATTGAAGGACAAGTACCCGTAGGAGTTTCCGAAATAACAAGTCGTCTCGTCTCTTTCCCCGGGCCGAGCGGCATGCAGGTCGTTGGTTACATTGATGAGGGCGGTGAAGCCACATGGAATGAACGCGTGGCAATTCTTGCGCCTCGCTATGGGGAGACGAAGAAGAATAATTTGCAGCTTGCTTACGCTCTAGCTGCGAACGGGTTCAAGGTGCTCCGCATTGATCAGACGAATCATTTTGGCGAAAGCGACGGGACGATGGATCAGTTCACCCTGCCTGGGGCGACGGATGATTTACTCGCTGCGGTGGATTACATTGACCGTTATTTTGAGCCAGACGCATTGATTTTGGTGACTTCAAGTATTTCCGCGCGCTGTGGTATGCGTGCGAGCGCATTGGATTGTCGCATCACTGGCCTAGTTAATCTGGTTGGGGTGGTGGATTTGGACCGAACTCTACAGGCCATTTATCAGCGAGATATTTTTGGCGAGCATGTGACTGGCGGGAGTGAGGGCTCGATTGACATCTTGGGGTTTGAAATTGATGCTACGAATTTCCATGAAAGTTTAGTTGAAGCGCAGATGCAGGACTTGGCGGGAACGATCGAGGATGCTAGAAAGATAAAAGTGCCGGTGCTGTATTTGTATGCGGAGCGGGACTTGTGGGTTGATGTCGAGTCCGCGAAACAGGTGATTTCTCAATGTCAGCAAGGCAGCTTCCGAGTGGTGCCGAATGTGGGACATGAAGTGCATGAGCAGCCCGAAGCTGTACGATTTACATTTGATGAAATCATAAACTTTTGCCGACAGGGACTACCGTCGAGTGGTCTCGAAATCGCTAAAGCGTGTAAAACAGTTCTTATCCAGCAAAATAAGATCGAACGAACTCGTCTGCAGAAAATTCTATCTTTTTCGAATTCAGAGGAGGATTTCTGGGGAGATTATCTAGGGAAGTTTGGGATAATGGAACAGGCGAAATATTATATAGAATATTTTTCAAAAATGGGAACTCTGATCGGGGCGTTTCGGCCTGCAGATGTTATTCTGGATGCTGGTTGCGGCAATGGGTTCTATGGTGTCGGGGTGCTTCGATCGTTGTCGCAATATTTGCCATTAATGGAATCGTCTACTTTTCCATTTCATTACTGCGGTATTGATTTGACGGATACGGGTCTCTTTCGCTCTTACTCTCGGCACGTTGATGAAATGGTGGAGTTGCAGAGAGAGTCCTTGGTTAAGTTGAGAGGAGTCAGTTTTTCTTATCGCAAGTTGAACTTTGATCTCGTTGGAGGTGCTGGAGGGGCGCTGCTTCCCTTCTCGGATGGTAGTATAAATAAAGTATGTAGCAGCTTGGTGATCTCGTACTTGAAAGAGCCAGTGGACTTACTGCGGGAGTTTTACCGAGTGTTGAAGCCTGGGGGCGTTGCAGTTATTTCTAGCATGAAGCCAGGCTGCGATATGACGGTTGTTTATCATGATTCTGTCGCGTCAGCATATACGGAGGGAAATGATCGAGATGCTAAACTTTTATTAAGTGCCGCTGGAAAGATTAAAGTAAAAAAGGATGTGGAGATCTATCATTTCTTTACTCGGGAGGAGTTGTCCGATCTAGCTCGTGATGCTGGATTCACTGACATTGAAACCTATCGCTCATTTGGTGATCAGGCTAATTTAATTCGTATTGTAAAGTGAATACTTATCTCGCCGTATCATCGTTGATCAATCTGCTCGCGGCTTTGTTGTTGATTACATTTTTGCTGTCATCGGGTAAGCGGAGTCCTGTCCGTCGCCAATACGTTAATTTCTTATATGCAGTCTTAGGTTGGGCGGCAGCGTACTTTTTGTGGCGAATTTCTGAATCAGAAGTGTATGCCGAAATGTATTGTAAGATTCTAACCAGTTCGGCCGGGTTTTTATCGATCACTTTTTATCATTTTTGTATAATATTGGCGGGAGCGAAGACACCTCGCACTCTTGCTGCGGGCTATGTAATGGCGGTTGTGCTGGTTGTTTTTACTTGTTTTGGGTGGATTGTGGCAGGTGTGTCTCCTAAGGCGGGGCATCTATTTTGGCCAGATGCGGGCATCTTAATGCCGCTGTATTTGGCTTATTTCACTTTCTACTTCATTGCCAGTGGCTGGGTGTTGATTCGTGAGGGGCGGCAGCATCTAGGTCGGAGAGCTTCCGGTCATCTATACGTTTTATGCAGCACTTTTGTTGGTTTTATTGGAGGCAGCACGAACTTTCCTTTGTGGTATGATATTCCAATTCAGCCTTATGGGAACGTGCTGGTGGCAATCTATAGCTTCTCGGTTGCATATGGTTTATACAGTAATCGTATTTCGGGAATTCGTATGGATGTGTCGAAGGCTGCTTTCGGGTTGTTTTTGAATTTGTCGGTGGCTTTATTTTACCTGCTATTTGCTGGCTTGTATCGAACTATTTTTTCCCATCCCTATGGGCCCTACGAGTTGTGGCTGCATGGTGTTGCTGCATTTTGTGTTAGCTCCGTTGTTTTTTGGGGGGTTCCGCGATTCAAGTTTAAAATGGAGAAAGTGCTTGAAGGTGTCTTTCGCAGTGAGTGGGCGAGTGCGCTGTCGAAGCTGAAAGACTTACCGACGAAACTTACCGATCTTACCGAGAATGAGGCGATTTTTGAAATGACGGCAGAGACTGTGATGCAGTCGCTGGATGTGACGGGCGTTGCCGTGTATGCGTTAGAGCCGTTTGATAATGCGTATCGTTGTGTCGTTTCTGCCGGAGGATTTAGTCGGGAGCCGGAGCCGTCTACGATAGATGTCGATAATCCGATTGTTGAGGCGTTGAGACGACAGCCTGTTTGCTTGGTGTTGGAGCAGATCTACGGGGAAATGGACCAGTATTATTATAAGGCTTTAGTCGATCTTAGGAATGAACTCAAAGTTTCAGTAATTGTGCCGATTTTTGCGAACCATGAGGTGTATGGGCTGATATTGTTGAGGCCGCCGAAGCAACCACGAGTCTGGAGCGAAGAGGAAATATCTATTTTGTTTAATGTGGGGGCTCAGATTGGAATTAATTTCCGAACACGCGATTTCGAGCGCCGTGCCAGTGAAGTAGATAAGCTTGTGGCATTGGGCACGATGGCGGCAGGCTTGGCACACGAGATCCGTAATCCGTTGGTCTCGGTGCAGACTTTGGCATCGATGATTCAAAGTGGGAAGTCGCTGGAGCGTGTGTCAGAGCAATTCAAGGGTGTGCTGTTGCGGGACGTGAAACGCATTGCCAGTATTGTTGAAGGGGTAGCGCTTTATTCCCAGAACCAGAAGGGCAAGATGGCTCCAGTCTCCATCAATACTGTGCTGTCAAATAGCATTGATATCAGTTCCAAGCTGGCAAAAGAACAGGGCGTTGCATTGCATTATAAGGCCATCGACGATGTAGATATGATGATTTCTGCAAATCTGGGGCAACTCGTCCAAGTGTTTGGTAATTTAATCGAAAATGCGATTCAGGCCTTGTGTGGCAGTGATACTCCCGAGGTGAAAATTTGGGTA
>DJBY01000048.1:0-3959 GCA_002430605.1 Opitutia bacterium UBA5964 | reverse complement strand
GTCTCTGATAATGGCCCGGGTGTCCCAAAGGCTATATTAGATCGAATTTTTGAGCCGTTTATTACCTCGAAAGACACGGGCGCTCGTGACGAGCAAATGGGAATGGGCTTGGGGCTCGCAATTTCGAAACGAATTATTGAGACTCATAATGGTGCAATCACTGTGAGCAATGATCCCGAGGGCGGTGCGAAGTTTATGGTATCACTCAAATGTATTAACACCAAAAGATGAAAAAACAACAAGCTGAGCATTTGAATCCGGTAGATGTGTCGCTCGGCTTCGCTCCGTCCGCTGGGCTGGCCGCAGCCTACCTCCGTGCTGTTGCTGGAAGCTTAGAGTCGTTTGGTGAGTTCGGAGGATTTCTAGAGGAATTGAAGCGTTTAGTTGGGCAGGATCTGTATTTGAATGGCTCCGCGCAGTTGTGTGATGTGTTTTCGGGGGCGAGTGAGCAGCCTGATTTTGAAACTTTGCGGGAGGATGAGACGGTCATTGCTGTTTCCGGCATCGAGGGGAACAGTGGCTACTTAAAGTATGCGGGTCGCGCGGATGGTCATCCGTTTGGTGCCGAAGACCTACATTTGATGGGCGCAATCTCCAGTGTGGTCGCGGCTCTGGTCTCGCAGGCGCAAAATTTCCGCAAGAAGGAGCAGGCGTCTTCGGTCTTACAGTACTTGATCAATCAACTGCCGCTTGGCGTGGTCTGCTTTGATGGTGGCGGTAATTTGCTGATCGAGAATAAAGTAGCTCAGCGACTTTTAGGTGCGGGCGGTTCGGCGCTTATACAAGCGCAGCTGACTCCGGCAGGAAAAGCTCGGGGTGAACGGGTCCGGTTGCACTTCGAGGTTAATGGTAAGCTCATTTACTCTGAGGGTCGTTCGTTGGAAGTGGCTGAAGGCATCCTGATTGATGCATATGTGCTGTATGATTTGAGTGCTTCACGCGAGAAGCTGTTGAAGGATTTAGAGTTGGAGGCCTACATGAGTGAGTCGCGCGGCGGGGCCGTGGTGGTCGCGCTGTTGGAGTCGCGAGCAATTGCGGGAGATATCTATAAAAAAGTGAAGGCGGCTGCTGCGGATTTTGAATTAGAGCCTGCCAAGATACAGCCTTTGGATGCGTATAGCTGCGCCTGTGTTTTCAGGGGGAAGGCTTTGCGCAGTGTGCGCTATTTACTCAAACACCGACTGCCGCTGCAGAAACTGGAGGGGCTGCGCCTTTCGGTCGTCGCCTACGATTCGAACAGGTCTTCGGTCGCGCCAGCGCAGGAGCTGATTGATACCGCTTATTCCGAATTGGCGCAGTCGGATATCGCGCTGTTGCCTGAATTATTGGTGCTGGCGATCTATCCGCCAGTGGTGGATGCGCTTGATATGATTGTCGCGGACGAGTGTCGCCTGCGCACTGCGAATTCTTTGGATGAGGCGGAGGCGCTGATACGTTCTGGGCGAGTGGATGGTTTGATTCTCGACGTGGATGGCTACGACAAGGCGGTCTTGACTCGTATGCAAGCGGCGGCGGACATGGCGGGCTCTGGGTTTAAGGTGTTCTATTCTAGCTACAAGCAACCGCAGATGGCTCGTGCAGAGCATAACTTACCTGAGGGCGCGTGCTTGTTGCAAAAGCCTTTTGATGCGGCGACCGTGCTCGATGCCGTGTCACTTCAGTTCAATTTGGCTTGAGCCGAGGCTTTCACTCAGCGCATAGTCTCGTGTAATTTTATACACCACACTTATTTATGACTACTGCCCTCACCTCTCTCCCGGCAAAACGTTTACTGGTCGTCGATGACGAAGAAGGTCCGCGTGAATCATTAAATATGATTTTTTGCGACGACTTCGATGTGACGATCGCAACCTCCGGCGAAGAGGCGATTGAGTTTTCAAAAGAGGCTCCGTTCGAAGTGGTGATTACTGATATTCGCATGCGCGGCATGAGCGGGATCGATGTGCTACGTGAGGTCAAAAAGATCGATGCGCACACGGAGGTGATTGTTTTAACCGCCTACGAAACTTTGGCGACCGCTCGCCAGGCGATCAGCTTAGGTGCCTCCGAATATTTGAAAAAGCCTTTCGATTTGGACCATATTCAGAAGGTGGTGGATGCTTGCTACCAGAATTATTTATTCACGACGCAGCGCGAGACCGTGATTCGCCAGAATGTGAATGCCGCGAAAAACAACTTCCTCGAAATTGTAAGGCATGAGTTGAACACGCCGATGAACGGGATTCTCGGTTTTATTGAGTTACTCCAAGATACCCAACTCGATGAAGAGCAGCACGACTTCGTCACCACCATCCGCGACTGTAGCCTTACATATTTCGAGCACGTGCAGGATATTTTGACCTATGCCAAGCTTTCCATGGGCGAAAGCGAATTGTCTAAATTATCGTTTAATCCGGCGACGATGTTGCTTAAATTGATCAACGAAGCGACGTCTGCGGCTCAGGTTGCGATTCAGGCCGATATTCCCGAGAACTTACCTCAGTATGTCAGCGG
Organism: Opitutia bacterium UBA5964; assembly: GCA_002430605.1. Taxonomy (GTDB): domain Bacteria; phylum Verrucomicrobiota; class Verrucomicrobiia; order Opitutales; family Coraliomargaritaceae; genus Lentimonas. The sequence goes on along the minus strand of DJBY01000048.1, from coordinate 1,466 downwards.
CTGTGAACATGAGATTCGGATTGTATTGCGCAAGCTCCTGCAAAATGCCGTGAAATTTTCATCTGGAGAAGACGTTCGGGTTGCGGTTCAATTCGCGCATACTGGCGATTCCGAGATCCGTTTGAGCTTTGAAGTCCGCGATACTGGGCCGGGAATCGACCCTGAATACCTTGCGGGCGGCAAGATCTTTGATGCGTTTTCGCAGGGAGATTCTTCTTTATCCCGTTCGCATGAGGGATTAGGGCTCGGTTTGGCCTGGTGCAAGAGCGTCTCGGATCGGCTTGGCGGTTCGTTAATCGTGGAGAGTGAGTTGGGCAAGGGCAGTCAGTTCACTTTCTCGGTCGTCCTCCACGAAGAAGAGGCGTAAGCGCGCTTCAGGCAGTGAATGTGGAAAGAACGGCAGATTCAAATTGTCAAATGCTCGGAAACGCTCCAACCTGCGCCACTTTTTGACAAACAAGTTCTGTCCAAATACTTTAAATCATCATGCAAGTCACGCTCCTCAAGTCTAAGCTGCTCCGCGCAGAAGTCACTGACAGCGCCCTCCATTACGAGGGTAGTCTAGCGATCGATGCCGCATTGATGGAGCAGGTCGGTCTGGTCGCTTACGAGAAGATCCTCGTTGCCAATATCGCCAACGGCGAACGCTTCGAGACCTACGCGATCGAAGCACCAAAGGGCTCACACATCATTTCACTGAACGGCGCAGCCGCTCACAAGGGTGAACTTGGCGATCTTCTTGTGATCATGTCGTTTGCCCAATTCGAGGCCGAAGAGGCCAAGGCATGGAAGCCTAAAGTGCTCGTGCTAGCCGATCGTAATAAGCGCGTGGTACGCGCCGACAATATCCTCGTCGCGGAAAACGCCTTTTACGACTGCTAGTCGATCGCGAAGAGATTTTCAAAAAAGCCGGTCATTCGCATGGTCGGCTTTTTTGTAGGTCATTATCGACCGAGGTCTTGCGGCTTGTCCAGCGAAGCTCAGGCAGCGTAGCGAGGAGATGGCATCGCATTGTTGGGCGGGGCTGCTTGAGTCATTGATACTTATAGGAGCGTGGGCGACTCGCCCACTTTGAGCCCCTGTGAATGCAAACGTGGGCGAGTCGCCCTCACTCCATAGCGTTTTGCAGCAAGCGTGGTGGAATTGGGATGCCCGAAATTTATCTCCATATTGAGAACTGTTCTCAATAGTTAATTGCAGTCGGTTAAGTCCCTGAAAGACATAACCTTAACGATTTCGGAATGCCTGCAATTCGGGTTGCTGCTGCTGGCTGAAGTATGCGAATGATTCTCATTAATCATTTATGCTTGTCGCGCTGTTTTTTCTGGCAATGTCTAGCCGAAGTTATGAGTAAACCAACGAATACATTACGCCGAGCGTCCGTCCTAGGACTCGCGCTTACCTGTGCCACCGCCTCGCTGAGTGCTGAGGAGATTGAGGCCGACGCCACTGCCAGCCAAGAGCTG
>DJBY01000030.1:7398-13260 GCA_002430605.1 Opitutia bacterium UBA5964 | reverse complement strand
TGGGCGACCCGCCCACGGCATCACTCATCTCACAACGAGGGCGAGTCGCCCTCACTCCTATTGACTGCGGGCGTGCCAGTTGCTCGCCCTTCCGTAACCACCTCGAATCACCCCCCGCATTTAGATGATGAAAATTCGTGCGCTTTGTAATTAAGTTCTCTAGTTCTTCTGGCATGCCGAAAAAGACAACTGCCAAGAAAACGACCAAGGCCTACCAGGCGCCTCAATTTCTCGTCGATTTACTCGACGCACGTTCCCCCACGGGGCACGAATACGAGGCTCAAGCAGTGATCGATCGCTATGTTGAACCGAAGGTCGATGCCTATCGTAAGGACACCATGGGCAACCGCTTCGCCACTGTGAATCCCGATGGCGAGCCATCCTTGCTATTTGCTGGGCACATCGACGAACTCGGCCTGATCATCACATACATCAACGACAAAGGCTTCGTCTATTTCGAAACGCTTGGCGGTCATGATTTGTCGATGATTTCTGGACGTCGTGTTTCAATTTTGACTAAAGATGGCATCGTCAAAGCAGTGACTGGTAAGCGTGCCATCCATCTGATGAGCGCGGAAGATCGTAAGAAGGTGCCGGACACGCACGAGATCTGGATCGATCTCGGCGTCAAGAATAAGGAAGAGGCTGAGGCTCTGGTCCGGATCGGCGATACCGCGGTCTACGATCAAAGCTTTGAGCTCATTCGTGGTAGCGTCGGAGTAGCGCGTGCCTTTGATGATAAAGCGGGTGCCTACGCGGTGCTCGAAGCAGTGCTGCGGCTTAAGCAAGAAAAGAAGCTGGTCGCAAGGGTCACCGCCGCCGCGACAACCCAAGAAGAGATCGGCACACGTGGTGCGATAACCGCCGCGTTCTCTGAGAACCCTGATTTCGCGATCGCAGTGGATGTCGGCCATGCGACCGATTCGCCCGATTGTGATCCGCGCAAATATGGCAACTTCGTTCAAGGTGGTGGCCCGATCATTTGCCGAGGCCCGAATATCAATCCGATCATTTTCGAGAAGATCGTTGCCTGTGCCGAGAAGAACAAGATCCCGTATCAGATCGAAGCCGACTCACGCCCGACCGGCACCGATGCACGTGCGATTCAAGTCGCCCAGGCCGGCATCGCCACAGGTCTAATTTCGATTCCGCTGCGCTATATGCACACACCCAGCGAGATGGTGGATCTTGAGGATATTGAGCACACCGTGCAATTGTTAGTGGCCGTTGCCAAGTCTCTGAAGAAGAGCGACCGCGGTGTTTGGTAGGCATCCGCCTTCGGTGAACTAACTTCGCTCTGCTAACAGCCCCGCCGTAAGTGGCGGGGCTGTTTATTGCTAGAGAATGGTCGCAGCCGTTGCGATCAATGCATCAACGCGCAGCAGCTCGGTGAGGTTCGCTGCCTGTCTGCTAGCTCTTATTGCAGCGAGATTTCACCGGTTTCCACGACAGTAGTTGAGGGCATCCATTTGGAGGTCGTGCCAAGCTTTGCCCGTAGTTTGTAGTCGAGCATCTCTTGTGGTTCTTGGATCAGTTTTTGCACTAATCGAGCGCTGTTGAGCAGGCTGGCTGCAGAGCTGACGGAGACGATGGTATCGCTATAGCCTTCAATCGGCGGCAGGTCCTTCGCCGTGCCAGTGACCACTTCGATGCCTTCGAGACTGAGTTCATAATAGAGGCCGTGCAAATGGATGGTCTCGGCGTTCGGGTTCACAATCCGCAGTTGGATCGTAAACTGCATCGCACTGGTATCGCTCGCACTTTTTGTGATGCCCACGACATCGACCTTCGGGCTCTCGTAGTTCTGATCGAGTGTGGCGCAACCAGTCCAGCAGAGCACTGCGAGGCAAGTGAGTCGGCAGAGTCGGCGGGCGGCGAATGTCATAGATTGTAGCTTAGGCCGAGGCCGTGTGCGTGCAAGTCAGATCATGCATGTCTTTATTCACTGTACATAAAGCTAGGGTGGGGACTCGTGCTTAGACCGCGAATGGGTTGAGCCGTAGCTGATAGAATGAGCGATTTAATAGGTTTTTCTTGTAAGGAGTCACCATTCAATTCGATAATACTAAGAATGTCATCTGATCCCTCAACTCCATCTATAACTGAACGTGCTTGTGCCATAGTCGGATCTGTCATCCCGAGCTGTATGGAAGGGTTGCGGCTCGTCGAGTTAGGGCAGCAGCGTCAGCTGAAATTACATGAGCGCTTTGCATTGTTCTACAACTCGCCGCTCTGCCTGCATTGCAACTGCAAGCGAGATAAATTCGACAAAGAACGTGCGAAGCTGCGTGAGATTGATCGCCAGCGCCGTGCTTCAGATCAATGAGACCCTTTCTAGCACTGCTCGGGCATGGCACTCTCGGTCGATTTTACCTGTCTAACCGCCTAATACTCCGACTGGTCTTTGCATATTTCACGGTTCTCACTTTCTCATGGGGGATGGCTAAAAAAAATAGCACTTCCGTCAAAGTCGCAACGAAGTCAACTCCGGCCATAGATGTGTTGCGTCCAGTGGTGGCCGCCGAGTGCTTGGATGTGTAAGTTGCCGCTGTCTGTATCATGGCTGAGTCAGGCAAAATTCACAAACCGCTAGTCGCCGTATCTGGGGCGAGCGGCTTTGTCGGCACTCATTTGCGCGCTGAACTGGCGGATGTGTATGAGTTTCGGGCGCTGTCGCGTAGTGCCAATGTGGTGGAGCGCAATGCCAGTGAAAGCTCGACACAATGGTGCCAGTGCGACCTATATTCGCTACCAAAAGTCACCGAGGCGCTGAAGGGTTGCCAATATGCGTTTTATTTGGTGCATTCGATGGCACCTTCGAGTCGCTTAATGCAGGGTAATTTCGAGGATACCGATCTATTGCTGGCGGATAATTTCATACGTGCAGCTGAAGCGGTCGGTGTGAAGCACGTGATTTATTTGAGCGGCTTGCTGCCGAATGAGAAGGATGATTTGTCGCCGCACTTGCGCAGCCGCTGTGAAGTCGAGCAGGTGTTACGTTCACGTTCTGTAGCGGTCACGGTGCTGCGGGCGGGACTGATCTTTGGCCCCGGCGGCTCGTCGTTTTCGATGCTGATTAACTTAGTGCGCCGCTTACCGGTAATGTTGCTGCCTACCTGGACAGGTTCAATGACGCAGTCGGTTGATATTAAAAACGTCTGCCAAGCATTTCGTCTCTGTTTGGGGGATGCGACCTTGGCTGGGGGTATTTACGATTTAGGCGGACATGAGCCGATGACTTATCGTGAGCTGATTTTGCAAACTGGGAAGTTACTTGGCCGTGAAGTTCGAACCCTGCGCGTCCCTGTTAACTGTTTCGCTTTGTCGAAACATTGGGTCGCGTTATTCAGTGGTGTTGCACCGGCGTTGGTTGGGCCCTTACAGGAAAGTTTGCAGCACGATCTACAGGCCAGGCCGAATCCCTTGCTGGAACGCTTAGAGGGAGAATTTGTCTCATTTGCGGAATCGTTTCGAGCTGCGGTGGATGCCTCTGGTTGTCCGTTGCCGAACCCGAGAAGTCATACGCAGTTAGCAGACAAAAAAGCGATTAAGCGCGATCGTCGGGTTCGCTCGGTGCAACGTATGGCGTGGCCTGCTGGATGGACTGCGGCAAGGGTCACGCGCGAATATGGCACATGGTTGAGCCAGCGCTATCGTGGATTATTTGCAGTGGAAACAGACAGTACGGGTGTCGTCCGTTTTTTGATCGGCGGACTGAAGCTGTGCCTGCTGGAGCTGACACCGACACCGTTCAGTGAGGATGCGGAGCGTTGTGCCTTTTATATTACAGGTGGATGCCTCTCGCGCACGGTAGATCCTCCAGGGCGCTTGGAGTTTCGTATTGTTAAATCGCGCGATTGTGTGGTGGCATCGATTCATGGATTTGCACCGACGTTACCGTGGTGGTTGTATGCATCCACTCAAGCACGTGCGCATTTATTAGTGATGCGCGCGTTTGGCCGGCACTTGAAGCGGTCCTGTTCGAAATGATTCAATCGAAAGCGTCGTGGCGAGACCTTTGCGAGTGTGAAACTGCTGATCCTCAGGTTCGTCGCGGAAGGCGAGCATCGCCTTGGTGAGCTCTGCAATGGTGCAGCCGGTATCTGTGAGGGGCCGTGGTTTGCCGCTGGCTACTTGTATTCCTGCTTGATGTAGGCCAGCAGTGAGGGGATGGCTTCGATCATTGAATCGAGGCACTGCTGATAGGCATCGAAATTTTGGCCGTAGGGATCGGGAATTTGCACATCTACGTCCGGCCCGATGAATTCGCGAAAGAGGTGCAGGCGCTTGGGGAGTCCGGTATGGTAGTGCTCAAGGGTGTCGAGGTGTGAATCGGTCATGCCGATGATCATGAAGGCGCGGTCGATCAGCTCTTGAGTCACGGGTTGGCTCTGGTGCTGTGCTAAATCAATTTTGACCTTTTTGAGCGCTGCGACTGAATTACTCGAGGCGGGCTCACCATATCCAGCTGCGACGCCAGCCGATTCGACCGTTAGCTGATCGAGCGGAGCGCCTTCGGCAGCGAGCGCATGTTGCAGTAGTTTTGCTGCCATTGGGCTGCGGCAGATATTACCCGTGCAGACAGTGAGGATGAGATTACGATCTTGAGCCATTGGAAAGGGAGATTAAGCAAGTGGTCGGGCGTGTCACAACTCTTTTGCCCGAGTGTGATTAGAGTTCGGGTTGTTGCTGTAAGATTTGTAGGGCGGCGATGATATCAACGCCGCGTTGCAGAATGCGATCCGGCTCAATGATGTCGCTGTCAGCCTCGCTGGCTTGATCACTATCCGTGCTGCTGCTATTTTCATTGCGAAGAAGTTGCAGGATGTCGGTGCCTGCTTCGTAGAGATGATAGCTGAGGTAGTTTTCCTTCGCGTCACTTTCTAGTCGAATCCGCGGTTGAAACCCGACTCCTACCAGTGATGTGTGGCTGTCGGGGCGAATCTCTCCGCTGAGAATCCAAGCGTTGGCTGAGGCCTTGCTGTAAAATCCGGTGCGGCCTGCGGTCGATTGGCCGACGGCGATGATCGCACCTGCTGCTTGCAGCTGATGCAGCACTGCCTCGAATGGGCCGGCTGTTTCGCGGTTGCATAGAACGACGACGGGGGAGTCGCGCACAGTTGTTGAGGTCTCGCCAGATGTGCTGAGATCGGCGGGCACCGCACCGACGGTAGTCAATGTCTTGGCCTGCTTAGCGGTGGCAAAGGAGCCGAGTATATCCACCGCAGTGTCGTTGGATTTAAGAAAGCGTAAATCTAGGATGAGCGCGGACTGCGTTTGGAACTCTGCCAGCACGGACTTCGCTTCGTCCAGGCGGTAGAGGCGGATGTATTTGATCCCGCGTGGCAAGTCCTCGACGCGTGTAGCGACTCGACTTTCGGAGCGGGTCTCCAGCTGCGGTTGTTCAAATAGGACGCGATCTGGGAATAATGCTGCCAGGCCATGCAGGCGAATTTCTTCGTCATTGTAGTCGCGCAAAGATGGAAACAGCGCCGCGTCCTGTCCCTGCGCTTGGGAGCACGCCACTGTAACGCAGACGACCATTGTGCTCAGTATTTGTTTAACGGTCATCATCATCGTGCCAGTTTAGCGGTTGAGCTCTTTATGGCCGATGTCGCGCCGGAGATATTTGCCGTCGAAGTGGACCTGATCGCAGACGCCATAGGCGAGGTCGGCTGCGGCTTGTAGGCTCGACGCCTGTCCACTGACGCTCAGCACGCGGCCACCATCGGTGGTGATCGTGCCATCCTCTGCGCGTTTGGTGCCAGCATGCACGATCGCGGAACGCTCTGGAGTGGTGGTTGGTAAAGTGATGGTGTCGCCCTTTGCATAGCTGTCAGGGTAGCCGCCAGCTGCGAGCAC
>DJBY01000030.1:6087-7127 GCA_002430605.1 Opitutia bacterium UBA5964 | reverse complement strand
CGGACGTTGTACTCCAGCACGCGCACGCCCTTTGGGGTTAACATCAGGCCAGCGTAAAGGGTGCCGCAGAAGTGAATGCCGTCTGCCTTGAACCCGTCGAGGGTAGGGCGCAACACTTGTGCTTCGATCTGGGCCTGCATCTCTGCAGTGACGCGGCTGGTCGGTGTGTATGCGCCCATGCCGCCGGTATTGAGGCCAGTGTCGCCTTCGCCGGCGCGCTTGTGGTCTTGGCTCGGAGGCAGGCAGACGAAATCGTCGCCCGATACAATGGCGTGAATGGAGGCTTCTTCGCCGTACAGTGTTTCTTCGATCACGATCTCGTGGCCGCTAGCGCCGAAGGCGTTGCCTTCGAGCATGTCTTTGACCGCAGCAATCGCTTCAGCTTGTGTTTCCGCCATGATCACGCCTTTGCCAGCTGCGAGGCCGCTGGCTTTGATGACGATCGGTGCGGGGTGTGTTTCGAGATACTGTAGCGCGGCGGTGACTTCGGTAAAGCTGCCGTATTCTGCGGTGGGGATGTTGTGGCGGGCGAAGAAATCCTTACAGAAGACTTTGCTCGATTCGAGCTGAGCGCCTTGTGCGTTCGGGCCGTAGGCGGGGATGCCGACCGCTTGGAGCGCATCAACGAGGCCGAGGCTGAGTGGCACTTCGGGGCCGACGATAACGAGGCCGATGTGATTGTCCTGCGCGAGTTGGACGATGCCTTCGATGTCTTCGACGCCGACGTTGTAGCAATCGACTTCGGAGGCGATGCCACCATTGCCCGGTGTCGCGATGACGCGCTCGACGAGCGGGCTCTTTAGGCACATTTGTACGAGGGCGTGTTCGCGTCCACCAGAACCTACGACAAGAATAGAAAACTTAGATGTATCGGCCATAATTCAGAGCACGTTTCCAGAATCCTTTTCAGAGGTAAAGGCTGTTTTAGGTAAGTGTAGAGTGTTTTTCTCTACTTCGAGCGCTCCGACGCAGTTGCTGTTGTTTTATAAGGGATCATGGAAATACATAATGGCAGCCTTTTGTCTGCGCTTATTGGTTGC
>DJBY01000030.1:2778-5898 GCA_002430605.1 Opitutia bacterium UBA5964 | reverse complement strand
GCACATAATCAAATAAATAAGTATGATCGATCGAACTAAGCAGGTAAACGGGGATTTTTCAAGCAGAGGTCCAGGCCTCTCCTTATTGTGCGCTTCGTTTTTTGGAGTCGCGGCTTTTTTTAGTAGTTCTGTGCCGTTACAGGCTGAGATGGCGCTAGGTAATTATGGTGCAGTTGCAGTGGATGTCGAAAGTAGCCTGACGCATTCGTCTAATGTCTTTCGTAATAGCGATGAAGAGGATGATATCATCTTTCAAGTGCTACCACGTCTACGCTATCGTTTCGATCAAGGAACTGTTCGAGTGGAAGCTCATGCGGGCGTCGATGTGATTCGATTCGATGATTTCGACGATAATGATGCGGAAGACATTAAGAGTCATATCGCGATTGATTTCCCGTATGGGGAAGCGGTCGAAGATAGGCGCTACGACGTACGCCTGGAAGGCGGCTATAATGAGCGCACTTCGCCGAATGACTCGGTGCAGGATATTACGCAAACCGAGGAAGTCGATCTAAGTGCAATAGGCCGCTATTATGTGTCTGAGCAGACTTTTCTGCGCAGTGGTGTTGAATTTCTAGACAAACAATCCCAAACTTCGGACTATGACGATGTGCAGCGCATAGAGGTGCCGGTCGAGTTCTTTTATGATTATAGTGAAGACCTCAGTTATGGTCTTGGTTATCGCTATACGGATACCGATGTTAGCGCGGATGGCGCAGAGCCTGAGACTGACAGTAGCGACCATGCAATTTACCTCGCGGTGGTCGGACAAGTGGCTTCGGCGATGACTGCAGAGATCCGTGTTGGCGGGCAACAGCGTCAATTCGATGATGACGCGTATGATGACGAAACTCAATTTTTCATGGAATCGTCGCTGAGCTGGGTCGCGTCTGACCTCACGACTGTTGATGTATCTATCGGTAATGGCTTTGGCACCACAATTGATGCCGTCTCGCAGGAGACATTTTTCACCGAACTGGGTCTGCGGCATCAGTTCTCAGAAAAAATCCGCGCTTCGGCAGGCCTAGGCTATGAGGATGTGAAATATTCGGATGGTCGAAACGATGAGCAATTCTCGGTAGCAATCGGCAGTGGTTATACACTGATTGAGGATCAACTTCAGATTGAAGGCGCATTTCGCTATGCGGATCGTGATTCGAACGAAGATGACTCTAATTACGAAGTCATCACTTTTGTCCTGTCGATTTCCTACTTATTCTAATGCCTTTGTGCGATTGCTAATTATATGATCAAAATCTTCGATACATTTCAATTAAAGAGCAAGTTGTTGCCAGTGGTGGCTCTGGTCTGTGTCGTCCCCTTCGTTGCAACTTGGGGAGCGAGTCGAACACGAACCTTCCGGTCAACTGAGAAAGTATATCAGGCGCCAGAAGTGGTTTACAAGCTGTCGCCGTTTGATCTAGTCAGGGTATCCGTCTACGGCCAAGATGATTTGGAATGCGAGCAGCGAATTTCTGATAAGGGCATCTTGTCGATGCCTTTGTTGGGCGGCATCCTAGTCGGTAATTCGACTGTGTCTGAGGCTGAGGACTTGGTTGAGCAGGTGTTTGTGCAGCAGCAGTATCTGCGCAATCCGGTGGTGAGTATTAGCATCCAGGAATTTGCCCCTAAAATGGTTACGATATTGGGCGAAGTCGAGCAGCCTGGGGCGGTTGCCATTCCGCCAGGTCAAAACGGTATTCCCTTGTTGGTTGCGGTTGCCGGAGCGGGTGGCTTTACTGGTATAGCCAAATTGAATCAGGTGCGTGTGACCCGTGCCCCCCGTGGTGCTTCGGCGCAGCAGATCGACCTTGTAAATGTGGGGGAGTTGCTCGATTCAATCGAGACGGGGCAGAGTCGTTCGATCGTGGTCCATCCTGACGATATCGTGTTTGTACCAAAACGGGTCTTTTAATCTCATATTTCACCGCATAATCAAAACATGAGCTATATGAAACATAATTTTAAATCGCAGCGCAGTCAGGCTGCAGCTGGCAGTCGCGGTGGCAGTGATTCGTTGATTAGTTTACTGGATATATTTCAAATTGTGCGCCGCCACTGGCAGTTTGGTGCGGCCTGCGGATTGATTGTGGCAGTGGCAGTGGGGGCCTATTTGCTGATGCAGCCGCGGCAGTACCGCGCAGAATCATCACTCGTTATCGAGCTCGCGACCGAAAATATTATCGATGTCAAAGAAGTGCTGAATACCAATGTGCAGAATAATAATATGCTAGCGTCGATCATGAATACGCATATCAAACGCTTACAGAGCCGAGCGTTGGCGGATACCGTCATGGCCGCATTGGAGCCTGAGATGGGGGATCGCTTTTTGGAAGGCTACGTTGGCTCGCTGGCGGAGTTTGATGCGACTAAGGAATTACCCGATGCCGTCGGGCTGTTGCTTAAACAGGCGCTCGAAGTTAATTGGGAGGAGGAATCCCAAGCGATTCAGATTGTGATTACCCATTCGGATCCCGAGGTGGCCCAAGCGGTGGCAAATCAGTATGTCGATCAGTATATTCAGTATAAGGCGGAGGTGCGGTCCAAATCGACTGGTGATGCGGTTTCTTTCTTAGGCCAAGAGGTCGAAGAACTGCGGCTCGATTTGGTTGAGCGAGAGATGATACTGCAGGAGTACCGCGACGAGAAGAACTTAGTGACTGCGGAGCGAGGGGAGAGTATCGTGGCGCAGAATCTAACGCAGTGGAGTCAAGCGGTGACCAATGCGCGTGTGCGGCTAGCCGGGGTCGAGAGTCGCTTAGCGCAGATTCGACTTGCGGAGAATCAATTGGCCGCGTTGATGAACATTCCGTTCGTCGGCGGCCGCGATGATGTCAAAGTGATCTATGCGCAGTTACAGGAACTGCGACGAGAGGCTCAGGTGATGAACGAAACCTATTTGAGTCGTCATCCACAGATGGTGCAGAACCTGGCGTCGCAGGTCTCGGTGAAAGAGGCCCTCAGTCAAGCGATCGAACAGGCCCGCCAGGAGGTTTCGGTGGAGTACCATACGGTGGTGGCTGAGCTGAAAGATTTAGAAACCAGTTTGGCGGAAACCAAACAGGAGGCCTTGCAGGTCGAACTCGACCTAATCGAGTATCGTATGCTGGATCGCCAAGT
>DJBY01000030.1:2332-2488 GCA_002430605.1 Opitutia bacterium UBA5964 | reverse complement strand
ATGGATCTGAATTCGGTGCGGCCGCTCGATCTGGCAATTATGCCCGCTAAGCCGGCGTGGCCTGATCACCAGAAGATTGCGCTGGTTATGTGCTGCCTTGCCGGTGTGTGTTTTGTCGCAGTCCCGCTTGGGGTTGAGTTGGTCGATGGCCGACTG
>DJBY01000030.1:1517-2083 GCA_002430605.1 Opitutia bacterium UBA5964 | reverse complement strand
CGCAAGAGCCTAGCGGAAATGTCGCATGCGGTTTTTCGCAAAGACATCGACTTGTTAGAGCCCTTTCGATCAATTTACAGTAGCCTGCGGATGAAGACCGACTTAAGCGCGGGGCCGCTTTCGCTGGTGGTGACCAGTTCATTGCCGGGCGAGGGCAAGTCGTTTGTTTCGTGCAATCTTGCGGCGGCTTTTGCGACGCATAACTATCGAGTTCTTTTGGTCGATTGTGATTTGCGTCGGCCATCGTTACACCAAGCATTTGGGGCAGAGAATGAGCATGGATTAACTGCTTGGTACGCTTCGTTGCAATCCGGCAGCAGCACGCAGGCCTCGCACGAAACTGAGTCGCTGGGGATCGTGTCAGTTCATGAGAATCTGTCGCTGCTCACTGCCGGTAAATCGACCGACATGCCGACCGAGATCCTTGGCGATTCAAAGACTGCCGCGCTTTTTGATCGCTTAAAACAAGACTACGATGTGGTCATCTTCGACACCGCGCCAGTCGGGCTGTTCGCAGACGCGACCTTAGTTGCTGATTATGCAGATAGCTGCATCTTTGTTGCGCG
>DJBY01000030.1:573-1260 GCA_002430605.1 Opitutia bacterium UBA5964 | reverse complement strand
AGAGATGTCACGGCCGCGGTCGGCTATGGCAACCAAGCCAGTAGTTACTACGGCTACGGTTACGAGCGAAACAGAAAAAAATATAATGAGTATTACGATCAATAAAGCCGCCAGTGTTGATGCTCGTCTAAGTGTCGATGCTGGCGCACGGCGCGCGGCCCACCTGCACCTGCGGTTTGCTGGATACTGCCGCGAGTCGGTCTGCCTGGTTGCCGGTACAGTGTGACTGTGTGATCAATGTCTAGTTTATGTGTGCAACGAATTTCCCCGCAACGATTCGTTCGCATCCTGTCAGTGCTCTGACAGCGAGGTCTTTATTTCGGAAGAGTTAGGCCTTTTAGTTCAATAAAACCTTACGGTTTTAGATGTTTAGATGGTTTCGCCTTAATTTTGAGGTGAGCGACCAATGGCGGAAGCTTGTGAGCCTGCCCAGTGTTTAAAAGTTTAGAGTGAGTATGAAGGAAATCGACTTTAACCAACGCGCCGAGCGCAAAAAAGCCGTCATCTGGCATATCGCCGGCGGTTGGTTGAGTAATCTGATCCACATCGTTCAGGGCTTGCTGATGATTCCTCTTTATTTGCACTATTTGGGCGATCGGTTGTATGGGTTTTGGTTAGCCACCGGTGGTGTCTTAGCCTTGATTGCAATGGTCGATGTGGGCGTTTCGGTCGTCACGCTGCAGCGCT
>DJBY01000030.1:0-362 GCA_002430605.1 Opitutia bacterium UBA5964 | reverse complement strand
GGTGCGGTGGTCATGGCCGGGGTGCTGACGTTATTTCTGATCGCGGTGATCGCGGTTGGATCAGCCATTCCTGAATGGTTGCAAATTGATCCAGCCTTTCAGCAGATTATTATCCACTGCTTTTATGCGACCTCGATTGCGACCATGGTTCATCTGGCCAACGACTTTATGCGCAATTTCGCATCCGCCCTACAGCGCAATCATATACCAGTTTTCGCGCAGACCTTAGGCGACTTGGTCAGTTTGCTTGGCATCCTGTTGGCGCTGGTGCTATTTAAGCTGAGCCTCTGGGCTATGGTGGTGGGTGTGCTGTTGCGCACGCTGGTACCATTCGTGATCAACCTGCTGCATACGCGACTGAT
>DJBY01000073.1:747-14088 GCA_002430605.1 Opitutia bacterium UBA5964 | reverse complement strand
GCCCACTGCCGCTGGGTATCCTGGCCCCAAGTGTCTGCGTTACGATTATGCCACGCCTGTGGACGGGCGATTGAATCGCCGGTGACGATGATACGGTGCGGATCGAGCGCTCTTACGGTTGTATAAAAGTCCTGATAAGCATCCAAAATCATCGGGCGCAGCAGTTTATCCGCCTCAGTACGCTCCTGATCAGAGCCAATCTTTTTCGCCGGCAGATGATTCAGCTTAGGTAGATCGGCAGCCAACATCCATTCGTTGCCCACTTCCCAGCCCCAGATCGCAGGCGAGTCTTTATAACGTCCCACGACATCATGAATGTATTGACGCATAAACGCGCGGCACTGGCTGTCCGCATCGCCCAACGCGCTGAGCGGCTCACCAGCCAGATCCGGCAGCGTGGCGACATACCAGAATAACGAAGGGATCAGGCCCAGGCCCTCGTCCTCCGCCGCTGCTATCAGCAGATCGAACCGGCGAAAATATTCTTCTGGATCTTCGACATACAGTTTCCAGCCCGTATGCGCATAGGGCCCTGCCATGAAACGAATAAACGGAATCTGATAGTCCTGCTTCAGCATGCGAAAGCCCTCCACGAATTCAGGATCGTCAGCGTTCTGAATGATGTCCGTCAAACACGTATAGTAGTTCATCCCCATCGCCCGAAACTCACGGCCATTGCGTATCAACGCTCCGTCTTGCACGCTCAGTCCCAACGGTGATGCTGCGTCCGCCAGCGGCAAGAAAGCACCCAAACAAAGTGAGCCAATGGCGCACCAAGCCATTTTCGGCTGCAATAGATTCTGGATTTTGATCATCTCGATATTAAAAAATTCAGTTAAAAACAAATCGTTTTAAATTACAAAAAAACGCTGCCGGCGCAACGCGATACAGCCTCACTGCCGATCACGACATTAATGGTGGCAGTGCCCACGCCGCGTGAATCAGATCCTGAAACAAAAAAACTCCTCAGCCCGATCGGACTGAGGAGTCGATGGCAAAAATACACCCAGATCAGTCCGACTATCGGCGGCGGCGCACCATGACTGAAGCCAACGCGAAGCAACCAGCGAGCAGTGCATAGGTGCCTGGCTCTGGAATCAGCTCTGGAATCGCGGAAATCGTCGTCGCAAAACCATCGTTAACAATATTAAACTGCGCAAGGTCGGTCACAACAACTCCGCCAATGGACGCCCACCCTTGTTCCACGAAGAACCCCCAGTAACCATCTGCACTTGCTCCAAGATTACTCGAAAGCGTAATACTACCCACATTACCCGTCTCAAAATCAAGACGCATCGCGTTTAACGCAGCTTCGTTACGATCACCGATGACCATTTCACCCGTGCCGCCAGCCAACATGTTAATCGAAAACTTGCCGCCAAGGGTAGTCACAATACCAATATCCAGTTTACCATCGCCAATGTTAATCGTCGATGTAGCTGCAGAACTAATCGCATTCAAGCTGCCCACGGTGGCATAACCAGCGAGCAGGCTCAATTCTTGTCCCTCTCCGTTTTGGTTCCACATCGTCAGCTGACCCGAAACTTCCAGATTCTTATAACCAAACGCACTATTCGCGACATCTTCGATCTCATAGATCGTCTTGTTTCCCGAAAGAGCAGCACCACCTCGCATATTCATGGTTGCACTGCCAGCCCCGCCCACAGTCCCACCCGTCTGGCGTATCGCCATATCAGTCCACACGTTGGTCGTCCATGTAGAGCCTGACGTCACAGCGACCAAGCCCGGATTCGCGTTGGTGGGCAATCCATTGTCCCAGTTGGCAACGCCAACCAAGCTGCCGGCTCCGTCAAAGGTGGTGGTCGTGGTCAAGGCAGCCGAGGCCGAGCCAACTGCCACAGCGGAGAATAGAATTACAGTATTTAGTGTTTTCATAGGAGGTAACTTTCTTTAATGAGGGTTTTTCTTTGATGAGGTTTTTGCGTATTTAGACGCACATTATAAAACGGCAATGACGCCACAGAGACACCGTTCGCAGCGCTCTAAGTCTCCACAATTTCTTTAAAAAAGAGGGGGTAACCAACAGAACCAGAACAGGCATTAGAGATAATTTATACGACCACTTGAGCCAGCGTCAAGTAAATTAACGCAATATTACAAAATTTCAAGCCCCGCCTTTGCCCAGAGCTCAACAATTCGCACCCAGTCATTCGAATTAAAATCAGCCCAATCCGCCCGCATCACCGAACACGCAGCATAGGGACAGCACACCACTTGAATCCAAAGCGAACGGCGCCCCGACCAAATCCCATTCAAACCAATCCTACGAACCAAGCAGATCACCACAATAGCGCCGTCGATTTAACAAGAAAAACAGCCTTGAGTGCCACTCACATACAGATTATAGTTGCATAATAGAGAAATAAAACGAAATATAACACCATGAAGCCTCGCTCCAGCCACTCCGCATTTACCCTCATCGAACTACTAACAGTCATTGCCATCATTGCCATACTGGCGGCGATCCTCATCCCAGTGGTCGGCAAGGTGCGCGAGAGCGCCCATGAGACCACTTGCCTAAATAACCTGCGGCAAATAGGCACCGCGCTCGGGCTCTACCAATCCGAGCACAAAGGCGCCTTCCCCGCAGCCGTCGAAGACTGGAACAATACCGAAGATAAAGGCATTTGGTTCATGCAACTGGAGGCATATGGCACCCCCTTCAAGTCGACGAGAGATCTGGGCGACATGCGCAATCAAGACTGGTGGTATTGCCCGGCGTGCCGCGACACCCAAGAGCAAAAAGGATGGGGACAGCCCGACTATGGCGCCAACAAAAACATATTTGTAGAGCGTGCCACCACTGATGGCACTCCCGCTGGCGCCGCCAGCGGCATCGGACTCAAGAAACCAATCAACATCATCAATACAGCACAAACCATCGCAGTGATGGAGACGGGAGGCGCCGGCAACCCGTTTCTCAACAATACCAGCGGCAGCATCAACCCTGGTAATTTCGTCAATCAGCCCATCCCTGAATCAGCCAGCGATACTAAAAACGGCGGCATCGCCTTTCGCCACCCGCCCAGCAGCGGAGCCACTTGCAACATGCTCTTCGCCGACCTACACGTCGAATCAGTTAGCCGCGATGATGCGCGCCTACAGACCCGCGAAGGCCGAGAAAAGATGATGAGCATCACCCAGTAATACTTGCTTCGCCGTGACACCGCGGCCGCCATGGCGTTTAGATAATATTACAGCAAGAAGACTTAGATCCACCCGACTAACGCAATAAAACTGAAATTAGCGTTTGCACTGCGATATTTACGCAACATAACATAATGCATGGCACGTCCCAAGCAGAAAGTTAGTATCATCTCGCTCGCCAAGGAATTTGGCGTTTCAGCACCCACCATTTCCAAAGCGCTCTCCAACAGCAAAGAAGTGTCAGAGTCGCTGCGCGGGCGCGTGCGGGCACGGGCAGACGAACTGGGCTTCACTCCGAAACGCCCCCGTCGCACCACACACAATATTTGCGTCGTGCTCGATCTGGAAATCAACGGCAGCTTCCGACTGGAGAGCTTCCAAGCTGCGGTCGTGTCCGGGGTTTACGATTTCTGCAGCGAAAGAAAAATTGAATTTTCAATCTTGGGAGAGAACTTCGAGAAACTAGAGGCCATGGATTTAACCAAAGAGCTCTGCCGCCGCAACGCAGATGCCGCAGTGATCATTCGAGCCAAAGCGGAGCGGAAATACTTAGAGAATCTACAAAGCAATCGATTCCCCTTTGTCTGTGTCTATGATGGCCCGCCTGAAAATACGATCACACTCAACGACCACCTCGTGGGTGAGCTCGCACTCAATCACTTAGTCGAGCTCGGCCACACGCGCATCGCGATCGCACGTAACGTGGGACGCCGCGCTTCCTCCGGTCGCTTCATGGGCTTCGTTCAGGCTGCGGCCATCCGAGGCCTCGCCGCTGACGCGGTGACCGAAGTCATCCCCAGCAAGCTCGGAACAGGCTACGAAGTCGGCCACGAAATTCTACGAGAGTGGATCGCCCAAAACCGCCCATGGTCCGCGATTTTTTGCACCTCTGACAATGTCGCGACCGGCATACTCTCCGAAGCAGTGCAACGGGGCATTCAGATTCCCTCAGAACTCTCAGTGCTCACTTGTGACGACATCGTCAGCAATGCAGAAGCCGCCCCGCCACTCAGCGTCGTCGACATCCCCAACCAACAAGCCGGCTACCTCGCCGCTCAGCACGCATGGGAAATATTGACTAGCGACAGCAGTAGTATCGAACTGCCCGCCCCACTGACGGTTGAGCACGTCATCGCCCGCGCATCGACCGCGCCGCTCCTGCAGGCCTAGCGAAGACTTCTCCACCATGATTGGCTCAGCACCCGCGAATGACTCAACACTATCGCGACATCATTGACGAGGAGGCAGTCGCGGATTTTTGAAAGCCCTCTCCCGCTAAGATAGCAAACGTCGAATTACCCGAGGAGTTGAAGTAACAAAAATGCAAGTAGTGGCCCGCCGATACGAAATCAAAGCAACTGGCATGGGCAAAGCCCCTCTGCCGCTTAGCCCTAGATCTAGACGTCTCTGATAGTGCCCGCCGCAGCACGGCATCGAGCCCGAAAAGAACCGCCACTGGCAGCATGTAGCCGATCGAAATGGAGTCGCCGATGATCAATACATTCGGCAGGTCTACGTTTAAGTCTGCATTGGCTTTGAGTCCGTCATGATCCTGTTTCGGGGTATAGAATACGAATGAACTGATCGGCCCACGATAATCATTTTTTAGGGTGCAGTCGGGATGCAAAACTGGCATCACAGCACCCGATTTCTCACGCCAGTCGTGCAGCATTTACTTCAATTACTCGGTCAACTCCGACATGGATGCCGCAAGATCGCTTTGCTCGCCGAAATCGTCGCACAGATGGTAGAGCTCGACCTTGCCGTTTTCGAACGCTTCGACGTATTTGTAGTCGCCCATCCGAACGGCTCCGGCGGGCCCCATTGTGTTGATAGTGAAAGTAGATCGCCTCGCGCTCGAGTTATTCTTGGTTACCAGTTGCGAGTGCCTTGAGGCTCATGCCATGGACGTGCTGTTCAGGCCGCAGCAGCAGCCCCGCCAGTTTGAGGATCAACGGCACACCAATACCGCCCTCGTATATCCAGGCTTTTCCGCTCGAAGCGGAAAACTGGAAGTCGGCGACATCCGGCCCGCCGCAGTCGAAAGGCCGCCGTTATTCGATTAGGACTGAGAAACAGAAGAGCCTTACGCGAGTAGATACGCGTAAGGCTCTTGTTGATAAAGCAAACTGCCAAGGCCAAAGTCTATCTTGTAGACTTGACTGGGGCTTAGCGCTTCTGACGTCGGGAAAGCGCGATGAACGCAATCGATCCCATACCAAAAATGAGGGGGAGCCAAATGGGGTCATGGCGTTACCTTTGCAGTGCGCAACACCTAGTCTCATCATTCAGGGACACAGATCTATCAATTTAAACTCTTCGTCATGGCCAACAATCACTCAGCTCCAACACATAAAATCATTGATGTGGTCTGTCTCGTAGCCATAGACCGGGACAACCAGATCCTAGCCACGCAGCGAGCCACAGAGCGATAGAAGGCTAGTCTTCACAACGGAACGACCATACCTTTCACTTTCCAATTTTAAGCTTCCCCACAGATGTCTCACCCCGTCCGCTAAGATGCCTGTCCATTTCAATCATAGATGACAACAGCAACGAAACCTCAGGCCATTGACCTTCCTACATATCCGGAGCACCTCATTCCTGCCACTGAATCAGTTGCATTCTTACCTTACCACAAAGGTAATGACATGACCCCATTTCCAGTCATGACCCCATTTCCAGTCAATGACCCCATTTCCAGTCATGACCCCATTTCCAGTCAAAGCAGACCAACCGAACCAATCTACCCTCGTAGCAGCTCTACCGCGATCGAGCAGCGACCACGCCGACCAACAGCGCGGCGGCTTTCCTCCATTCAGCTTGCTGGATGAAGATTGCTGTGATTATTGATTCATTACAAATGATGCATTTATCGACTACCACAGTTCTACTCGTTTCCGTGCTGATTGCTGCAACATCCTGTGCTCATCGGCATTCCCATGAGGCGCACGTGGTGCCGCACCATGCGCTTCGAGAATTTTCCAATAATGGCATTACTGTGGTCGGAATCGCAACCAAGGGGCATGGCGCCGACGAGTATGAGGTCTGGAAAACACAAATAGCGGTGCACGGCAAAACGCCACTGCACTCACATGATTCAGAAGAAGTATTCGTTATTTTAAAAGGTCAAGGCGAAGCAATTATTGGCGGCGAAGTTCACCTGTTTGAGGCGCCGTGCACCCTAATCGCTCCTGCTGGAATTGCTCACCAATTGGTTAATACTGGTGCTACTGAAACGGATGCAGTCGTAGTTATCGGCATCGATTCAACGATTTACGATAGTGATCAAAAAATAATGTCACTGCCCTGGCGTGAGTAAGCGCTGATTGGACACAAAACCTTCGGCGTCTGCGCGACTGCGATGTGGCGACAGCTGCAGAAGTGATGATGCAGCAACCACCAAGCAGGTCAGTCCAAGCCCACGCTTCCGCTGCGGACGAGGCGGAGCACGTCCCTCCCCTCAACCATCAGCGCTAGGCACTAAACACAGTGTGAGATTGACCGGCTGGCAGTCACTAAAAAATAACATGGTTTTCTGGTTGGGCTCGCCATTCGGCCATCACAGCCTTCAACTTATATACGATGCTTAAAATAGGCCCAGATGGACGTCTTCAACGGATCGAATACCGCGGCAAGTACCTGCGGGTGAGCCGCAGCGGTGGAATTGCGCTGCGTGCGCAAACTAAGGCTGCTGGAATCAACTTCACTGCGAATTCTGCGCATGGCCTGCGGGCTTCGACTCGGGTCACCAAGGGCACCCAGGTGGCCTTCCAAAACGGGCGCTTCGTGCTGCGCGGTCGCTACGGTGAGGGGCCAACCAAACTCAACTTGTCGAAGAGCGGCGTGTCGGTCTCGACGAAAACAGAAATCGGCACGGTGAATTGGTTTAAGCCGCGCTACTCGAGTGCCAAGATCGGCGGCATTCAAGTGCGCGGCAAAAATGCGATCTACTTGCACCTGCTGGTTGGATTGTTGTCGCTACTTGCTTATATCGCGATCGCAGTAGTCCAAGCCACCGTTGTAATACTACAGGCTTTATATTGGCTCGCACTCAAGGGTAGCCTGCAAATCCAGCGGCTATGGGCCACGCGTTATCAGGCTACGATTGAAGCGACTGAAGCACGTTGGCTTTCGGAGCTGTCGAAGAAAGGTGTCGATTGGCTTCAGGCTGGCATCGAATGGGTACTGCTCGATCTCGGTCAAGGTAAGCGTTGGTCTGCCGAGGCCGAGGCGGCGAATACGCCGAGTGCGGAACTGGCGCTATACTTGGCCGACAGCCGTTTGCCACAACCGCTCGATCTCGAGCTCATGCTAGGTTGCTTAGCGGAACGCTACGAAGCGCTGGCGGGTGAAACCGCCTGCCTCGAACTGTTCCTCGATCTAGATAGCGCGGCAGTCGCCACCGGTGGACGCAATCGACTACAGGAGCGGCTACTTGCTGCATACGCAGGCTGCTGCGGTATTGATGTAGCCCCCTCGGAATCAGCATAGCACTGGCCTGCGCGGCTTGGCAACCAGGTCAGCCCATTTTTCATACTGCCGCAGCAAGCGTCATTCGCCCGCAGCACGCTCCTGGCGACGTCGGATCTGTGGGGCGCTGCGCGCCACTAGTTCGGTTTTTTGGCTCGGTTCAAGTAGCTCGGTTTCGGCACTGCTGGGCGCAAAACTATAGAAGATCGTGCGCGGAAACATTTGGTGGCTCGCATTATCGATCGTCAGGAAGTCGCCCTCGATGTTGAGGACGTTATAGATCCAGAAATTATGTGCTTTGCCGTCACGGCATGGGTCGGCGTTTTGCAAATCGCAGTGCAGGAAGACCGCCTTGCCATTGAGGCGTATAAAATCGCTGGGGTCTGGATAGATCGATTCGACCACTGACAGCGAATAGCCCTCGTCAGCAGAGAGCAGAAAGCCGACCATCGCATAGCCCGCCGCGATGCCATTGCCACCTGAATAATGGATGATGACAAAGTCGACAGTCGCATCTTGGTTTAAATGGGCCGCGTACAGCTCGAGGCCAGTCGCGGAGCTAAAGTCACTGAAGCGCCATCTCGGCACCGCCGGATTGGAGTGCGCCGCTGCGGTACTGCCTGACTGCTGGTCTAAGTAAACATACAGCCACGGCTCCACGCCCTCTGAATCCTGAGCAACGATTAAGCGCTGCTCGAATGGAGCATCGGATGCGGAGATCCGATACTGGCAGATCTGCTGCGACGCTAAGGCCGTGCCCGACTCCAGCATCGGCTCGATTTTTTGCAGCGTGATAAGCTCGACCTCCGCCCCTTCGGCAAACGGTTGATGCGCCCGATTGGCAGCGCGCAGAGTCGTGAACAGGATGACAGAGAACAATAACAGGCAAAATGGACGCATGCAGATTAATCAAGCGACCTAGCAATCCCGCACAACAGGAATCGTTCGTTTGCCACTTGATGTGAATAAGTTTTTCTGTAGCCCAAAAGGTTAACTGTAGCGCTTCGCTTGATGCGGCGATTGATAAAGCCAGAATGGATGCTTGAAGAATCTGTGACTGTGGTATGATTTAACCAGCGACACCAATACTCACTTATGAATTCAACCTTTACTTACCAAACGGAAGTTTTTTTCGACGAGCTCGACGGCTTGGGCATGCTGCACCATACGCGCTACCTATTACATCTGGAACGGGCTCAGCAAAAGTTCTTTCAAGAATTACTGGGTGTTGCGGACTTTAATATCGAGCGGGACGAAGACATCTTCGTGGTCGTGCACGGCGTCGAAGCACGTTTCCGACAAGCGTTTACTGTACCCGGCCCGCTCGCGGTGGACTACCAGATCGAGCGCGTGCGCAGCAGCGGCGTAACGATGCGCTTCACCGTTCGGCACCCGCAGGACGGCAGCGTTGTTTATTGCGATGGCAGCCGCACCGTGTGTAAGCTATCTAGCCAAACGCATCAACCGACGCCTTGGACGGACGAGTTCCAAGCAGCGATGAAGGCCTACTAATCGGGTGCGCTCCGCTGCAACACCGCCAGTTCTGATTGTGGGTGCCGGCATGGCAGGCCTCGCCTGCGCTGTGCAACTCCACCGAGCTGGGCGGCTGGTACGTATTTTTGAAGCAAGTGATGCTGTGGGCGGCCGCGTACGCACTGATAAAGTCGATGGATTTTTATTGGATCGCGGCTTTCAAGTCTATCTCGATCGCTACCCCGAGACTGGCAAATTGCTCGCTCTCGAGGCGCTCGACCTAAAAGCCTTCGAGCCGGGCGCGCTGATTTATCGAGACAGACGTTTGCACCGCCTAATGGATGTGTTTCGACGGCCTGCGAGTGCCTGGAGCAGCGTGACCGCACCAGTCGGCAGCCTGTCCGATAAACTGCGGGTGGGCCTGATGCGGATGAAAATCCTGAACAGCTCGTTCGAGGCGATTGCTGCGCGTGAGGATCGCTCGACCGAGGACTACTTGCGCGACTGCGGCTTTTCAGAATCGATTATTGACCGTTTTTTTCGCTCCTTCTACGGAGGAATATTTTTGGAGCGCGAGCTGCGCACCTCCAGCCGAATGTTCGAGTTTACCTTTAAGCTGTTCGGCCAAGGCAGTGCCACGGTTCCGGCTCAGGGTATGGGTGAAATCCCCAAACAACTGGCCGCCCTACTGCCGGATGGCAGCATCGAGCTGAATCAAGTGGTCCAAGCAGTCGACATCGATTCCATCACCCTCGAAAGTGGCGAACGAATCCAGGGCTGCGCCACCGTGGTGGCGACCGACGGCTCGGCGGCGCACGCGCTGCTACCTGGCCTCCAGGGGTCGGCACCTGAGTGGCGCTCAGTTACCACGCTCTACTTTGCCGCCGATCGCTCGCCGATCCGCGAAGCCATTATTTGCCTCAACGGATCTGGGTCTGGCATGGTCAACAATGTGTGCGTGATCAGCGACGCCGCCCCCAGCTACGCGCCCGAGGGCCAGTCACTGCTGTCGGTGTCGGTGCTCGGCTTGGCCGAGGCAGATGGCCTAATCGAACAGGTGCGCTCAGAGCTGCTCGAGTGGTTCGGCTCCGAAGCCGGTAGCTGGCGACATTTACGAACCGACCGCATCCGCCGCGGCTTGCCGGAGCAGCTGCCGAACGGCAATGCCCCGAACAGCATCAACCAAGCGGGCGTGTGGGTTTGTGGCGACCATCTGAGCAGTGCCTCGATCGAGGGCGCCGTCGTCTCAGGTAAGAAAACTGCGGCCGCCATCCTAGCTGCCAGGGATTCGAGCTAATCTGCTGCAATTCTTTCCGTAAAATCGACCGAGTTCACTGGCTTCAGCTTCGCGAGACGAGTTGGAACGCAACTGGTTGCGGCAATTGTGCCTGCCACCATGTGTGGAAATGTTGAGGCTTCGCTTGGGGCCAGGGAATTATGCGCGCCGGCATCAGCACCGGCAGCGGGTCGATATCAAACGGATAGGGGTCGAGTTCAATCCTACCTGGACCACGCGGCGTGACTTGAATAGTAACGCGGTCCTGCCAGCTAGCGCGTGGCACATCGTGCAGCTCAAATTCGTCGGCACCCAGCCCGCGCGTTTCGCCACTGCGGGCCTGGATCAGGGCAGATGACAACGCAAGCGACAGGCCATCGCAGACTTGTAGCAGCCGTTGATGCGGCTTGAGGACATCTGGTTCCACCCAGGCCGCGGTCTCACGATCGGCGCGCAAGGTTTCAATCCACTGCGCTTGCAGCAGCTCTAACTCGGCAATGAATTTGAGCGGCTCTTCACGGCTGCCGGGATATAGTTTTTCGGGCGAACCCTTCCAGAACAGCGGATGCGTGAAGGCTGGGTCAGGATTGGACAAGGCGCGGATAGCGTAGATCCAGTAGGCATGGCTACTGATCAGCAAGTTGGCGTAGGGCGAATGGTTAAAACGGCTCAGCCCCTGGCGCCAACGACTCATGCCGGCCGCCTGGTCCTGCAGCACCTCAGCGAGGTCTAGCGGCATGCCGTCGGCCGCAGACAAGTCGGGCGCGGCTTCCCACTCCCACCAGCCATTGTCGTGCTGTGCGATCGCAAAGATCGTTTCGTCCCGCAGGCGTTGTTGATTCACCGACGCATAATAGCCAGGACGGTTGAAATCGGCGTGGCCGCCCCAATGCGCGGCGAGATAGCCAGCCAACTGTCCATGATCGGGCTGGGTGACCATCCACAGCTTACCGTCTTTGATTGTTTTAAGCATCGCGCCACCTCAGAATATTCGGGTTTTTCCAGCTCGCCGCAGATCGGCGAGCATCAATTCTGCTGTCTAAAATAGTAGATCCAAGTGGCGACTGTCAATCTTGCCAGCTACAATTGGGGCGTGCGTACTGGATCAGCGGGTGTGATCTGGTAGATCGCTCGCGCTCAGCCGATATTTTTTTAAAGAACGAGGCGAAGCGGCGCTACCACTTGTTTGACAGCGGCTTACATTGCGATTAATTTTACCCCATCAGCCACCCCTGACTGTGCAGCAGTACCATATAGTCACAAAATATAAAACTATGAAACTAGCCCTCCTCCAACTCGCCCTACTCGCCGTGGCGAGCGTCGTGACAACTACCCAAGCGCTGGCCGACAAAAGCAGCCCTCACCCTTCAGTGGATCTGACGACGGTGATGAATTCCATTCCGGATATTATTTTCTACAAAGACCTGGCGGGCGTTTACCGAGGAGGTAACACAGCATGGGCCAAACTAACGGGTCAGCCGCTCGACCAGATCATCGGCAAAACAGACTTCGATCTTTTCCCGGAGGACCTCGCAATTTCATTCCGCACGTATGACCAAGCGATGCTCGCCAGCGGCCAATCGCGGAGCAACCAGGAATGGGTGGTCTATCCAGACGGTCAACGGGTGCTACTCGAAACGGTCAAAACCCCTTGGCTCGATGCAAGCGGTAAAGTCCTCGGTCTGGTTGGGATCTGCCACGATATCACCGCACAGCAACAAACCCAGCCGGACCAGTAGCCGCGCGAACGTATTTAGATCGATGACCTGCAGCTACATACAGCACGCAGTCGCACCAAATATCACGGTAAGTTGCTTATACAATTACTTGCCTACCGCACATAACGCAGTCCGTGTCGATGTGCCGAATTTAATCTGCTAGCGTAGCTTTTTAGGATGCCGATGGCGGCTGATTTATTTGCCTTTTATGTGTCAATTAAAAGTAACTGTTTTATGAATAATCACTTTGCATAACATATAAACTTTCATCCTATTATTCATCTTTCCGATAAAACTACCTGACGAGTATGCCCCCAGCTGAGCGAGTGCCGAGCGAAGTTCTGAACGCGCAAATAAAAGCGCTGCAAGGCAATGCTGCATTACAGAGGTCGACTCATCACACACCTGAGCATATGGTGCTGCTGAATCCGCAGCGGCAGATCGTCTACGCCAATGCCTCCTACCTCGCTATGGCTAAGGATCTGGGATCAGGTGAAGTCTACGGCGCGCGATTAGGTGAGCACATGAGCTGCGTGCATGCTGCCAACGGTGAAGTTGCCTGTGGCACTGCAGAACCCTGCAAAACTTGCGGGGCAGTGAATGCAGTGCTCCAAAGTCTAGATGGCAAAGTCGCGATGCAGCGGTGCAGCATCCCGCTCGAAGCGGAACAGGAACCACTGCAGTTGATCATCTTTACCATCCCGGTACGAATTGATGGCTCGATCTATATATTGGCCGCTATTGTCGACGACAAAAAAGTCAGCACGCACTCACATACCCTTGCGGAACATGCCTTTGCAGTACAACGGCTGGCAGCACGCATCGAAGAGTCCTAGCCCTGATTCTGGATTCAGTAATTAGACAGAACCCAGACAGGACAAACGCTTTCGTCTGCGTCACGGAGGGTAACTAACGATTTCACTGAACACCCTTTAAAGAAGCTTCTTCGCGATGAGTGGGAAAAGGAGGGAGGGCGACTCGCCCTCCTTTGCGGCAATACCAGATGAATGTGGGCGGGTCGCCCACACTCCTTTGCGGGATTAATGTGGGCGGGTCGCCCACACTCCTATTGCGGGAAATGTGGGCGAGTCGCGCTCCTTTGCAGGATAAATGTGGGCGGGTCGCGCTCCTTTGCGGGATTAATGTGGGCGGGTCGCGCTCCTTTGCGTCAATACCAGATGAATGTGGGCGGGTCGCCCACACTCCTTTGCGGGAAATGTGGGCGACTCGCCC
>DJBY01000073.1:0-524 GCA_002430605.1 Opitutia bacterium UBA5964 | reverse complement strand
AGAGTGCAATTGCTCAAACAAGCGCCCATCTGCGTCACGCAGCGCATCTACCGATCGATCCACAAAAAAACGGCAGCGGTGCGAGATGCACTGCTGCCGATTTCGTTGAACACCCTTTTAAAAAAGTGCCCCACGTGTGCCGGTTAAGGGGGAGTTCTTAAGCCTTTTGTGTCTAAGGTGGGCGCTTCCTTGTCAGCTTTTGCCTTCCGGTTGACGGCTGGACAGCGACCTTCAAGGTTTCAGCTCCCGATTTCTAAAGAGTAAAGGACAGATACTCCGATTAAGATCGAACACTGCAGGGTTCCATTAAAGTAAGCAGCAATCCGATCAGCGCAACTCGGAAAGGTGAGATTTTTTGCGAGAGATCCATGCCGCCCGAAGTAATACCACAGTTTGCCAGTGAACCTCTTTAGCAATTCTAAGCCGTAGAAGCGCGTGCGGCACTGGTTTAGATCAACATCGGCTTAAGGTGGGCGAGTCGCCCACACTCCTATCACAGTCACCACGCAAACCGGCTGCCTGCG
>DJBY01000126.1:18402-21348 GCA_002430605.1 Opitutia bacterium UBA5964 | reverse complement strand
ATGAATGTGGGCGAGTCGCCCACACTCCTATCGCGCTCAATGGTTCAAACCAGCCTTTTCCAACTCCTGCTTACTTTACTATAAAGCGTGTGCCGCCGAGGCTGCGGGGCTCCATTTTGCTGCTGGTGGCTTCGCCCTCGGCGACGATTTGCCCGCCTTCAAAATAGGTGGGTTCTTTTATCCAGTGCTTTTGTAGCTGGTCGAACAGGTCGAGCAGTTCGCTGCGTGTTTGCACGCGATATTCAATCGTGCGTGCGTGGGTCGCGAGTGGGTATTCCTTCATTACCGTGTCGCTGGTCATGGCTTCGGCTAAAGCGCTTGCGCGGTCAGCCATTTGCTGCACGCCTGGAGGGACGGGGGAGCGCTGAATTGCTGAGGGTACGCCTGCTGCGCTGGCACCATCCGCCATGGCTGCTTGGAGTTCGCCGAGTTGCAGTGCGCGGCTGTGGTAAATTCGCAGCAGGCCGTTGCCGGCGGTGACGATATTGATTTCGACCACACGATACCCGGATGTAATGTATTCCTGCTTGGAAATCGAGTGAATCGCGGCTTCTTTGCCGTAATACTCTTTAGTGTCGTCGGGAAAGGTGATCGCAAACAACGCCTGATTCTCGATCGCACGGGAACGAACGGTGACGGCGCTCAGTGAAGAGACCATACCGCAGAGGAGTAGAGTGAGGAGGAGGCGTTTCGAGAAGGGTATCATAAATATCAAAGTGCTGGCCTTTTGATCGTGTGCAAATTTTATTTGCTTCACTTCATTTTTTCGCAGGTTGCATCCTTTTGGAATAACTGACGTATTACTAGCTGTTGCCCATGTTATCTTGTAAAGACCTCTCAGTTGAACTGACCCCCGGCGGCACACGCATCTTAGATCGTGCGACCGCGCATTTTAAACCCAAGGCACTCAATGCCGTGATTGGGCCATCGGGCTGTGGTAAAACCACTTTGGTGCGGGCGATGCTTGGGCTATCTTCGCGTCTAGGCGAAGTATTTATGGCGGGCGAGCCGGTCGCGAATAGTGAGGCTCTGCGCGGTAAGCTGGCCTTTGTGCCGCAGTTCAGTATCGCTCAAGAGCGCCTGAGCGTAGAGGAAGCGCTGCGCACTGCGCTGGATCTGTGCGTGGTCGAGGTGGCGGCGAAGCAAGCGCGGTTGGAGGAGATTTTAAAGCGCATCGGCTTGGAGATGCACCGCGATCAGCGGGTGGGGGGCTTGAGCGGTGGGCAACTGCGGCGTCTCGGCCTCGGCTTGGAACTGGTCGGTGATCCGCAATGCATGGTTTGTGATGAGGTGACCAGTGGGCTGGACCCGCGTTCGGAAGATCAGATTTTGACGATGTTACAGCGTCTGCGTGACGAGCGGGAGAAGACCTTTCTTTGTATTATTCACAATCTCGCCAAATTGAATTTTTTCGATTGGATCACAGTGGTATTTGAAGGGACAGTGGTGTTTCAGGGCGGTTTGGATGCGCTACTGGGGTATTTCGAAATTCCGGATGCGCTGCATCTCTACGATCAATTGAATGCCCATCCGGTCGAGCATTGGCGCGAGCGTTGGAGCGCCGCGAGTGATGAGGATGCGGTGTTTGAGGCGACGCCGATGGTCGCACCACCGCTGCCGTCGGCGCTGAGCCAGACCTGGACTTTGTTGAAGCGCCGTGCGCTACTGTTTAAGCGGGACAAGGGCTATTGGATGCTGACCTTGGGTATTACGATTGGGTTTCCGCTGCTGGTGACGATCTTTGCGATGGACGGTTTGCCGCAACTACGTGGACTGGCGATGAGTGCGTCGAGTGGCTTTGTCGAGCAGGCGCAGGAGAATTTACGCTACCGAATCGATGCCTTGGAGTCGGCGTCGTTGGTCACGGGCTTGATTTTGTTCCAAGTGATCCTGCTGACCTTGATGGGCAGTAATAATGGCGCGCGCGAGATCGCGGGTGAACGTAATCTCTACGAGAAAGAGCGTTTCGCTGGTTTGCGGCCGCGGTCGTATGCGTCTAGTAAGTTGCTGTTTACTTCGGCGGTAGCGATCGGGCAGGGGCTGTGGATGACGCTGTTCGTGAAATACGTCTGTGACTTCCCGGGGCCATTATTGCCACAAGCGCTGGTGCTAATATTGAGCTGTGTTTCGATGACTGCGATCTGCTTGGCATTTTCGGCGATTTTCAGTTCGGCCGACAAGGCGTCGCTGTTGTCGGTGTATTTAGTCGGGTTTCAGTTGCCGCTCTCAGGTGTGGTGTTGGCGCTGCCGGAGGTGCTGGTGTGGGTGTGCCGGCCGTTTATCAATGCGTATTGGGGCTGGGCCGGGTATTTCGGCTCGATGATTGATTCGCGCTTTTACGATGCCTATCGTCTGGAATCTTCGGCGATGGTCCCCAGTCCGTTGCTGGCTTGCGGGGTGCTTGGTTTGCATTTCTGTGTCGGCGCGGCGTTAGTGTTTTGGGGTTGCCACCAAAAGAAGCTGACTTAACCATCAGTGAAACAATTTTAATCGAATTCCGATACACGGTCTTATGCCCCCTTTGAAATCTGCAAAACCCCGAAAGTCCGCGTCGCTCTGGATCGGCGTCTCTCTGATGGTCTCTCTGCTCGTTGTCGCCCTGACCAGTGGCTGCGGTGATAATTTCTCAGAGCTCGAGGTACTGCCGACTGAGAGCTACATGAAGAAGCCAGGCGAT
Organism: Opitutia bacterium UBA5964; assembly: GCA_002430605.1. Taxonomy (GTDB): domain Bacteria; phylum Verrucomicrobiota; class Verrucomicrobiia; order Opitutales; family Coraliomargaritaceae; genus Lentimonas. The sequence continues at coordinate 18,671 of DJBY01000126.1, read as the reverse complement.
TTCTTGGGGAATACGTATACGATCCGCGCGCAGATTGATTCGCAGGTGAAATGGGAGAAGGGTGTCGGGCGTATCTTGGCAGTCAGCCCAGAGAGTGGCGGCGCACGTCTGCCGGTGTTTGTGCCGGATGCAGTGGGTGGTAATTTACATATCGGGCAGCGTTATGAAATGCGTGCCAGAATCGAAGCAGGAGGGCTGATCTATGTTGAAAGTTTGCGCAAGTATTAGTCTTTGTCTGGTGCTCGGCCAGATCACCTCACATGCTCAGG
>DJBY01000126.1:17722-18187 GCA_002430605.1 Opitutia bacterium UBA5964 | reverse complement strand
GGGATGTCTGCACCGATGGGTGGAATGTTTGAGAGTAACACATTTCTGGAAATGGCGAGTCGGGCCTTCGATCCATCCAGTGATTCGATGGATTTTGAGAATGGTAGTTTTGCCTGGAAGGGACGCACTTTTAATTTGACCAGTCAGCGGGCATTTCGTGCCCGCTTTGAGCGTTTTCTGTTGGCATCGCCGACCGAGGAAGAAGAGAGCTATGCGATGCTGATGAATGACGTGCTGCAGCGTTTGTCTGTGGCGAGTGATCGGAGTGACGACGCCATCCTTGAAACGTGGGAGATGTTGTTTCGCGCTGCTCGTTTCGATACCGATGGCGGCAATAGCACGATTGTGGCGAATCAGGTATTTAATGCCTGGCGCATCCGCAAAGAAATGCGTGGCACAGCGCTCACGCAGCGTGAGTTGGCAGATATGCGGCGCCATCAGCAAACCGTAGTGGCGAATCGCGCG
>DJBY01000126.1:4049-17552 GCA_002430605.1 Opitutia bacterium UBA5964 | reverse complement strand
CCAACAGAGGGCGCGTTTCGGGCACTGGAGCTGGCAGAGACCGAAGCCAAGCTCATCGCGATGGAAGGGCAGGCGGCGTTGACCGGCATCCAAGCGAAGTTGCAGATGCAGAGCCAAATCGTGGCATTTCTGGTGCAGCGTCGCTATCAGCACGCCTTGGTGCTTTCGGGCTTTTACCAATTATTGTTTAAAGGATCACAGCAACAGCTGGAAGTGGGCAAGGGCGAGTTGAAGTCGTTTTTCCCCAATACAGACATGGTGTTTACCGTCGATATGATGGCCTTCGTGGCGAACGAGGCGATCACGGACGTGAATAAGGGAGTGGACGCAGTGAATGCCGCATTTGCCGAAGACCGTGCGATCATCGCATTGGAGCGTCTGCAAGAGACCTTTTTTCTCGGCGAATATATGCCCGAGTTAAATGCGATCCCTGTCGAGCAGCGTCGCACCTTGCTCGATTTGTATCGCGATATGCTGGAAGCGGTCGAGCTGGCTGAGGCGAAGGACTACAACGGCGTGGCTCAGTATGCGGAGCGTATTTCGCTGATTGCAAAGGATTTTCCGAAGATGCGTGTCCTCTCCAGTATCGAGACTGCCAAGAGTATGAGCGACATGGCGGTATTTGCCGCGTCGCAGTATCGTAATCTTGGCGACATCGATAAGGCGCGTGCTGAGTTGCAGCAGGCGATTGATATTTGGCCGTCGAATCCGTCGATTCGCGAGTTTCAACAAGAAACCACCAAACTGGCGACTGCGGGCTCGCAAGGCGTGCAGATCTTCGACGACTTGTACAAGCGCGGCGACCATCGCGGTATTTATGACCGCCGCATGGACTTGGGCTTTGCTTTGGCTGAGGATACCGTGCGTCGGCCTTTGTTGATGGCGGTGATCGAGCAGGTCTCAACGATTGATTTGTTGGTGGCGCAGAGCGCGGAGGCCTTAAAGCAGGGCGACCCCTACGTGGCCTGGGAGCTACTGGCTGAGGCGGCGAAATTTGATCCGGATGATGCGCCGATGAATCGAGCGCGTGCGGAGCTGGCGCCACGAGTCGCGGATTTCGTGGTCTATTTGGACCGCGCGCAGCGTCAGTCTGCGGAGGCGCAGCACGCTGGTTCATTAGCAGCATTTTTAGCAGCGCAGGATATTTATCCCGCCAGCCGGATGTGCCGTGAGGGGATCGAGCGCGAGTCGTCAGCCTTGATGGCGCATTTGAGTGGGCAAGCAGCGGTGGGCGAAGAGTAGGCGCGGACCCCCGTAGTGTCGATTGTGGCATCTGGTTCAGGTCGAGAGCATGTTCTCTGCTTACTGAGCCAAACACGCTCGGTGCTTGGTACAGAAGCGCGTGCCACACTGATTGTAGTTTTTTATTTGTTTTGCCAAGGCTCGCTCAGCTGGAAATCGCGCTAAGTTCGAAGTGTGCCGACTCAATTTACTTGAGCCGCGCGCGCGGTCGCCCACATTGCTCTCTGTGATCGGACTCGATGTAGATATCTTTTTTCTCCTGTATCTGGGGAGTGGCTTTGCGCTGCTCTTCGGTTTGTGGTTTTACTACGATTGGAAGGATAAGCATCTCTTTGAGGCCCAGCGCTCGAAGGTCATTTATCACTGTATCAAATGCAGTCAGATTTACACTGGTGCACATGGCAGTGAAGAATGCGATTGCCCTCAGTGCGGGTTTACCAATGGTCGTCTGCGCTTTTAGACAATTCACTTTCATACGTTTTAACTTTTCACCTTCTTACTCTTCGTCATGCCAGATCATATCGCAGTTCTCGATTTCGGTTCTCAATACACGCAGGTCATTGCCCGTCGTATTCGTGAGGCCAATGTCCTTTCCCGTATTTATCCGTATAACACGCAAGCTAGCGTGCTTAAAGAAGCGGGCGTCAAGGGTGTCATCCTGTCTGGTGGACCCTCCTCGGTATTGATCGAAGGCTCGCCGCGTCCAGATGCGAAAGTCTTTGAAATGGGCCTCCCCGTGTTGGGTATTTGCTATGGCGAGCAGCTGATGGCACACATGCTCGGTGGCCGCGTGGCTAAAAGTGATGAGCGCGAGTTTGGCCACGGCACACTCAATATTGCAATCAAGGGCAAGCTGTTCGAGGGCATGCCGGACACACTGAGTGTTTGGAATTCGCATGGCGATCGCCTAGAGCAGCTTCCTGAAGGGTTCGAGGCTGTCGCTTCGACTGAGAATTCGCCTTACGCGACGATTCAAGATGCGAAACGTAATTTCTACGGCATGCAGTTTCACCCCGAGGTGGCGCACTCCGAGATGGGCACTGAGGTGATTGCGAACTTCCTCTTCAAGATTTGCGGCTGCGATACGGATTGGTCGATGGCCAACTACATCGAAGAAAGCGTGCAGAAGATCAAAGACACTGTCGGCGACGAGCGCGTGATCCTGGGTCTGTCCGGTGGGGTGGATTCTTCGGTCGCGGCTGCGTTGATTCACAAAGCGATCGGCAAGCAGCTGACATGCGTGTTTGTGGATAATGGTCTGCTGCGCTTACATGAGCGTGAGCAGGTTGAAAAACTTTACGGCGATCACTTCGATCTCGATGTGCGCGTGGCCGATAAGGGCAAGTTCTTCTTGGATCGTCTGGCTGGCGTGTCGGATCCAGAAACGAAGCGTAAGATTATCGGCAATGCTTTCGTCGAGGTGTTTGACGAGTCGGTCACCGAGCTCAAGGAGCACGGCAACTACACCTTCCTCGCTCAGGGCACGCTCTATCCAGATGTGATCGAGTCGATCGCGATCGATGGCAACCCTGCGGCGCTGATTAAAAGCCACCACAATGTCGGTGGGCTTCCAGAGAAGATGAATCTTAAGCTGCTGGAGCCGCTGCGCGAACTGTTTAAGGATGAAGTGCGTGAGCTCGGCACCCAACTCGGCTTGCCGAAGGAAGTCGTTTGGCGTCAACCGTTCCCAGGTCCAGGGCTTGGCGTGCGCGTCATGGGGGCGATCAAGGAAGAGGATCTGGTCGTGCTGCGCAAGGCGGATGCGATTCTTCAAGAAGAGATGATGGCTGCGGATCTTTATTACAAGGTGTGGCAGTCGTTCTGCGTATTCCTGCCTGTTAAAACAGTCGGTGTGATGGGCGATGAACGCACCTACGAAAACGTGATTGCGCTACGTATCGTCGAGAGTCTCGATGCGATGACAGCCGACTGGGCGCGTGTCCCTTACGAAGTGCTTCGTAAGGTTTCGAGCCGTATCATCAATGAGGTATCTGGTTGCAATCGTGTGGTGCTCGACATCAGCTCGAAGCCACCGAGCACAATCGAGTGGGAGTAGCCGCACGAGTTCCACGCTCGTCTCAGTTTCGAACAAATTCTGTTTAGCTAGGTCTGTAGCATATAAGTATGAAGTTATTATCCTCAATTTGTTTAATCGCTCTCGCCGCTCCGCTGTTTGCTGAGGGGCCAAAGGTGAGTGCCATTGTTGAACGCGCCCGCGCGACCGCTGGCACTGAGGCGGCGTTGAACAATTTGGTCACTTTGCAGATGAGTGGCTGGATCGAGCCGGCGGAGTCTAAAATGCCAAGTGCGACGATTCTGATTATTTCGCGCAAGCCCTGCTCGCAGCGCTTAGTGGTGACAGTCGATGATCTGGTCGAAACGACGATTCTGGAAGGCAAATCGGGGTGCATTATTCGCTCAAATTTAAGTGATGAGGATAAGCGCTCTCAAATCCGCACGATGACGGATGAGGAACTTAAACGTGTCGCATTCAGCACGCGTCAGTTCTTCAGTTTCTATGGTGCCGACTTTAAGAGTGGCGAGCGCATCGAATATGAGGGGATTGAGCAACGACGTGGCGTGCGTTGCCATAAACTGTTGTATTCCTACCCAGGCGGCATTTCCACCACACGCTATTTTGCCATCAATGATGATACGCTCGTCTCCACGATTACGGATAAAGGAGTGGAGAGTGTCGAAGTCGGCGAACAGATTGTTGCGGGCATTAAATTTCCCAAACGTGTCGAGTATTATCAGGGCCAGAAAATGCTACACACAATGGTGGTTCGTGACATTAAAGTGAACAAACCATTAAAACGCGGAATCTTCACTATCCCGACCGGTCAAAAAAACTAAGTAAGCTCGGCTCTTATAGCCGCAGATGCTAACAGTTCTCTTCTAGTTTATTATGCAAACACTCGAATTTTCAGATTCGCCCATTTTTTTTAATGCCCTGCGCCAGTTCTGCGCCAATGCCACTGTGTCGGGGGATGTCTCTGACGTGGTGACTGCCGTGTTGGCCGATGTGAAAGCGCGCGGCGACAAGGCGGTGCTCGACTACACGCAGAAGTTTGACGGCGCGCACATGAGCGCCACAGCAATGCGGGTTGATCCCGCGGAGATGAAAGCGGCATTAAAGAGCCTGTCATCTGCCGATCGTAAAGCGATTCGCGAGTCCATCGCGCTGGTTAAAGCTTTCCATAAAAAGACCCTGCCTAAAGATTGGAAGATGAAGAACGCGCAAGGTGGCATTGTCGGCGAACGCTTCTATCCGATCCAACGTGTCGGGCTGTATGTACCTGGTGGCAATGTGCCGCTCGTTTCGACTGTCATTATGACGGCGGTACTGGCGAAGCTGGTAAAGAACCCCGAGATTTGCGTCTGCACACCACCGGCTGCGGATGGTTCGATTGCACCAGGTATGCTGGCCGCGCTTTCGATGGTCGGCATTGATGAAGTGTATAAAGTTGGCGGGGTGCAAGCCGTTGGCGCAATGGCCTATGGCACCGCAACTGTTCCAGCGGTGGACAAAATATTTGGCCCAGGCAATGCCTTCGTGATGGAGGCGAAGCGTCAAGTGCTGGGCACTGTAGGAATCGATCTGCTGCCTGGCCCGAGTGAAGTGATGATCATCGCGGATGCGGGGGCGAACCCACACCATGTCGCCGCGGACTTAATCGCACAGGCCGAGCACGGTAGCGGTAAGGAAATTATTTATCTGGCAACTACCAGCAAGGCGCTGCTGAGCAAGATCGAGAAATCCCTCGTCAAGCAATTACCCGAGCGCAGCCACGCCGCAAAATGTGAGAAGGTCTTGAAGGGCCGCTTCCTTGCGGTGACTTGTAAGAATCTCGATCAAGCCGCACAGGTCTCGAACTATATCGCACCGGAGCACTTGGAGCTACAGATCGCCGACAAGTCGATCGATGCGTTGACAAAAAAGATTACCACCGCGGGTGCGATCCTGCAGGGCTATATGACGCCGACCGTATTGGGCGATTTTACCGCTGGGCCGAGCCACACATTGCCAACTGGCCGTGCGGGGCGTTTCTTCAGTGGTTTACAAGCGACCGACTTTATTCGGCGCTCGAGTATCCTACGCTACGACGCCAAGAGCCTAGCGAATGCGGCTCCTGTGGTGGAAACCTTTGCGCGTTTGGAAAAACTCGACGGCCACGGGCGCTCGCTAACGATTCGTCTATAAGCGCACTCGGTAATCTCTCCATTAGTAAGAAAATCGGCGTGACTGCTAGATCGTCACATCAAGCTGGTACCGCCTGAGAAGAGAGTGGCGAGCACTGCAGTGAGGGGCAGTGGTCTGTATGCTTTCATGATTGTGATGTTCACAGAGATTGATTTTTCGGCATCAACGTGACGGCGGCTTGGGTGATGATGCGCTCGACCTTGTCATGGTTGGCCGTGATCGTGCCGGCAAATGGTGTTGAGAAGGTAACCTTATCGGCTTCGATGCGAATGAGTTCGCCAATCAGTCGAGAACCGTTTTTCATTTAAATTTCATCGGCGGTGCTACTCTGGGCGATGAGAATCGCGATAAAAGTAGGAATTATGAAATTTCTGAACATTTTGGATTTACCTCTGGCGAGTGAAGTAGTGTTTATAGAGCGGTAGCTATGATTGGAGAGAAAGCAAATCGCTGGTTCTCCGTCAAAGTTGATTAAGGAGCGGATTTCCGGAGTCGCGGACTTGCGCGTTTGTCTTCTGCTAGTTCGATATATGCCCATGAAGAAAAAATTTGATGCCAATGCACGTGCCTTACCGCACGTTCAGGAATTACATGCCTATGTGCCCGGTGAGCAACCGCAGGGTGAGGGATGGGTCAAGCTCAACACTAATGAGAACCCGTATCCACCGTCGCCAAGGGTCGCCGAGGCGGTGGCCGCTGAAGTGGCGCAACTGCGTCGCTATCCGGAGCCGGTCAGCCAGCGACTCCGTGCTGTGATTGGTGAGCGGTTCGGCCTGAGCGCACAAAACGTCATTATTGGTAATGGCTCGGACAATATTTTAGATCTAATTACGCGCTGCTATGTTTCCGCCAAGGGGGCGGGGCACACCGTGCCGAGTTACTCGCTCTATCCAGTGGTGGTCGGGATGTCGGGCAAAGGTATGATTGATGTGCCTTTTACCCGCTCGATGGAGCTGGATGTGGAGGCGATGGTTGCGACCAACGCGCCAGTTTTTTTCCTCACTTCGCCGAATGCACCGACTGGCGTGGCGTTTCCTCTGACTGCCATTGAAGCGGTGCTGCAACGAATCGACGGAATATTGGTGGTGGACGAGGCGTATGTAGATTTCGGCGGCGAGACTGCGGTCACTCTGCTGCAGCAGTATGAAAACCTAGTGGTGGTGCGCACGTTCTCGAAGTCGTACGCCCTCGCTGGTATGCGGGTCGGGTTTGGTATGGCGAGCGCAGGGATTATCGCCATGTTGGATCGAGTGCGCGATGCCTACAATGTGGACCGAGTGGCGCAGGCTGCGGCGCAGGCCGCGTTTGAGGATATTGAATACTTTGAGTCGCAACGGCAGCGGGTGATTGCGACACGTGCGTCGACGCTGGCTCAGCTCGACACGCTCGGTTGGTTTACCTATCCGTCGGCAGCCAACTTTTTATTCACTGAGCCACAGAATGGCGCCGGAGAATCTGGTGCGGCGGTGGCCGCGTCGCTGTTCGACCATTTAAAGCAGGCGCACGTATTGGTGCGTTATTTCCCCTCTCATCCTTTAACTTGCTCTTTTATACGTGTCAGCATAGGAACTGACGCTGAAATGGAGGCTTTTTTAACCGCTGCTACATCATGGCTGAATCACGCATAGCAAAAATCACCCGCAACACTAAAGAGACGCAGATCGAAATGGAGCTGAATGTCGATGGCACCGGTGTGTCCGCAATCGACACGGGCATCCCGTTCTTCGATCACATGCTGACGCTCTTTGCCAAGCACGGCTTGTTTGACCTGAAGGTCAAAGCAACCGGCGATATTGACGTCGATTATCACCACGTGGTGGAGGACACCGGAATTGTACTCGGGCAGGCGCTCAAGCAAGCGCTCGGCGACAAAGGCGGCATCCGTCGCTACGGGTTCTTTCTATTGCCGATGGATGAGTCGCTGGCTCGTGTGGCGCTGGACTTGTCGAACCGTCAGGCATTCGTCTACAATGTGGACTATCAGTTCCCGATGGTGCGCGATTTCAGTATCGTGCTGGTGAAGGAGTTTTTTCAGGCCTTTGCCAACGACGCGGCTTGTAATCTGCACATTAATCTCGAGTACGGCGAAGAGCCGCACCACATAGCCGAAGCCATTTTTAAGGGCTTTGCCCGTGCGCTTGATATGGCCACGACCGTCGATCCGCGCCTCGGTGGGGCGCTGCCCTCCACCAAGGGCACGCTCTCGAAGTAGCCTCGGCCGCTATTTATTTAGTAAAGGACGATCCGACAACGGGTCGTCCTTTTGCGTATTGTGTGCTGTTGCAGGGGAAATGCCCATTAGGCCTCGTTGTGTCGGTCATAAGCTTGTCGAATTATAGACCAGCGGGGAGAGGGATTTGACGGATCGGCGGGCTTGTCTGCTTGCATCCTGTTTTAGATTTGCCACTTTGTAGCGCTTCGTATGAGCGTAAAGTCCCAACAGAGTAAGCCACGACTCGCCGTTATTGATTACGGTATGGGTAACTTGCGTAGTGTGGTGCGCGCTTGGGAGCATGTCGGTGCGACTGCGCAACTCGTCTCTAGTCCCGATCAGATTGGAAAGGCCGATGCGCTGGTTTTCCCGGGGCAAGGTGCGATCGTCGACGCGATGCGGCTGCTCAAAGAGACGGGGTTTGATGATGCGATTCGGAATTGGATCGCTGCGGACAAGCCGTTTTTCGGCATTTGCCTTGGGCTACAGGCGCTGTTTGAGCACTCCGAAGAGGGCGACACGCAGGCATTGGGTGTTTTTAAAGGGCGGGTTCGTCGTTTTCAGATTGATCCATCACTCAAGGTCCCGCACATGGGCTGGAACTCTGTCTCCTTTGCGGGCGATGATCCGCTCACCGATGGCCTCGCAAGTGGCATCGACCAATTTTATTTCGTGCATAGCTATTATATTGAACCCGAAGATGAGCGACTTACGCTGTTTGAGACCGATTACGGCGGTCGGTTTGTTTCTGGAATTCGCTCTGGAAATTGCTATGCCACACAGTTCCACCCAGAAAAAAGTCAGGCAAAAGGATTGCAACTCTACCGTAATTTCCTCAAGTCGCTGTAGCGCAACGCTTGATGATATTTTTAATAGAGTGGCAATTCGCTGCCTCGACGACTTACCTAACAACTACCTAGAAAATGGAAAACACTGGCACTATTCGACTCGGCGATGAAAATTTCGACTTCCCAATTATTGAGGGGACCGAAGGAGAAAAAGCTTTGGATACCAGGACTTTACGCGCGAAGAGTGGTTGTATCACTTTCGACGAAGGCTACGGTAACACGGGCTCTTGCTTGAGTGATATTACATTTATTGATGGTGAGAAGGGCATTCTCCGTCACCGCGGCTATCCGATTGAGCAGTTGGCTGAGCGCTCTACTTTCCTTGAGACGTCGTACCTCGCTATTTACGGTGAGTTGCCCACCTATGAGCAACTGGAGAAATTCGGTAAAGAAGTGCAGACGCACGCGTCGGTTCACACCGGCATGCATCATCACTTCGAGGGCTTCCCAAGTAATGCGCATCCCATGGCGATCTTGTCCTCCATGCTCAACTCTCTGGGTGCCTACTATCCTGAGATGTCTTCGAATGATCGTACGCAAGACTTGGCGCACTTCGATGAGACTGCTGCGCTGTTGATTTCTAAAGTGCGCACGATTGCGGCGATGACCTATCGCCAGAAGCAGGGCTTACCGTTTGTCTTTCCGGATCACAAACTGCGCTATGCGGAGAACTTTCTGCACATGATGTTCTCGGAGCCTTATCACCAATATGAGGATACTTCCGGCGCCTCTGAGGCGCTCGATCTTTTCCTGCTGTTGCATGCCGACCACGAGCAGAACTGCTCGACTTCGACGGTTCGCATGGTCGCTTCCGGTGGTGCGAATCTGTTCGCTTCGGTTTCGGCGGGTGTCTGTGCGCTCTGGGGCCCGTCCCATGGCGGCGCCAATATGGCAGTGATCAAGATGCTCGAAGAGATTCACGCATCGGGTGATGACGGCTCGAAATTCATCTTAGACGCTAAAGAGGGTAAAGCGAAACTCATGGGCTTTGGCCACCGCGTGTATAAAAACTACGACCCACGTGCGAAAATATTGGGTAAGAGCTCTGAGCGTGTACTTGAAGGCTTGGGGATCGATGATCCACTGCTTGATATTGCCAAGCACCTCGAACAGGCAGCGTTGGAGGATGAGTATTTTGTGCAGCGCAAGCTCTACCCGAATGTCGACTTTTACAGTGGTATTCTGCTCAAGGCGATCGGCATTCCAGTTGAGATGTTTACAGTGATGTTTGCGATCGGGCGTATGCCAGGCTGGATTGCGAATTGGAAGGAGATTGCGGAAAACTCCAAGAGCCGCATCCACCGCCCACGCCAGATTTACACCGGCCACACGATTCGCGACTACCTGAAGATGGACGAACGCTAAGAGTTGCAGCGATACTTTGTTAAACGGCAGAGCCTTTTGAGGCTCTGCCGTTTTTTGTGGAGCAACGGATCTGTGGCCTCGATTGTGAGTTCTGGCACATGCTTCTCGCAGAGAGCATATTTTGTCTTGCTGCCTGCGGCACCAAACACGCTTGGGGCTTGGCACCGAAGCGCGTCCCACGCTGATTTAGATATCTCGTTAGCCTGCAGTCTTTTCACTGCTAGCGTCATCTGTCACCTTGGCCGGCGCGCCGTGCAGGACATCGTCCAGCTCTAGCCCGGTCATTTTCTTGATCCCACCGAGGAGCATCCAGAGCGTGAGCATCATAATCGCCATGCTGGGGATGACAATGACCGGCCAGCTCCAGGCCATCATCTTGCTGACTTCGGAGTTGAAGGCATCGGTGCCGCTCGGGCTGACGACGATCCAGCGCGCCAGTCCATAGTTGAGTATGCCGCTCAGCAAAAATGAGAATGCGAGCAGCCAGGTGCATTTAGTTAATAGCTTCTCAAATGCCGGCTCACTGTCATGCGCCTGCAGGGCAATATGCACTTTATCGACATTCAGAATTTCTGGATTGTAGAGCAGGGTGCGAATCAGCGGCCAAGGCGTCTTGAGTGAGACGACCACGGCGATGCCCAACAGTAACGGAATGGCAGCCTCTTTGACGGCAAACCATTCGGTCGGGATCTCGAGAATGCCGATGCCACCCGTGAGGAGGACACTGATGAGGCCGAGAATGGAAAACAGGTTATACTTCGAGCGCTTGAAGTAATCGTAGACGAAGTAGCTGACCGGGAAGAGTATCGCGATAATTAAGATGCCGACGGCGACGTTCTGAAAATAGGGCTCCAGATACTCGCCCAAGTATTTCTTGCCCTTATTGAGCACCATGATCGGCAGCAGAATATTAAAGCCGAGGTTGAGCAGGGTGTTTTCCTTTTTAACCGGCGGTTTTAAGGTATTTGAGGAATTTTGCAAATTCGGTGCGGTGCTGGGTTGCTGTTCGGCCATATGTTCGCCTAGGCTTTTCCGAGTTATGTCGAACGCAAGCTCTATTCGTTGTCTTATCACTGCGGGCCCGACCCGTGAATTTATCGATCCGGTGCGCTTTTTGAGCAATCCATCTACCGGTAAGATGGGCTATGCCCTTGCCGAAGCCGCTGTGGCTGCGGGGTGGACCGTTGATCTAGTCGCTGGGCCCGTTACGCTCAAGGAGCCAGATGGTGTCATTTTATACCCGGTGGTCAGCGCGGAGGAAATGTTTCACCACGTCGATGCGTTGTTTGATGCCTGCGATGTTTTAATCATGGCCGCCGCGGTCAGCGATTTTCGGCCCGTTAAGCAATACGCCGAGAAGCAGAAGAAAGAGGGGGCGTCGATGAACATCGAGTTTGAGCGTACCGTCGACATCTTAAAGACCATGACCGAGCGCAAAGCACACCAGACCGTGGTGGGCTTTGCCGCAGAGACGGACAACGTCGATGCGTCTGCTCGCGCTAAGTTGGAGGCAAAGCGTTGCGACTGGATTGTGGCCAACAAAGTCGGTGAAGCGGGCGCAGGCTTTGCCGCGGACACCAACAAAGTGACGCTCATCGCGGCCGATGGCAGCTCGCTAACGATTGGCCCGACGACTAAAGCCGCTCTCGCCAAGGAATTAATCCAACTGATTACGCCGAGCGCGACTTAGGCTCCTACTTGTCTTAATCTTACTCACCATTCATTGTCATGTCTCCAGTATTTGAACACGAAAAGTTAAACGTCTATCAGCGTTCGTTGGATTTTGTTGAATTTACAGGTAAAGATCGTTGCCGTTTTTTTGATATTGCGAGGGGGTCTGCGCTTGAGTGCGCTGCCGCGTTGGATGTGCTAGTCCGTCGCAAGCAACTGGACCAGGATCAGTCAGATTCAGGGAAGCAGATTCTAAAGGAGATCGTTTCGATGATCGTTGGATTGATTCGTAGTCAAGACGGCGGGAGAGCCTATGAGGATCAGGCAGCAAATAATGAGGATGACTAATGTGACGTTTTGATTAGGAGTAAGATTAGGACATAATGAAAAACACCGGACTTGATAAAATACTTGGGCGGATCGATGACCTCGATTCAGTCAATCTAGGCATCCTGGTGCAGCGCTTGGCGCGTGACCGCAAGCTACAGGAGACGGTGTTTAATACCATTCAAGACGGCATTCTGGTGATCGATTCCGAGGGAGTCGTCCAATACGCCAACGAGGCAGCCTTCAGCCTGATCGGTTTAAAGGAAGATGATATCGGCAATGCACGTCTGTGGAAGATGGTGCCGGATCTCGCTCGCTCGATCAATTTAGACAAGGCGGATACCAGAGGAAAAGCAGCGCGGGTGCTTTCGCGTGAGGTCGAGCTGACATATCCGGAGCATCGGTTCGTGCGTCTTTATATGGTGCCAATTGATACACAGGTCGGGCATGATGACAGCGGCGGTATGGTCGTGGTGCTCTCAGATGTGACCGAAGAAAAAGTCTCGATGGAGGAGCGGATCGAGAGCGAGCGCATCGCATCGATCATGCGTCTCTCTGCGGGCGTCGCACATGAGCTCGGCAACCCACTCAACTCGTTGACGATCCATTTGCAATTGATCGAACGAAAGCTAAAGAAGCTACAGCTCGGCAAAACGGCTGGTAGCATTTCCGAATCGCTCGAAGTGTGCCAAGGCGAGGTGAAGCGACTCGACGGGATCATTACGCATTTTCTCGAAGCCGTCCGTCCGCAGCAACCAGAGCTGAACAAACTCGATCTGGTCGAGTTGCTCGACGAGGTAATACGCGTTCAAGAAGCAGAATTGAGTAATCGTCGCTTAGATGTGAATATTGAAGTCGGCCAGGCGATTCCGTCGATTCTCGGCGATCGTGGGCAGATCAAGCAGGTCTTTTTTAACCTGATTAAAAACGCGATGGAAGCGATGCAGCCTGGCGGCAAGCTTCGGGTGTTGGCGCGCAGTGATGATGAATTTGTGTATATGCAATTCATTGATACTGGCTCCGGAATATCAGAGGACGAGCTTTCACGTATTTTACAGCCTTACTACACGACCAAGAAAGAAGGGCACGGGCTCGGTATGATGATCGTGCAACGTATCATCCGCGACCACGGCGGTCAGCTCAGCATCGAATCGCTTAAAGGCGAGGGCACCGCGATTACACTACAGTTCCCCCAGCAGCACCGGCGCACGCGCTTACTTGAGGTATAACAGTGGTTTTACTGAGAATTAACGTGTGTTATCTGTTAAAGCTTAGGCACTTTAGAGTCGAACTCCTGTCTTTGTTGCCTTGATTTGTTTTTCTATTTAACCCGATCCAAATAATATGATGTGTTCAATTTCTAAAAAAGTGGCTCTTGGCGTTGCTGCAGGTGCTTTACTGCTCACTGGCTGTGGCAAAAAATCTGAGGAAGCTGCTACTGTGACGATTCCGGATGCGCCAGATGCGGCAATTCAAACCGTTATCACCGAATTTGCGAAGGGCAATGGCGGTATCCTTTGGCAGGCGATGCCGACGTCTTATCAAACGGATGTCAGCGATTTGCTGCACCTTGCCGGCTCTAAGATCGATTCTGAGCTGTATGAAAAGAGCTTTGCGACGATCGCAAGTCTTGC
>DJBY01000126.1:0-3862 GCA_002430605.1 Opitutia bacterium UBA5964 | reverse complement strand
TGCGATAGTCGGTTTGGTTGAGACCATCACATCGAGCGAATTGGCTTCGACGACTGGGTTGTTGAATTTCAACGGGCAAGAGTTTTTTGATACGACCGTTTCCAAGCTGACACAATACACGGAGACCTTGGGGCAGTTGGCTGGCGAGGAATCGATGCTGTCAGGTTATATCAATGCAGTCGTCTCGGTGGTTGAAGCAGATGATGTACAAGCGACCTTGTTGACGACGATTCCTGGTCAAGAGCCACTCGAACAAGTGTTTACTAAGGTAGAGCAACGTTGGGTGCCGTCTGAGATGGCGAATGGGTGGGCGGCTGAAATCGCTGAAGCGAAGGCTGAACTCGACGCGACTTCGATGGAAGACGTGGCTGCACAGAAACCGCAAATCATGGGTGTTCTAACCATGATCGACGGAGTCTTGACGCAACTGGCTGCTGCAGAGACTCAAGAGCAGTTCGATCAAAGCCTGAAGGGTGCGATGATGCCAATTATGGGCCTTATGATGATGAGCCAAGGAATGGGCGGGGGCGCCGCTCCAGTCGCGCCGATGCCGGCAGCTCCAGTTGTTGCTCCGAGCAGCATTCCTTCGGTGCAGTAAGCCACTGTTTTATTCAACGCTTTCTACAAAAGCCGTGCTCATTTGGGGCGCGGCTTTTTTGTTCGCTTATTTATTCCTCAGTTGTCCAAAGGGCAACCGCTCTCGTGGCCCGGCGCTAGCTCAGGGTAAACCTTTGGTTGATCATTTACGCACTATCGTGCTTCGTCAGCTTGCCAGCCTCAGCTCTTCCCTACAGAGACGCCATCAAAGTCCGGCGCCTGAGCTGTAGCCACAGGTTCCAGGCGTGGCTTTTTAAGATGGTGCGGGCGCGGTCAATCTCGGCTTTACGTAGCTCGAGGTTTTCGTTGGCGATGTTGGAAAGGTCGTCGAGATTGTAGAGATAGACGTTCTCTAGCTTGTCCACTGTTGGGTCGATGTCGCGAGGGAGTGCCACGTCGATTAGGAAGAAGGGGCGCTCGGGGCGTTGCTTCAGTGCGGCCGCAAGCGTGTCACGGTCCAGAATCAATCCAGGGGCGGCGGTTGAGCTGATGACGATATCAAAGCGTTTCAGCTGAGCGGCGAAATCGCTTAGCTCAATGGCTGCACCGCCGAGGTTGTGGGCAAGGGTATGGGCATTTTCATAAGTGCGGCTGGCGACAGTGATGTCGGCTACGCCACGGCTTTTGAGTGATTGCGCGGTCTTTTCCGCGACGTCGCCACTGCCGAGCAGCAGCACACGGCTGTCGCGCAGGTGCCCAAAAATACGGTTGGCTAGATCGACCGCAACGCTGCCGATACTGACTTGTCCGCGGGTAATGCCGGTCAGAGTGCGGGCCGATTTGGCCGCTTGGAAGCTCTTTTCAAAGAGTCGGTTAAGGACGATACCGGTGCACTTTGCTGCACGTGCATCGGCATAAGCGCTCTTCATCTGGCCGAGGATATCGGTCTCACCAACGATTTGAGAGTCGAGGCCGCTGGAGACTTCGAAGGCGTGCTGCAGCACGTCGAGATTGGTATGCCAAGAGGAGTGTGCGTCTAGCAGTTCGCGGCTCACGCCGTTGCGAGCGCAGAGGTAGTTTCGGACCGTGGCCTCGACGGTGGGGGCACTGGCGAGTCCATAGACTTCAACGCGGTTGCAAGTGTTGACCACGAGGCACTCGTAAATGTCGTCGAGGGCGTGTAGCTCTTGTTGCAGAGCTGCGGCGTTCTCTGGTGTGAGTGCCATGCGCTCGCGCACTTCGAGTGGAGCTTGATGGTGTGTGCTGCGAAGCACAAATAGTGACTGCAATACTTCGCTCATTCAGATGTCTGCTGAACTGCTGGGGCTTCGGTTGCGCTTGTGTCGCGTGCAGATTGCACTGGCCAGAGAGAAGCGAGTGCGAAGATGAATAGGGCAATAGAGGCGATCGCGTGGTGCCGGGTGACAAGTCGCTTTTGTATCCGTAAAACCACGACAGTGAGGTAGCCTGCCCAGACGAGGCATGTGGCTGCCAATTTAAAGACGGGCACGCGCTCGGGGTGGTTGATCCAGAAAACTGCGCCGAAGATGAGAGCGGCGCTGAGCACGACAACTCCAGTAATGAGAAGGCGTTTTGCCATCAAGTCGAGTTGTTGAACGGAGGGCAGATATTGGTAAAGGCCTTTAAACTGTTTGCTCTTCAACCCATGTTGTTGGATCAGGAACATCACGGATACCAGTGCGACGATTGCGAACATTGCATAGCTGAAAATCGCCAGTGCAGCGTGTAGCTCAATCCATGGATTGCCACCGAAAATGCCAGGGGGGTAGGGTTGATCCCAATTTGGAATCAGAAGTGCGCTGCCAGCGAGTAACCCGGCGAGGCCTGCGGTAAAGAATCCGAGCAGGCGTAGCTTGAAGGCGGGGCCGATGAGGAAATAGAGCAGCACCAGCGACCATGCGATGAATTGCGAAATTTCAAAGATGTTGCCGAGCGGGCAGCCTTTGATTTCTGCGCCGCGTAGATTGAGCCCCAACGTTTGAAAGATGAAGCCGCCAATCAGCAAGGTAAACATCGCGGCCCGTGGGTAGGGCTTGCGAAAAAGCACGGATAGGATGCCAAATAGAAAGGCGCTCAAATAAATCGAGGCGCCGATCGCAATGGATTCACGCGCAGAAATGACGATTTCTTCAAGCATCAGAGTGGGGCTAGATCGGACGAAGTGTGCTTATCGTACGACTTGCGCAGGCGGTGTGGCGTGGGCGGTCTCGTAGGCACCGTCCTGCCAGGCCTGCACTTTATTGCTCAAGAACTCGATGAATTTTGGGTGCTCGTTGAGGCAAGGGATTTGTTCCAGATCTTCGCCGCCAGCTTCGATGAAGATATCACGGCCTTCTTGGGCGATTTCTTCCAATGTTTCGAGGCAGTCTGCGGTGAATGCCGCGCAGATGACTTTGACGCGCTTATTTCCTTCTTGGGCGAGTTGCTCCAGTGTCTGATCGGTGTATGGGTTCAGCCATGGTTCCCGGCCAAGACGTGATTGGAAGGTGATCATGTATTTCTCCTTTGGGATGCCCATTGCCGCGACGAATTTTTCGACTGTCATCGCGCACTGGTGGCGGTAGCAAGTGGCATGTGCGGGGTGGCATGTGTTGCAGCAATCTGGCGTGGTCATGCAGTGATTGTGCGATGGGTCACCTTTCACTAGATGACGCTGCGGGATGCCATGGAAGGAGAATACTAGTTTGTCGTAGTTGCCGTCTTCCAGTGCTGGGCGAGCGCGTTCGACGAGTGCCGCGATGTAGCCTGGGTCTTGGTAGAATGGCGGCAGCAGCGTAGTCTTGAGGTCTGGCTTGAGCTTGCGCACGGATTCCATCATGTGGACCACGGCGGTCTCATAACTGGACATCGCGTAGTGCGGATACATTGGCACGATCAGCACATCGTCGACACCTTGATCGAGCAGCTCTTGCAGCGCGCTCTCGGTGGAAGGCGAGCCGTAGCGCATGCCCAGTGCGACCGGCACATCGACTTGTTCTGACAGTGCTTTCTGCTGTGCCATCGAAGTCAGGATCAGCGGTGAGCCGTCTTCGAGCCAGATCTTGGAGTAGGCTTCGGCTGACTGTTTCGGACGATTGGGCAAAATCAGGCAGTTGACCAGAAACCAGCGAATGGCAAAGGGAGCATCGAGCACACGTCCGTCCATTAGGAACTCGCGCAGGTATTTACGCACGTCGCTGACTTGAGTGGAATCGGGTGAGCCGAGGTTGAGTAGGATGACACCTTGTTTGGACATGTGCATAGAGAAGCTACTAGCTAGGGGATTTGTCAAACCGAAGTGACAAAGAGATGCACTTCGCCGTGA
>DJBY01000075.1:3684-6409 GCA_002430605.1 Opitutia bacterium UBA5964 | reverse complement strand
CCTCCTTTGCAGCAGCACAGGATGAATGTGGGCGAGTCGCCCACACTCCTATCGCGGTTTATTATACTCGCAGAGTGCAATGGCTCAAACCAGCCACTCATTCGGGCAGTGTCCAGTTGCCTCTATCAGATGAAACGGTCTATCGTTGCAATCGAGATTGTCCCACGAAACGATGATGAACTTTTATTGTGCGAATGCACATGTTCTTTGCTGATCGCCTCCTAGTGCTCTAGGATTTCGACTTCGTAACCGTCGGGATCGGTGATGAATGCCATCTTCTTGCCATCCGTGAATTTCTCGCGCCAGTTGCTTGGCCACAGTTCGAGCGTGAGATCGAGGCCTTCGAGCATTTCGCAATAGGCGACGATATTATCGACGCGGATACAGGTGTGGATGAGATCTTCGGGCACCTTGACGACGTAGTCGGGCGAGTGTGTGAGCTCGAGATTGTGCGCGCTGCCAGGGATTTGTAAGTGAGCGAGCTGATTACCAGAGGGGGACTTATCGGTGCGGCGCAGAACGGTAAAGCCACAGGTCTGGCAATACCAGTCGATCGACTGTTCAAGGTTCGAGACGCGGATACGGGTGTGGTCAAAAGTAATTGGCATAGGTAAGGGATAGAGTGGAAACTTTAGTGGGCCGTCAATCAGTTGCGTTGGCAGCGAATGATAAGTTTAATGATTTTCCAGTCGAGCGATGCACCTTGCGGTAGCGCCCAGGCGCCATGCCGAACAGTTTTTGAAATTCGCGGGTAAAATGGCTGTGGTCATAGAAGCCGACATCTTGCGCAATCTGGCTTACGGTATCATCACAGTGCATGAGGATTTGACTGGCGCGGGTCAGGCGGTAGCGAATTAGGAATCGGGAGGGTGTTTGTTCGAACACGGTGCGGAAACGCCGCTCAAATTGACTGATCGATAGGCTGGCTACTTTGGCTAGATCCGCCATTTCGATCGGTTCGGCGTAGTGCAAGTTGATGTGATCGACCACCGCATTCATGCGCAGGTAGGGCTGCCATGCATTGTCGCTGCGTTCAAAGTCGCGCATGCAACCGATGATGCCGAGGCAGTTACCGCAGTTATCATAAAGCGGGAACTTACTGGTGACGTGCCACGAGACCGATCCGTCGGGATTCGCCACCAGTTCAACACGGCGCAGGATCGGTTCGCCGCTGTCGATGACTTGTGCGTCATCTTTGGCGTAGTGCGCAATCATGTAGCTGGGAAAGAAGTCAAAGTCGGTCTTGCCGATTAATTCGTCCTCGGAGTTGAGCCCGAGCTTTTCGAGCTGCAAGTTATTGGCACCGATAAAACGTCCCTCGCGATCTTTCACGAAGAAATAGACGTCACCGAGCGCCGAAAAGAGCGCAAGGATACTGCTTGGGTCTAGGTTTTGATGTCGTGAGAATGGCAGTGCTGGCATGAGCATCGAATTAAAGATCGGGAAGGATGCCGAATATATACACAAAAATGCGGAATATTTCCAAGGCTAAAAGGTCTTTCGTATGGTATCTTCTTCAGTCTACTTTATGCGATTCGGCCTCAATACCTTTCTGGTCAGCTCTGGTTTTACAGATGCCGACTTACCTCTCATTCAAATATTCAAATCTTACGGTGCGGCTGTGATTGAGCTCGCGATCGTCGAGCCCACATTGGTATCGGCGCCATTGTTGGCTGATGCCTTGGCTGCGTCAGAGCTGACGCAGCCGATCGTCTGTGGTGCGTTTTGCCCAGGGCGAGATTTACGAGGTGATGAAGACGCGCAACAGGCGGCAGTGCAATATATTGGCGAACTGATTGAACTCGCGCAGCAACTTGGCTCCAAAGTGGTGTGTGGGCCGATGTATTCGGAGACGGGGCGTGCGAATCGTCACACGCCGATTGAGCGAGAACAGCAGCTCGCTTTAATTGCTACGCATTTAAAGCCGCTTTGCCAGAAGGCGGAAGCCGCTGGGGTGATCTTGGCGATGGAGCCGTTGAATCGTTTCGAGACAGATTGCATTAATACTTTAGAACAAGCGGTGGATTTGATTGAACGGGTGGGCAGTCCTGCCTTGAAAATACACATCGATACCTTTCATATGAATATCGAGGAGGACGACTCGGCTGCGGCCATCCTCAAATACGGTCGGCACATCGGCCATGTGCATGCCAGCGCGAGTCATCGTGGTCTGCTGGGCCAGGATCAAGTGGACTGGAACGGCGTGCTGTCTGCCTTGCAGACGATCGGCTACGATGGCGACATCGTGATCGAGAGTTTCTCGGAGGATAATGAAGTGATCGCCCGTGCGGCCGCGATCTGGCGTCCTTTATATGACAGCCCGCAGCAGCTCTCAGTCCAGGGCCTGGATTTTCTTAAAAATACATGGAAACAACTTCACCAAATAAACTGTCAACCTGCATAGTTACGATGAAAGCCAGTCATACCCTTAAATTGCTATCTTGCTTGCTCATTTACTTGTGCGGCATCCAAGCGGTGTCTGCTGAATCGACCAAGGAAATCATCTTTTTGGCTGGCAAGAAGAGCCACGGCTATGGGGCGCATGAGCATCGCGCTGGATCGATGTTGCTGGCTCGCTGTCTCAATGAAAGCGGCCTCGACGTGAAAGCCAGCGTTGTAGATAATGGCACCTGGCCTGAATCTGATAAGATTCCAGATGCGATTGTGATGTATTGCGATGGGGGTAAAGGCCACATAGCTAAGGAGCATCAGGATAAGATCCAGG
>DJBY01000075.1:3219-3470 GCA_002430605.1 Opitutia bacterium UBA5964 | reverse complement strand
CCCGAGCATCCAATCACCAACGGCGTGCAGCCCTTTACGATTCGCGACGAGTGGTATTACCACATGCGTTTTCAGCCCGACATGGAGGGCGTCACGCCAATTCTCTCTTCCTTGCCACCGATCGAGACCTTGACCTCGCGGGCCCACGATAAGAATCGCGGCAGCAATCCAGCAGTGATGGCTGCAGTCAGTGCTGGTAAAAAACAGCATGTTGCCTGGGCCTATGAACGTCCCGACGGTGGACGTGGCTT
>DJBY01000075.1:538-3006 GCA_002430605.1 Opitutia bacterium UBA5964 | reverse complement strand
AATGCAATCGTATGGACTGCCAAGGGCGATGTCCCCCCAGGCGGAGTGCCATCTCGCACGCCGAGCGATGCCGATTTAGAGCTCAACCAAGACTTTCCCGAGCGAAAACCTAATAAATAGAATTTAATCCAAATCAAAAATAAAGAAATTCCAATGATACCTCACCTTAAAACAATTGTTCTGCTCGGAGCCGCTTGCATGATCGCCAGCCCTGCAGTCGCCGAAGCCTCTCCAGCACCTGCCATCAAGGCACTGTTGATCACCGGCGGTTGCTGCCATGATTACGATAATCAGCGAGAAATCGTTCCCATGGCGGTGGATCTATACTCCAAGCAAAAAGTTGAATGGACGATTGTGCACCAGCGCACCAAGACCGTGAATGCGATGCTTGAGTTTTACAAGAACCCGGGTTGGGCCAAGGGCTACGATGTGGTGGTGCACAACGAATGCTTCGCGGATATCGGCGATGCCAACTACATCGAAGGTATTCTGCAGCCGCACATTGACGGCGTGCCGGCGGTGTTGGTGCACTGCTCGATGCATAGTTACCGCGGCGGCCCGGCGGGTGAGAAATGGTTCGAATTCTGTGGGGTGCATTCCGCACGCCATGGCCCGCATCACGCATTTGAAGTGCAAATTACCGCGCCCGAGCACGAGATCATGCAGGGCATGAGCAACTGGACCACGCCGAAGGGCGAGTTGTATTTCATTAACAAGGTCTTCCCGACGATGACGCCGCTGGCTGAGTCGAAGTCAAACCAGACCGGTGAGATGCATGCCAACATCTGGGTCAATGAATTCGGCCCCAACAAGACTCGCGTATTTGCCACCACGATCGGGCATCACAACGAGACTATGCTGCAGGAGCAATACATGCAAATAATCACCCGCGGTCTTTTGTGGGCCGCCGGTAAACCCGTCGCTGAAAATATTAACTCCGCTAAATAACGGTTCTGCTAATCTCTCCAGGCAAAAAAAAAGTATACCATGAACAATTTTACACGACGTGATTTCGTAAAAGCCGCTGCAGTGTCTGCCGCAGCAATTTCTACTTTCAACATACTCGGTGCACAAACCGTCAACGGCATTGGAACCCAAAAGATAAAGGTCGGTCTGATCGGTTGTGGTGGTCGCGGCCAGGGCGCGTTGGGGCAGTTCTTACAGGCCTGCCAAATTCTTGGTATTGATGTCGAAGTCGTGGCCGTCGCAGATGTCTTTCAAGACCGTGTGGATGGTGCACTCGCAAAGTTTAAATTCGATGCCTCGCGAGGATATGCCGGCTATGAGGCCTATCGAAAGGTTACGGAGTCGGATGCCGAGTTTGTCATTATGGCAACACCACCGAACTTTCGCCCACAGCATTTAGAAGCCTGCGTCGAAGCGGGGAAGCATTGCTTTATCGAAAAGCCGGTTGCGGTGGATCCGGTCGGTGCGCGTAAAGTGATCGCGCTGGGTGAACTTGCCAAGGCAAAGGGCCTGACCATTGTCGCAGGCACGCAGCGTCGTTATGATGCCACATATCAAACCGCAAAGGCAAAAATCGATGCGGGTGCGATTGGCGAGATTGTCGGTGGGGTCGTTTCTTGGAATAGTGAAGTGCCGTGGATTTCTTCACGCAGGGCCGACCAGAGTGATGCGCACTATATCACTCGTAACTGGCTCAATTTTACTGAGCTCTCTGGCGACCACATCGTCGAGCAGCACGTGCATCAGTTGGATGTTGCTAATTGGTTCATTGGTCGCACGCCAGTTTCGTTTAACGGAATGGGTGGGCGCGCACGTCGTGAGACGGGCAACCAATTTGATTTCTTCAGCGTCGATATAGACTACGGCGATGGCGTGCATATCCATAGCCAATGTCGCCAAATTGCGGGTTGCTACAATCGTGTCGGTGAGAGCTTTCGCGGCACCGAGGGGCAGACTATTGGCACCAAGGTGCAGGGTAAAGATGTGTCGGTTCCAACTATTCAATTGGAAGGTGGCGCTAGCATGATCCAAGAGCACGTTGAATTGATCAAAAGTGCGCGTGGCACAGGAACGCCTTTGAATTGTGCGCAAGCCGTCGCTGAGGCGACACTCTGCGCGATCGGTGGCCGTATTTCTGCTTATACCGGACAATTGGTCCGTTGGGTAGATTTGGTCTCCAATCAAATATCTCCATACTACGACATGCAACTGACTCCGAGCTCGATCGATTTCGAACGCGGCACAGTTGTCATGCCAGTCGAAGCTCCTGCGATCCCGGGCAAAGAAATAGTGTTTCGTAATCGATAATTGAATACATGAATCCTCTCGCCGCCTCACTGTTCGCTTTGGTGGTACTCGCGATGTCGGCGATTGCCACCGAAAAGCCTAACATCATCGTCTTCCTCGTCGATGACATGGGAGTGATGGATACGTCGGTGCCGTTTCTCACCGACGCCGATGGAGAGCCAGTGGTCTATCCGTTGAACGAGTGGTATCGCACG
>DJBY01000075.1:0-285 GCA_002430605.1 Opitutia bacterium UBA5964 | reverse complement strand
TGCTCGCCAACGCGGGCGACGCTGATGACGGGGCAAAATGCCACCCGTCATGCCACGACGCAGTGGATTCGCCCGTCTGGAAACAACAAAGGCAAGTTTGGGCCGGAGGCGTGGAACTGGTCGGGCTTGAAGAAGGACGATGTGACGCTGCCGCGTATTCTACAGGGGGCAGGTTATCGCACGCTGTTTCTGGGCAAGGCACATTTCGGGCCGCTGGATTCCGAGGGTGCCGATCCGTTGAATCTTGGCTTTGATGTGAACATTGGTGGCGCCGCATGGGGGCAG
>DJBY01000088.1:16336-37255 GCA_002430605.1 Opitutia bacterium UBA5964 | reverse complement strand
GAAGCAACTGAAGCCGAAGCAACTGAAGCCGAAGCAACAGAAGCCGAAGCAACAGAAGCCGAAGCCAAGAAGCCAGTCAAAAAGGCCGCCAAGAAAGCTGTTAAAAAAGAAGCACCAGCTAAAGAAGAGACGGACGCATAGTCCCTTTCCGCATCACACTCTTTCAAATAGCCCGTCCGATTGGACGGGTTTTTTTTGGTTACAGGCCAAGCCTTGGTGCGCCGATTGCCCGTTGCTTGATCTCATGGTCGTGGCAACTGCGGGTGTTCTTATACGTTATTTGCGACAGTCCGCGTAATCAATGAACCACAAAAGGCGCGGTCTCCGCAGAGCCGCGCCTTTGTGGTCGAAGCTGTGCGTGTTATGCGGGGCCTACTTGCCGAACAAGCCTTTGATGCTGTCGCTAGCTTTTTCGAGGGCACCCTCGCCTTGTTCGAGTGCAGCTTTGCCGCCTTCGCCAACAAGGTCGCCTGCATTTGCAATGGCGGGGCCGATTGATTTGAGCACTTCGGTAAGAATGAGGTCGATGATTTCTGCCATGCTCTTCTTGTTGCCGCCTTCGCCGATGTTATTCATCTCGATGCGTGGGAGTGGCACTGTGGTGCCAGCTCCCATCAGGCCGACGAAGATTGTGCCGTCTTCGATGACGAGTTGCTTAATGACTACTTGCTTAGAGGAGCCGCCTTCTGCCGGCGCCGCTTCTGCGGGCCCAGGGGCGTTCTCGTCTGCGCTGCCAGTGAAGGCGTCGATGTTTTTCATCAGTGCTTTGATGTTGGAGCTCATCAGCGTCTTTTCGTAGCTGATCTCAGGCTTCTGGATGATGATCTTGTTAATGATGATCTTATCGCTAAAGATGGAACTAGTATCAACATCGACCTCGATTTGGCCGAGGGCGAAGATGTTTTCGCTTTTATATCCATCTGGGTTGCCGACGTAGAGGCCAGAGAGAGTGCCGTTGCCGGAGAGGATGGATAGGCTCACATCATCGAGGCGTACGGGAGTCTGAGTGACTTCTGGCCCGTATTTTTCGACACCTGTCTTAATGCCCTTATTTAGCACGCTTGAGCCGAAGAAATAAATTGCGGCCACAGCGGCGACTGCCAGGAGTACGAGGAATAGGAATATTTTTTTTATCATATGCGTGGTGGGTTTATTAGTTGATTGCGTGTCGAAGAATAGCGCATAATGCCAATATGGCGAGCTTGAAAGCGATAGGAGCTAAAGGGGTGCCGACTGATCTAGTCGATTTTGAACTGGATGAGGGGCTCGTCGCGGTGGCTGTGTTTGATGATTATATCAAAGCGAGTGAGGCGGGGCTGGCTATTTTGGCGATGGGGGATGCGTATTGGATGATTCTGCATGCAGGGCGCTATGTTATTTGTGTGGTGGAAAATCGACAAGCAGCGGTAAGTGCTGAACTGGATGCCTGGGCTGCTTTGGAGTCAGGGCGCGGGCGTGGCGCTCGGTTTGAATATCAGGAATTTGATTTCGGCTGGTTGTCGTTTGCTCTGTATACTGTAGTTCTGACCGCCTGCTTTGTGTGGCAAGGGCGTGCGGACATGGTCTCGGCGGGACAGGTCGATTCGGTGGCCATGGTGCAGGGCTCGCAGTGGTGGCGAGCGGTGACTGCGCTGACTTTGCACGCGGATGTGGTGCACTTGGTCTCCAATTTGATTTCGGGGATGGGCTTTGTATTTTTTGTCTGTCGCTTTTTTGGTGCAGGCGCTGGTTGGCTGCTAGTGTTGCTCAGTGGCATTGCGGGAAATGTGCTCAATGCGGTGGTTTATTATCCAGAGGCGCATTTCTCGATTGGGGCTTCGACTGCAGTGTTTGGGGCATTGGGCTTGTTGACGGGGGTTGGTATTTGGGCGGCGGTTTCGGACCCAGATCATCGCCTGTCGCTGCCGCGTTGGTTGATTCCCGTATTCGGTGGGCTGACGTTGTTGGGTTTGTTTGGCGTGGGGGATGGCAATGTGGATGTCGCCGCGCATATTAGCGGGTTTGCGTGTGGCGCTGTCTTCGGTGCGCTGGGGGCCTGCGTGCAGCGCTGGTTCTCGGTTTTGCAGCGTTGGTCAATCGCTTGCGGGGCACTATCCTTGGTGTTGCTGGCCTTGGCGTGGTGCGCAACTTTTGCAGCATAATCCTCAGAAGTGTTAGAGGGGAGGAGCCAGAAGTTAGTTGCTGAAGCACTGCAGGTGATGAACCGCACTTCGTTCGCCAATTTGGAGAAGAGCCATGACACCGCAACTGATTGATAAGAAAGACCTAACTGGCTTCACCATCAACGAAAGACCTAGATCGAACTCCTAGCTTCTGAATTTAACATGCTGCGCTGGCAAAGTGCTTTACCTTCTGTGGGGAGCTGGTTAGCTCTGTGATATGAGTAATTTAGGTCTCAGTCGACTCGAAGTAGGACGTCAATCAATGCAGGCGGAGGCTGCGGCAATCCAAATCGCGGCAGAGCGTTTGGATGGTGCCTTTGAGCGCGCATTGGATTTGATCTTAGAGTCCCGCAGTAAGTTGGTAATTTGTGGGATCGGTAAATCTGGCCACATCGGCACGAAACTGGCGGCGACATTTTCGAGTTGCGGTATCCCTTCGGTGTTCTTGCATGCGGCTGAAGCTATTCATGGTGATCTGGGTGTGTATCAACCGGGGGATCCGACGATCGTGTTGTCGAAGAGCGGCAGCACGGCGGAGGTGCTGCGCTTAATGCCGATGTTTAAAAAACTTAAGTCTCCTGTGATTGCGATTGTCGGCAATATGGACTCTCCGATCGCGGCGGCGGCCGATGTGGTGTTGGATGGTAGTGTCGAGCGTGAGGCTGATCCGCTGAATTTGATGCCGACGTCGAGCTCGACGGTGAGCTTGGCGATTGGCGATGCCTTGGCTGCGGCGTTGGTTAAAGCGCGTGGTTTCACCAAGGAGGAATTTGCAAGCTACCATCCCGGTGGGCAGCTCGGACGGAATCTGCTGATGACAGTGGGTGATGTGATGCACCTCGCCGATCAAGTAGCTTGCGCGCAAGCTGAAGAAACGCTGCGCGAAGTGGTGATTCGGATGACGAAGTTTCCATTCGGTGCGGCTTGTATCGTGGATGCGGCAAATAGCTTGGCTGGAATTATTACGGATGGCGATATTCGCCGCATTCTCTCACAGGAAGGTGATATTCTGAATTTCAAGGTGGGGGATTGCATGACGAAATCACCGATCTCTACCCAGCCGAATGTGCCCCTGGGCGATGCGGTGCGTAAGATGGAAGACCGTAGTTCTCAGATTTCGGTGCTACCCGTGCTGTCGGAGGAAGGTAAGCTGTTGGGCTTACTGCGTCTGCACGATGCGTACCAACCCAGCTTTTCTTAAGGCACTGCTATGGGATCTCCATCTGTTGCGCCTCGTGAGTGGGCGGTTGTTGTGGCCGGTGGCCTGACTTTGGCCTTTACGGCTTGGGGGCTCGCGGGTGTGCAGCTCTGGTCGTTACATACTTTGTTAGCGGGCGGCTTGTTGACTTGGCTGCTCTCCATCGTGCCGATGTCGCAACGCTGCAATGGCACGGACGGTGAGCATGGTAATGCGCAAAATCTGAAGCGTCTGCTAAAGTTTCCAGTCTTTTGGCTGAGCGTGGCCTTTCTGGTCTATATTACGATTCAGGGAATGAACCCCGCGTGGGAGCAGCTTCGGGATGACAGAGGCTGGTGGGTCGAAGAAGTGGAGCCAGTGAGTTGGCTGCCTTCTGGAGTCGATACCAGCTATGTGCCGATGAATGCGTTTCGCATGCTATCGAGTTTCGCGGCGGCGTTTACTTTGGTCTGGGGGCTATGGGTCGGTGTGCGCCGCCGTAGCAGTGCGGTGCTCTTACTGTGGGCATTGGTGATCAGTGGGGTGGGGATGGCAATCGTCGCGATGTTACAAAAATTCTCTGGCGCAGATGCGGTGCTGTGGACGGTGAAATCATCGAACGCTAATTTCTGGGGTACGTTCTTTTATCGAAATGAGGGAGTGGCCTATCTGAACTTGATCATCTTCGCCTGTGGCGTGCTCTATTTCTACCATTTCAATCAAGCAGAGCGTCGTGGGCAGAGTGGCGGGCCGCATTTACTGCTCTTTGTGTTTGTAGCGGTTCTGTATACGTCGATTGGTTTGGCGCTTTCGCGGGGCGGGATTCTCTTTGGCGGCGTGATGACGGCGTGCTTTTTCATTGTGGCCGTTGCGCGCGGGTTGTTTTCGACCTCGGTGCGCAATTCGATTTTGCTGACCTTGCTAATCGGCTCGTTACTTGGCAGTGGCGGCTATATGATCTTTCAATTCGTTGATATCCAAAAAATCGAACAGCGCTTCGGTGATATTGAAGAGACGATTCAGACCGCGGATCAAAGTGACCGAGTAATCACAACCAAATTGACATGGCAGATGGCGCAACAGAAGTTATGGCTCGGTTGGGGTGCGGGTTCATGGCGCTACATTTTCCCGATGTATCAGAAGAGCCATCCGGAAATCTTTTATCTAGGCTATCGCGCCCGCGGTGGCTGGTGGGGGCGAAAGGTCTATCACAACGCGCACAATGATATTGTGCAGTTTCTCTGTGAGTATGGGATCGTGGGTTGTGGAATATTACTGATGATCTTTGGCTATTGGGTCTGGAACCTACTGTTTCGAGCATCGGGCAATACCTTGAGCGCACTGATGCTGCTGGTCGGGTTGAGCATGGCATTTGGGCATGCCTTTGTGGACTTCATCTTTCAAAGTCCGGTTTATTGGCTCGCGCTCAATGGCTTGCTCTGTGTTAGCGTGAAGCTGCTCTCACTGCATAGTGAACGCGTCTATCGCTAAAGTTGCAGCTACGATAAGAACCGCGCCGTTAGTTGCTCGATAATATAGTCGCGTGCCTGTTCGACAGTATCGACCACTTTAAACAAGTCGAGGTCTGCCCGTGAGATCGTGCCCCATTCGATCAGTGACTCGAAGTTGACCACGCTATGCCAAAACTCACTGCCAAACAGCACAATCGGGGGAGGTTCGGTAACTTTTCCAGTCTGCACCAGAGTGAGTGTTTCAAACAGCTCGTCCATCGTGCCAAATCCTCCGGGGAAGGCGACCAGCGCCTTGGCCAGTAACACAAACCAGTATTTACGCACGAAGAAATAGTGAAACTCAAATTGTAGTCCATCAGGGATGTATTCGTTCACGCCTTGCTCAAAGGGAAGGCTAATGCCGAGGCCGACTGATTTGCCGCCGACATTATGCGCGCCGCGATTGGCCGCTTCCATGATGCCTGGCCCGCCGCCGGAGCAGATAATGAAACGGCGTTGATCTTTCTCCGGTAGGCTCATCGACCATTTGGTGAGCTCTTCGGCCAGTTCGACTGCCATATTGTAGTAAGGCGCTGCTTTAACTGCGCTTTGCGCGAGGTGCAGCGCGCGCTTCTCGGCTGCGGTGAGATTGTCGGGATCACCGATGGCGGCCTGTATGTCTTCTAGTTTAGCCTGTGCGACATCGATCGGCATGATACGGGCAGAGCCAAATAGCACGATGGTGTCTTTGATTTTTTCCTTTGCGAAGCGAAGTCCTGGCTCAGTCATTTCGCACAGCACCCGAATGTTGCGGGCTTCATCACTATTTAGGAAATTGAGGTCTTTATAGGCTTTGATCGGCCATTCGTCGCGGGAGCATTGTATAGATTCGGGCATAAGAACTGGGATGAATGATTGTTGGAGCGAACATGGGCAGATCCTATTCCTCTAGCAACTATTTCTCTGTTATCTTTTAGGGTTGCGAGCGCCGCTCTGGGTGATTCTTCTAGGACTTTTCTACCCACCCCCAGCTGTCCATATTTAGTATTTATGTATCTCAAAGAGATCGTCATCAGTGGCTTTAAGAGTTTTGCCGATCGGACGCGCCTCGACCTGCGCCGTGGGGTGACTGCTGTCGTTGGTCCGAATGGTTGCGGTAAGAGTAACATCGTCGATGCGATTCGTTGGGTGCTGGGCGAGCAGAGTGCGAAAGCGCTGCGCGGTGCATCCATGCAGGACGTCATTTTTGAGGGCACCGATAAGCGCAAAGGCCTGCCAACCTGCGAAGTCTCGCTGACGTTTGCCGATTGCGAAGCCGAACTGGGTACTGCCTTTAATGAGGTCGAGATCGCTCGCCGCGTCACGCGTGATGGCGGCAGTGATTATTATATCAATGGTAAGGTCTCGCGCCTGAAGGACATTCAACGCTTGTTCGCTAATACTGGGGTGGGCCGCGTGTCTTACTCCTTCATGCTGCAGGGGCAGATCGATCAGATCCTATCAACTAACCCCGGCGAGCGGCGCACTATTTTCGAAGAGGCTGCGGGTATTACACTTTATAAAGCGCAACGCAAAGAGGCGCTTAATAAGCTCTCGCTCGTCGATGCAAATCTCGCCCGTGTCACCGATGTGATCGAGGAGGTCAGCCGTCAAATCGGCTCGTTGAAGCGTCAAGCCAGTAAAGCGCTGCGCTATCAGCGTATTAAACACCGCCTGACTCACTTGGATTTGGCGTTTAGCTCGTATCGCTTCACCGCACTAAAAGGCTCGATTGATGCGGTCGCAGGGCGCGCGGATGAGCTTCGTAAAAAGCTGGAGAAGCACACCGAATCGATGGCCGCCGATGAGGAAGCACTGGCGTTGCAAAAAGCCGGTCGGGTCGAGTTGTATGACAAAATGCAGGAACTGCAGCAGCGCGTGTTTAATCTGCGCTCCGAGAAGGAAAATTCCGAGAATCAGGCCGAGTTCTCCGCTATCCGCATCAAGGACTTGGAGGCGCGTATCGCGGAATATCAAAAAGAGATCGCAGGCCTCGAAGCACAGCAAAACGAATTAGCAGCGCGTGCTCGAAGTGAGTCTGAGAATAAACAGCTACAGAGCGATGTGGTGGATGACTCCGATCGTATCTTTCGAGATCGCAATTCAGAATTGGTCAATTCCCAAGAGCAACTCGGCGAGATGGAGGCGCAACTGCAACAGCGTCGGCAAGCTGTGCTGCAGGCCGAGAATCGGATCAATCGGGCGCGCTCTCGTTGCACCACGCTCGAAGTCGAGTTAAAGACTTATCAGGTCAAACACGCCTCGTTGACGGAGACACTTTTGACTTTGAAGGAAGAGGTTGTAGTTCTGGAAAAGGGCCATGCCGACATTCAACGGTTGTTGGCAAAGCGTCGCGAGGAGCAACAGCTTAGCGAGATTGCACTAGAGAAAGCTCGCATCGACTCAAAGGCGATTCTCCAGCAGTTCCGCACGATGCAGGAACAGATTCAGGAGCAGGACCGAGGCATTGCGCGTAAGACAGCGCAGCTCAATGTGCTTGAGGACTTGCAGGCCAAGTTTGAAGGGTTTGGCGAAGGCGCGAAGGCGATTCTCGGCGATAAACTCGGCGACCTCGTGTCGAAGGACAGTGTTTCGATTATTTCCAAAGAGCTGAAAGTACAGCCGGCCTACACCAGTGCTCTGCAGGCTCTACTCGGTCAGGCGGCGGAAGCCTTGTTTATCGGTGATCCGAAACAAGCGCTCACCGTGATCGATAAGCTCGATGCCGATCAACTCGGGCGTGCCTGCCTTCAGGTCAACCTGGAGGCGGGCTATAGTAAGCTACCGGGAGTGAAGCTGCCAGGCGGAATCGTGCCAGCCGCCTCAGTCGTGCTTGCGCGCGATTCGAATCTCAGCGAGGCCGTCGCACGTTTGCTGACCAATTGCTATTTTGCGGAAAGCCTTGGGGACTTTGTTCGATTTTGGAAGGCGCACCCTGAGTTTAACTTCCTGTTGGTCGCGACTCAAAATGGTGAAACCATTGACTGCCGAGGTTTGATTCATGGCGGACGAGGCTCTGGCAAGAAGTCGTCCAGTGTGATTGAGCGCGAATCTGATATTCGTAAGCTTCGTAGCGAAATCGACACCGAGCGTAAGGCGCTCAACACTTTACGCCAGCAATCCACGACTTTGGAAGATCAGCGCCATGTCGCTGAAGTGACGGTTGAGGAGCAACGCCAACGCCTGAGCGAACTCGCCAGTGAAGTGTCTGGGCTTGTCGCGGAAGAGCGTAACCAGGGGCAGAAGGTTGAGCACAATGCCCGCTCGCATCATAAGAGTGAGGGAGAGCTTGAGCGACTCGATGCGCATCACAGTGATTCGGTGCAAGACCTCGAAGAGTCGAAGCAGGAGCTCGTCGCAGCGGAGAAAGGGTTGCTTGAGGAGCGCCAGAACGGCACTGATTTGGAAGATGCGATTGCACATTCCCGTGAGGCTCGCGATCAAAAGCGCGAAGCTTTGGCAGACGTCCGTCTTGAATTGGCAGAGAAGAAGCAACGCCTTGAATCGGTTGATCGCGTGCTCGGGGAAGTTCAACGCGAGACCGCGAGTTTGCAGAATCGGATCATCCGTCGTAATCAGGAAATTGATACAATCAATGAGCAGATCGGCCAGCTCAAGGGCAGCGGTGCTCATGAGTCTGAAAAAAGCCTCGAACTTGATAAGACCTTACAAGTGGCCGCCGGGCAGTTGTCCGAAGACCGCGCGGCGATTAAAGAAATGGATGCGATGATTGCTGGAGTTGATGGCGGTCTTTCTGGGCGTCGCAATGAAGGTCGAACCTTTGATCAAGAGATGACTCGCCTTGAAATCCGCCTCGCCGAAGAACGTTCGCAGATTGGTTTTATCGAAAGCATGGCTCAGGATGAGTATCAGATCGACCTGGAACGCGTCGACTGGAAGACCGAACTGTGGGAGGGTAATGTCGAGTTTGATAAACGCGTAAATCTTGACGACCTAGATGATCCCGACCAGCTCGCCGCACAGCCGAAGCATGAGCGGCGTGATCCGACCGAAGAAGAACTTGCGGAGATGGATGGCACTAATTGGAGCGTGATCGAAGAGGAAGTGTCTGAGTTGAAGAGCCGTATTTCGAATATGGGGCCAGTGAATCTCGATGCGATTAGTGAGTATACGGATTTGAAGGAACGGCATGACTTTCTGAAAAACCAGAGTGAAGATCTTTGGAATGCGAAGAACGCATTGGTGAAAAGCATCGATGAGATCAACGAGACGTCGCAGAAATTATTCCGCGAAACCTTTGATCAGGTGCGTAAGAATTTTGCCTTCACATATGAGAAGATTTCTGGTGGTGGTGAGTCTGATCTTATTTTAGTTGATTCCGATGATCCACTAGAGTCGGGAATTGATATTATTGCGCGTCCTCCTGGAACTCGTTTGAAAAGCGTGACACTCCTGTCGGGTGGTCAACGTACGATGGCTGCGGTGGCGTTGCTGTTCGCTATCTACATGGTCAAGCCCAGCCCGTTTTGTGTGCTGGATGAGATCGATGCCGCGCTCGACGATGCCAATATCGGACGCTTCTGTGAGACGCTGCATGGCTTTACTGATAAGTCTCAGTTCCTGATCGTAACGCACAATAAGCGCACGATCTCTAACGCAGATACAGTATTCGGGGTAACGATGCCAGAGAAGGGCGTATCGAAGTTGCTCTCAATGCGGTTCAATAAAGACACCAATCGCCCCGACCTGGCAGGCACGGACAACTCGCAGCCGTTTTAAGTAGAGTTTGTTGTGTTCAATCCTGGCATAAAGCCAGTCACTGCAGTAGCGAGCGGGTTTATCCCGCGATATTTGTGGCATCCTGTTGGGCTGCGTTGTATGGATCACTACTTTGTATTCAGAATACGTGAGACGCTTTCGGCAGTGCTTTCGGAGCGCTGATTGGGCAGCGTATGCGTATTCCAATTCCAGCGGTCCAAATTGTTGTGATTGTAGTGAATGACTTTATTCGTGTTCGGATAGATGGTGATCGTGGGAGGGCGATAATAGTAATTATTATACGGGGTCGTATAGCTGCGTAGCCCAAAGTTTGAGCGGCTGCGTGCTGCAGTCTCGTCGCGTAGTTTTTCGGTTTCGAGGCGTGCTGCTGCGGCTTGCTGCTCGGCGAGAGCAACACGGGTCTCAAGTTCGGCAATTTTATGTTGGTTCTTCAATTCGGTCAGTTCGATTTCGTAGCCTTCCAGTGCGCGGTCGATTTCACCTGCGACATTTACCTCAGGGAAACGGATCTGAAAACTGCGCCAGTAGTCCACCCGGTCTTTAGCGGGCAGCGCGGCGAAGGTGCTGCTTTGCCTTTTATAGTCTTTGAGGTCTTCACCTTGTTTGAGCCGAGCGGCTGAGAGCTTTTCTTGTTGGATGAGCCAGTTTTCACGTTCGAGACGTAAGCGCTTTTGATCTGCAGCAAATTGCGCATCACTCATCAGGTCGATGTCCGATATCTTCTCGTCACGGAGGGTGACTTCGCCTTGTGGGTAGAGTAGCAGGGTTTTATCTCGGAGCTCGATAATTCCGATCGGGTTGCCGAGCGTTTCGATGGTTTGTTCGAGACTCTGGCCGACTTCGATCTTCGAGTCTGCGCTCCATAGCAATGCTGGAAACAGCAGGACGATGGCGAGTCGGGATGGGTTCATCATATTAGTAAAAATAGGCTGAAACGCGAAAATGGCAAACACGTGGTTGCTGATCACTTTCACTGGGGGTGTAGGCGCGCCGCGGAGACGGTGGTCTCGATCAACAGCCAGTGCCTAGCTTTAAGTGTCCGCTTGATTGAGCGGTTCGTCTCTGGGCTCATTTTCTACTGGGCCGTTGAGTAGAATCCAGGTAAGTATCAAACAGCTCCAGTAGGTGATGGTGCCGACGATCTCGTGCATAAGGTGATAGTGATCCATCATTGATGGCGCTAACAGCACGATAATCAGAATGCGTAGAGTGTTAAATAGAAAGCCGAGGGTGATGGCTGAGAGTAGATTGAGGCCAGTGTCGATCGGGCCGAGTCTACGGTAGATCGCCAGTAGCACCGAGAGGAGCAAGCTCGTTAAGATGACGCCGAATCCATTACACTCGGAAGCGACATGAAACGGATACTCGTTGACGATGAGTATCAGCTGGGACGGTGTCGTGGCGGTGCTGCCTTGCACCCCGAGTTCGACTGTCTTGCCTGCGGCACTCAGTGCCATGCCGCTCCATTTACCCGCGAGGGTGCGTAGTGGCCAGTCGAGCGGTGCCATCAATATGCTTAGTAGTATGAAGGTGCAGAACGTGCCAGTCGCTGTGTAGGTGATGCGGCGCACGCCTTGGCCGAAGATGAAAAGCACCACCGATGCGATGCCCAAGCAATAGGCTGGGATCGCGAGTAGTGAGCTGATTAGGTAGAGCACCTCAGACGAGGGCGGAATTACTTGGCGCGAAATAACACTGAGTGATAATAGGGCATAGGACGCCAAGAGTGAGTTGCGGGCGCTCTTGTTGAGAGTCAGTGGCTCTTCGACTTTGATCCGATTATAGAGAACGAGCAAAAAGATCGCCGCGACCAGCACGAGCAGGGCGTTCAAAATGCGGCTTTGTTCATGTGCACTCGCAGCGACCCACACTGTGATTGGCAGGAATGTGATGCCGAGGCAGGCATACAGCACGCCATTCATCCAAAACTCGGAGTGCGTGCGCTTTTCCTTAAAGCTGGCGAAGATCTGCTGACGATTGGACATGTATGAAATACAGCAAAGTTAGGTGAGCCTAAAACTTCTTTTTACCCCGTTCCCAGGGGCGCCGGTCATCGACTGGTTGCACCGCGATCGATTGAATGCGCACACCGGCGAGAGCCGGGTGGCGCCGTAGCTCTTTATAATTTGTGCCAGTGATCGTGAAGGTAAGAGACTGCGCGGTCTCGGTCTCGACGATTTGATTGTCGATCAGAAAGCTCAGATTCACCCGGGTGGAGCCGTATTCAACATCAATCATCTCGCGGAATTTGTCGATGAAGTCCGTGGCATTTTTTTCGTGAGGGTGCAGGATGAAGTTGATGCGCTGGATGATGCGTGGGATCGATTGCTCGAGGTCGAATACTTCATGGGCGGTGAGGCTCATCTCGCCGTTGCGTCGGCCAATCTGGCCGTGAATCAGAGTCAGTTTACCGTCCTCAAGTCGCGAGCCGTTTTTCTCATACGGTTCGGGGAACATGATCATCTCGTAACTGTGCGTGGCGGTCGCGAGATTGAAGACTGCCATCTGGCGGCTGTCTTTACGGGTATACTTAATCTGTAAATTACTGACGATGCCGCCGAGGCGGAACGTCGTGCGGTCGTCAAAGTTTACTAAGTCTTCTGGCTTGGCAAAGGTATCGATCACGGTGTCGAGCCCTGCGTAGGCATCCATTGGGTGCCCCGAAATGTAGAAACCGAGCAGCTCTTTTTCGTAGCGCAGCTTTTCGGTCATCGACATCGGCGGGACGGTCTTGCGCGACGGCCCACCCTTGTGCTGTGAGTCATCCGCAGCGTCATCGCCGCCCATCATGTCGAACAGCGAGCTTTGTCCCGCTTCGCGGTCGCGGCGTGTGCTCTCGGCTTCAGCCAATTCTGAGTCGAGGCAGTCGAGCAGTGTGGCGCGGTCTTCGCCGAAAGAGTCGAAGCCACCGGTCTTGATCAATGCTTCAATCACGCGGCGATTCACGGCCTTGTCGGCGGAGCGAACGATGAAGTCGGTGAAGTCTTGGTAAGCGCCGTTGGCATTGCGTTCGTTGATGATGACAATCGAAGCCCCTTCGCCCACGCCTTTCATCGCCGCCATGCCGAAGCGGATACTACCCCAGTCGTCTTGTATAATCGGGGTGAAGTCGCTGCCTGAGTCGTTGATGTCTGGGCTGAGCACCTGCACATTCATCGCATTACATTCAGCGAGGATGTTTGATATTTTATCGGAGTTGCCTTGCTCGGAAGTGAGCACGGCGGCCATGAACTCGATCGGATAGTTCGCCTTCAGGTAGGCGGTGCGATAACTGAGCATCGCATACGCAGCAGAGTGCGATTTATTGAAGCCGTATTGCGCAAACTTTTCCAGCAACGCGAAAATCGATGTGGCCGTCTTCGCATCGATTTGATTGGTCTTACGCGCACCGTCGATGAACACCTGTTTCTGCGCGTCCATCACAGACTTAATCTTCTTACCCATCGCGCGGCGAAGAATATCTGCGCCGCCGAGCGTGTAGCCAGCGATGATTTGCGCGGACTGCATCACCTGTTCCTGATAAACCAAGACACCGTACGTTTCCTGCACCAAATCTTTGAGCAGCGGATGCGGTATCTGGACTGTGGACGGGTCCTTCTTGCCTTCAATGAATTGAGGGATGAACTGCATCGGGCCTGGGCGATAGAGTGCGATCAATGCGATGATTTCTTCAAAAGAACTCAATCCGATCTGACGACAGAGCTGCTGCATGCCGCCGGACTCTAACTGAAAGACGGCTGTGGTACGGCCACTGTTGAGCAGGTCGAAAGTCGCTTGGTCATCGAGCGGAACTTTCTCAACATTGAACTCAGGTAGCTGCCGTGTGTTGCGCACATAGGTCTGCGCATCATCGATTACAGTGAGAGTCTTGAGGCCCAAGAAGTCCATTTTCAGCAGGCCGAGGTCCTCGCTGGGGCCCTTCGGATACTGCGTGGTGAGGTCGCCTTCCTGTAAGGTGACCGGTATCAAATTAGTGATGTCTTGGTCGGCGATGATGACACCGCAAGCGTGCTTGCCAGTATTACGGATCATCCCTTCGATCACACGACCTTGCTCAATAATAATCTTCGCGACTGGGTTGTGTGTGATCTCTGCGGCGAGCTCGGGAGACTTTTTAACTGCATCGTCGAGCGTGATGTTGAGCTCGTCGGGGATCATCTTCGCGATCTTGTTGGCCTCGGAGAATTCGAGGTCATTGACGCGGGCGAGGTCGCGCACGATCATCTTTGCACCAAACGTGCCGAAGGTAATGATATTTGCGACGCGGTCTTTACCGTATTTTTCGCGTACATAGTTCACCACTTGGTCACGCCGGCGCATGCAGAAATCGACGTCGAAGTCGGGCGGCGACACGCGCTCTAAGTTGAGCATGCGCTCAAACAATAGGCCGAAGCTGAGTGGGTCGATGTCAGTAATCTTCAGTACGTAGGCGACAATGCAACCGGCACCCGAACCACGACCTGGGCCGACGGGGATGTTTTGCGCGCGCGCCCAGTCGATGAAGTCCCAAACGATCAGGAAATAGTCAACGAAACCCGTGCCGGTAATGATCGCCAGCTCGTATTCGAGTTGTTCGCAGTAGCGCCTATCGTCGACCGAGACATTCTCCCAATCGGCACGGCAGGCGTTGTAGTCGGTGCCGTAGCGCTCCTTGAGTCCATCTTTGCAGAGCTCAAATAGGTAGAGGCCATTGGACTTGTGCTTGATGCGCTCGGCTTCACTTAGAGTGATCGGTTGGTGGCCGTCGCGAATGAGGATGGTGTTTTTTTGCACCTCATAGATGTGCAGCACACGATCAAAGTTTTCGTGATCGTTGCCAGAGTTGACTTCAATCGGACGTTGGTAAATCGGGTAATGGTCTTCGCCAAAGGGCAACTTGACTTCGCACATCTCGGCGACAGCGGAGGTGTTGGTGATCGATTCGGGCACCTCTTTGAAGGCGAGCTCCATCTCCTCACGTGATTTAAGGTAAAACTGGTGCGAGTCATAGCGCATGCGTTTCTCGTCGCCGACCTTGGCGCCGGTCTGGATGCAGAGCAGTGAGTCGTGCGGCTCCCAATCAGTACTATTGACGTAGTGCACGTCATTGGTAGCGACGACTTTCAAGTCAAATTCTTCGGCGATCTTTAACAAGCCAGGGATGATGCGGCGCTGCTCTTCAATGCCGTGATCCATGATCTCGATGATGAAGAACTCCCGGCCAAAAATATCGACAAATTGGGCCGCCGCGTCGCGCGCGTTGTCGTATTCGTCCTTCAGTAAGAATTGAGGGATCACCCCCGCCAAGCAGCCGGAAAACCCGATCAGCCCTTCGCTGTACTGGGCGAGGGTCTTCATATCGGTGCGTGGGTTTCGGTAGAAGCCTTCGGTGTGCGCTTGTGAGACGATTTTGCAAAGATTCTGGTAGCCAATGAAATTACGCGCGAGCAAGCCCATGTGGTGGGACTTTTGCTTGGCGCGCAGTTCGTTGACCGTGGCGAGCTCTTGTTCGTAGATCAGATAGATTTCACAACCGAGGAGAGGCTTGATGCCGTGCTTCTCCGCCTGCTTGAAAAAGCTAGTCAGGCCGTAGAGCACACCGTGGTCGGTAATCGACAGCGCCTTCATCCCCAGCTCCGCCGCCCGTGAGCAGAGCTTATCCGTCCGCGAGCAACCATCCAACAGACTGTGGTCAGTGTGGACGTGTAGGTGGACGAATTCGCGGTCTTTTTCGGACATGAAGCCCTAACACTGGCAACCTCCCGCCGGCTGTAAAAGTTAAAACGGAGAACTTATTCACAGTTGTGGCAGAGTTGCCGCTTTTTAGTGTTTATTTCGATTAAAGTTGTAATGAATTCGGGCCATAGCTGATGCATATCGAGTATGAGGCCTTCTAATCAGAGTCAATCGAACCGATGGGTGATCGCACAGCGTTGGTCGCATGTGCAGTTCCTGAGTTTTCGCTGCGATTTTGAGGTGATCAGGGATCAGCTCCCCTCCGGTCTGGATCTGGATCTGTTTGATGGATCTGCATGGTTGAGCATCGTGCCTTTTTACATGTCGCACATTCGCTTCCCAGTAACGCCTGCGCTGCCTTTTATTTCGCTGTGGGAGCTGAATCTACGCACCTATGTGAGCTATCGAGGGCGGCCTGGCG
Organism: Opitutia bacterium UBA5964; assembly: GCA_002430605.1. Classification (GTDB taxonomy): domain Bacteria; phylum Verrucomicrobiota; class Verrucomicrobiia; order Opitutales; family Coraliomargaritaceae; genus Lentimonas. The sequence continues at coordinate 21,550 of DJBY01000088.1, read as the reverse complement.
TGGTTTTCTTAACCTTGGATACCGATAGTCGCTTGGGGCAGTGGATTGCCACGCGCGTCTTTCATTTGCCTTATCGAGTGCGGAAGATGAGGGGAGAAGTGCGCGGTGGCCGCTATTCTTTTGCTGCGCCCGATTCATTCTCGATGAAGTCTGAAGTTGGACCACCGATCGCGGCGGATGCATTGGATCGATGGCTGGTCGAGCGCTATCATTTATATACGACGGACGGCGAGTCGCTGTATCGCGGGGATGTGGCGCATGAGCCGTGGCGGTTGAGGCAAGTCGATCACCTGTGTTGCGAGGACCGACTGTCGCCTCAGTTTGGCTTCGATCCGGCAAAAGATCTGCGCGCGCGCTATGCGGAGCCGATCGATGTGCGCTTCAAACCCTTTGTGAAACTACCTAAAATAGAATGATGATGAATCGAGATGAAGTAAAGGTGCTGCTGCACCATCGTGAGCCTTACCTAATGGTCGATCGAATTGATGCACTCACTCCCTTCACTGTGACTGGGGTCAAAATCCATCGTGGTGACGAGGCGCATTTGGTTGGGCACTTCCCCGGAGCCCCAGTAGTTCCAGGGGCGATGCTGCAGGAGCTCTGCACGCAGTCCGCGGGCGCTTTAATCACCAAACACTATGCACCTGTAGAAAACTACGACAGTGAGCAAACGAAGGGTCACGCACTCGGTGTATTGAGCAAGGTCGCGTATGCGAAATACTTGGGCATGGTGAAGACCGATCTCGAAGTGTTTGCGCAAGTGGAACTCGTCGAACAGTTGGGGCCGTTATTTAAGTTCAAGGCAAAGGTCTTTCAAGACGGTCGTATTAAGGCGAAGCTAAGGTTTAGCCTGATCAATTTGAGTGATGAGCACTTGTTTTAAAGTCTGAGCGTGGCCTTATTCGCAGTGCTCGAATGATGCCGCCTTCCGCGCGAAGGGCGCTGCCAATGACCGCACCGTTCTGTGCGAGAAAGAGAGTGGCATCAGCAATTGCTTCGGTGCTCGCGAAGCGCTGCATTAGTAAGGTGGTCTCAGGTGCTCAAAGTGACTCATTTGCGCTTGAGCGCCGTATGTGAGTTAGCGCCGATTTAACCATGCCGCACTTTCAAATCGTTCGCGCTCTTGCTGTATGCGGCGACTGTCGAAGAGGGTGCGTAGGTCTGCAGTTGCGCCGATCGGAATGGCGAGTTCGCCGGAGAGGACATGTTGGAAAGTTTCCACGAAGCTGTTGAAATCGAAGTCCTCGGGTAGTGCGCCGCGGTCGATTGAACCTTGCACGAGGAGGCCTTCACGGGTGCGTTTCATCGCGGCGCCGGCTATTTTTGTGCCGTTCGGATGGATGACGTCGTTGGCCGTGGGCTGAACAAAGCACTGCTCGGGGCCCGCGGATTCTTTGGCTGGCCGTTTTCCGCAGGCGCGCGGGCAGGGGGCGAGTTGGCTTTGTATTAACTGCTTTTCGAGTGCCCGTTGGATACAGTTATGGATGGTTGCGTAGAGCTCGGTGGCAGGTGTGTGGGCCGCGGGTAGGTCGGTCTGTAGTGCGAGTGCGTAGGTCCAGTCGTTGCGGTGATCGACGATGCCCCCGCCGGTGAGTCGACGACAAAGGCGCAAATCCTCTGGGAAGGTTGTCTGAACTGCCGCGATCCGTTGCGTGTAGCCGAAGGTGATCGCGGGCTCGGTCCAACCGTAGTGGCGAAAGGCGGCAATGCCTTTTGGTAGGGTGTAGAGCAGGGCCGCGTCGAGGGCCATATTTGTGGCGGCGTCGCCAAAGGCGTTGGGTAAAATGATGAGCGGCACAGTTGGAAGGGGTTAGTGGTCGGCTGAGCGGAGTGGTTCGACGTGGGTGAGCGCTTCGAGTTGCTCTTCGAAGGTGGCGGGCTTTGTTTTGAGTTTACTGACGATCGGATGTAGGTTGAAGGTCAGATTGCTCGGCCGGTTGGCAAACTCGGGGTCATCATCTTTACAGACGGATTGCACGCTGTTGAGCGGCAGACCGAAATGCTTGAGGATACGTTGCCCCATTTCGAAGCGGCTCATTGTTTCTGCACCCGCCCAGTGGAAAATCCCGTGTAGGTCGCGGCGCTCGGTGAGTTCGAGTAGCACTTCGGCGACGTTAGAGGCGGAGCAGGGCTGGCGAATTTCGTCGCAAAAGAGCTTAGGTGTTTCACCACGTGCGATCGCTGCTAGCAGTTTTTCGTGGGCGCTGCGCTGGCCGTGAATGCTGTTGCCCATGAGAATGGGAATGCGTAGCACGATGGGGTCTTCGGGGTTGTGCTCCAGCACTTCGCGCTCGGCCATCAGCTTGGTCTGCCCGTAGAGAGTCGTCGGGCGGGGCATGTCGGTGGAGCGGTAGGGTTCGGCGGAGTGCCCATCGAATACCATGTCGGTCGAGACGTGTAACAGGCGAGCGCCGATGTGGGTCGATAGCTGCGAGAGGTGGCGCGGTAGAGCGACGTTGATCTTCTCGGCGAGAATGGGGTCGGCATCAACCTCAGTCGGCGATGAGATTGCAGCGCAGTTGACGATGGTATCAGGCCAAAGTTCGAGGGCGAGTGTGGTGATTTTTTCGAGTGCTTGTGCGTCGAGTTGAATGCTTTGCTCGATCCCGCGCGCAGTCGGTTCTGTGCGATTATAAAGTGCGATGACTTTATGCCCGCGGCGAATGGCGGCTTCGGCGTAGGCATTTCCGAGTAGGCCCGAGGCTCCTGTGAGTAGAATTTTCATAAGTATCGGTGGCTGGTTTTTGTTGCAATCGGTTTTTGGCAAGGCAAGTTTAAAGCCTAATTATATCAATGAAATACGCTGAACTCGCGAATGCCGGTGTGCATCAACAACCGGTCTATGAGCCCGGAAAACCAATCGAAACGGTCGCTCGTGAATATGGGCTTGATCCTGCCGACATTGCTAAGCTGGCTTCGAATGAAAACCCGTTTGGTCCTTCGCCGCGCGCAATCGCTGCGGGTGCAGCGGCGTTGAAGCGCGCGCACCTGTATCCGGATGGAGGATGCCAGGAGTTGCGCCAAAAGATCGCCACGCAGCGTGGCGTCTCGCCCGAGTCGATTTTAGTCGGCAATGGCTCGAATGAAATTATCGAGTTGCTTGGGCATGCATTTTTGCGCCCAGGACTGGAAGTGGTGATGGGGGCGCAGGCATTCATTGTCTATAAGTTGGTGACGAAGCTGTTTGGTGCGACGCCCGTTGAAGTGCCAATGTCTGACTTTGGCCATGACCTAGACGCAATGCTGGCCGCAGTGACGGAGCGCACGCGCCTGTTGTTTGTGGCGAGTCCGAACAATCCGACGGGAGTGGCGAATACGGAGGCGGATTTGTTGAAGTTGCTGCAAGAGTTGCCAGAGCATGTAATCCTTTGCTTGGACGAGGCATATGCGGAGTATTTGGAGCAGGCGCCAGACTTGTCGGCGGCGATTCACGCCGGCCGAAAGGTTGTGTGCCTGCGAACGTTTTCCAAGATTTATGGACTCGGTGGGCTGCGTGTTGGCTATGCGTATGGTGCCCCTGAATTGATCGCGCTGCTGCATCGGGTGCGCCAGCCGTTTAACGTGAATGCGGTGGCGCAGGCAGCGGCGACGGCGGCACTGGATGATTTGGAGTTTGTTGCAATGTGCCGAACCGAGAACGAAGTGGGGCGTCGGGTGCTCTGCGAGGGGCTCACTGCACTTGGCTTTGAGACGGTTGGCGGCGCGGCAAATTTTGTGCTGAGTCGGGTCGGTAGTGGTGCGGTGGTGTTTGAAGCGCTGCAGCGGCGCGGTTTGATCGTGCGTCCTTTGGCGCCTTATGGGATGACCGATTTTGTGCGCATCACGATTGGGCGCTCGGAGGAGAATGAACGGTTACTGAGCACGTTGCGTGAGTTACTTGAAAGTGGTGAGATCGCGAGTGTCCGATGAGTGGCGCGTGGATCAACTTTCTCGTTTCATTGAGCGCAGTGGCGCTGATGTTAGTGCTGCATGCGTTTCTCGTGATGTGCGAAATCAGTTTGGTGAAGTTCCGCTACGGGGGTGTGAGCGCTGAGGCGCTGGAGCGATTGAAGCGACGCCGTGGCATTGCTCGTCTCATAGAGAATAGCGATAAGACGGGGCGTGTGGTTCGTTTTAGTAAGACGCTTTGCACGGTCGCGGTTGGCTTATTACTCATGCCGCTGGTGAGCGATTTTTTTGGCCTGTTCGAGTCGGCGCAGGCGCCGGAGCGCTGGTTAGTTGTGTTGCTCTCCTTTGTGTGTGCGACATCGGTGCATTTTCTGTTTGCTGAGATTTTTCCGCGTGGTTTGGCGATGCGCGATCCGGAGAAAGGGATTCAACGCTCTTATCGGGTGTTGTCGGTCTTTCAGATTTTGACGTGCCCGGGGATGCTCTTTTTTCGTGGCTTGAAGCGGATTCTGTTTCGGCGCCTTGGCGTCGACGTGGATGATGAGTTGAATCCGCTGGATTTGGATGTGCAAATTCGGGCGATGGGTGAGGATAGTCACGATCTGTCGCCAGTGGTGCGGAAGATTGTGAACCGAGCTTTGCAGATGCAGGATTTGGTTGTTCAGGACGTCCTACTGCCGCGAAGTCAGGTCGTCATTTGTGATTTAGAAGAAGACTTTAAGGCGAACCTGAAAGTGATGAAGGAGGCGGGGCATACGCGTTTTCCTTTGTGCCATGGAAGCCTCGATGACTGTGTCGGGATCCTTCACATCAAAGACATGTTTCGCCTGAGTGGGCCATTAGCTGCGGTCGATTTAGTGAAGCTGAAGCGCAGTGTTGCGACCTTTGACTTGGAGACACCCTTAGAAGCCGCCTTGGAGCGTATGTTGCGGGCGAAGTTTCACATGGCGTTGGCTGTGGATGAATTCGGCGGCATCGTCGGCGTTGTCACATTCGAGAGTATACTCGAAGAACTCGTGGGTGAGATTCAGGACGAATTCGATAGCGAGGAAGATCAGATCCGAGCACTACGAGCGCCGCACACCTATCGCATTTCTGGACTGACGCCGATTCATGACCTTGAGGAGGCGCTCGGTGTTGAGATCGAGAATGACGAGGTGTCGACTTTCGGCGGGTTGATTACTGGCGAGTTGGGGCGTATCCCCGCACGTGGGGATACCCTGTCGCTTGCTGGGATGCGAATTACAATTGATGAAGTGGACGAGCGCCGCGTGATTGCAGTTCGGGTGGTGTATAACCGCAGCGCAGGCTCGCGGAGCTAGGCGG
>DJBY01000088.1:13272-16098 GCA_002430605.1 Opitutia bacterium UBA5964 | reverse complement strand
CCCGCCGCTGTAGTGGCGGGATTTAGCGCGGCGCGGCGGCAGTCATTGGCTTTGCGGCTATCCCCGTAAATGTTGGTAGGGACCTCTCGCGAGCCGCTGCTAGGAGGCGTTGATCGCCTTTAGGTCTTGCGCACTCTCGCGTAGGATTGCGCTGAGCTGAAGTAACAAGCTCTCGCGGCCTGGAGTGAAGATGAACCGGTCGCTGCCGAGTTTATCATAGGCATCGACGATGAGCTCCATCTGTGGGCGGCGCATCTGTAACAGGCGTGTAAGCAGGCGATTGAGGTTCTCCGTATTGCCTAGCTCCAGCTCGACTCTGATAAGTTCAGACAGGATCTTTTGATTCGCAGGTGTCCGGTGAAAGGCTGTGCTCAGAATTCTTCGTGCTTGCGCGCTTCTATCCGTGCCTGAAAAGCGGCGTGCGACTGCTAGATAAGTCTCTGGAGGGTTGTTTGCCTCGTCGATAAAGTGCTGTAGGTAAATTTCGCCTAAGTCTGGACGATTGATGGCATAAGATGCAACGGATCGCAGGCTGTTGAAGATGGCCCATCGTTTAGTCAGCCAGTCCGGGCGTTCTTTGAGCAACTCTTCGGAGAAGTTGATTGCGCCCTCGTAGTCTTTGCTTACCAGATGCGATTCGACCAGAAGTAGGGCGAATGCATCCACGGCGAATTCGTTCTCCAGTGCTTCTTCATAAGTGCGGCGGGCGAGGTCAATGTTGCCCGTGTCTGCTGCAAAGTTTGCGAGTGCTTGGAGCGCGGTTTCATCGTCGCGGAATTGCTTCAGCATGCGTTGCGTTTCGCGTTGTTCGCGATCGAAATCTCCGGATTTGTTGTAGATGTAGAGCAATTCTACGCGTGGAGCTGCGCTGAGTGGATCTTTGACATTGCGAAGAATTGCATAGCGACGTGCTTTATCGATCTCGCCTATTTCGCGGTGATAGCGACTGAGCTGCATGAGCAGCGGCTCGGAATTTGGGAATCGACGCAGCGAATGCTCCATCTTTGTGATCGCGGCGATTTGATTGCCGCGATCCCAGCTGATTTGGGATGAAAGTAGGAGGCCTTCCAGGGACTCGATCAAGTTATACGAGATGAGGTAGTCATCGGCTTGGTCATAGTTGCCGCGTAGGTAGTTGGCATTGGCGGCGCCGAAAGCCAGAACGCGATTGATGTCGGTTAGGTCAGGCTCTTCTGGGAGGTATTTATTGGTAAGCTCTTGGATTTGCTCGTCCATCTGGTTGCGCAGTAATAAGCGCAGGGTATGCTTTAGGTAGTCGATGTCTTCGATTCCTCCCAGGTCTAGGCCTTTGACCATCAAGTCCGCGGCGACGTCAGGGCGCTTGATTGCCACTTCATAGAATTCTGCCAAGACTCTGCGGCCTTCTAAATTTGAGGGAGAGCGAGTGACGCCAAGGCGTAATAGGCGAAGTGCATCGCGGTAGTTGCCCTCTTTGATCTCTTCGAGACCCTGCTTGATGTGGTAGTCGCCCATCTCTTTGCGGTGTTCCTCGATGCGAAATGGGAGGCTAATCATGCCGGTAAAGGTGGCCTCATTAAAATCTTTTATGTATTTGAAATAGCCGAACAGGGCTCCCGCTGTCGCGACCCAGCCAGCAATGAATAAAACCAATAGAGTCGAGAGCATTCGCCCCCAGCGCACGGCAATGTGTATGCGCCCGTCGGCTCCTTTGCGTTGCACGACGAATCCGAGTAGGATCGGGCTTTCCCGGTAAATCGGGTTTTGGGTGCGTTTTCTATCTTTAATCGACATTTTAGGGTAGGGTGAAATATGTATTGTTGACGGATTTTTTAGGTATAGCCAAGATCAAATAGGTAACTCTTTTCGGGTTGCACTTTGAAAAAGAGCTTCCTACTTTGGTCACTCTATTAAATTAATTCGGCCAATTTATTAATCCCCTAGGACGCTATTTCAGTGTAGTTGTTCCTAAGTTGCTTTATCCATGAAAATAAAAAAGTCCCTACTCCTTGCTTCACTCATCCCCTTGGTTGGCTTGCAGGTTACTGCGCAAGCCGCACCACTTGTTTCGATCGGTGATAGTGTGGATGTTTTCTTCAACGGCTCGTCTTCTTTGCAGTGGGAGTCGAATATCTTTAACGATGAGGAAAACCAGGTGGATGATTTGAAGTTTTCAGTCTCTCCCGGCTTCGAGGTCAATATCGGGCGCGGTCTGTCTAATTTAGACCTGAGCATTATTACGCGTTATGAGATTGTTCGTTTCAATGAGGTGTCTGATCTCGACAATCAGCTGTTTCACATCAAGGCAGTTAGTTCGTATGCGGGCAGTCGTTGGAATGTGAATGGCCTGGTGAGCTATGATGAGAACCAGTCGAATGGCGAGGATGGCAATGACAATCAAAAAGGGCAATTGAGCAGTTCGGAGAGCATAAATGCGAATGTGAATGGCGACTACACTTTATCGCCAAAGTTTAGTGTCGGTGCTGGAGTGAATTACACTAACCGTATATATGACGATGATGACCAGGCGGATCGTGATTCGTTTACGATTCCTCTCGATGTGTTCTACGAGTTGACCCCTAAGGTCGATTTGAGTATTGGCTATACATATACCACGTCGGAGGTCTCTGGCACTAAGAGTGGCACTGCTGAACAGAGTAGCTACGATAAGGACCAGCACTTCTTAAATGTCGGTGCGCGTGGGGATTTGCTGCCGAAGCTGACCGGCGGCTTTAAAATCGGTTATAATACGATGGATTCAGATGATCCAAGCACACGGGATGGAGGTGTCGCAGGAGCGAACTCCGACCGCGACTCCAGTAGCTCGCTGGGCGTCGATGCGAACTT
>DJBY01000088.1:2381-13044 GCA_002430605.1 Opitutia bacterium UBA5964 | reverse complement strand
GAGAGCACTGAGGCTTCTAGAGCTAATTTGAGTGCCAGCTATTCGATCAATACGAGATATTCTGCGACCGCGAATTTCGGTTATACCTTGCGTGAATATGTGGATACTGGTCGTGAAGATAATAACTATCGCACAGGTCTGAGTTTGTCCTATGTGCCAAATGAATATTGGCGCTTTAGTACCGGCTACAATTATACTGAAAATAATTCGTCCGAGTCGGGGCAGAGTTACAAGGCGCACACAGTCGATGTCTCGGCATCGTTACGCTACTAATTTTTGAACTTTCCCCGGTATTAACGGTCGAAATGCCTCTATTATGGGGCATTTTTTAATTTATGAAACATTTACTATCTTTACTCACACTCTTTTTTTTGTTCTTCATCGCAGCCCTGTCGGGGCAAGATGGCGGCGCTAGTGGTGCCGATTCTTCCCAGTCTAGTAGTAGTCGAGGTGGTGCGGTGGGCATGGTTGTTGGGAGTAACTACGTGCTTAAAGTTTCCGACGTAATTCAAATCGATGTCTATCAGGAGAATGATTTGAATAAATCAGTCCGAATTGAAGGAGACGGCACCGTGGCCTTGGCTTTGGTGGGAAAGGTGAAGCTCGCTGGGATGACCGTTGCAGAGGGCAAGGCTTTGATTACTCAGCTATATAATCGTGATTACTTGGTGGATCCGCAAGTTTCATTGCTGGTGGTGTCTTTCTCGCCTCAGGTGCTACATATTCTCGGTTCTGTGGGTGGCCCGGGCGTGGTCGAGATTCCGCCAGATCGTGATTTAACACTGACCGAGGCGCTATCTATGGTCGGTGGAGTGACGCGTATGGGGAATCCCAAAGCGATTAAGATTAAGCGGGTGGATCAGGATGGGCGTTCTATACAAATGGAGGTTAACTTCACTAAGATCGTGCAAGACCCAGATGTGAAAGATATCGTCTTAAAAGAGGGCGATACGATTTGGGTGCCTGAAAGAGTTATCTAATTTGCATTAAGAATACCTATGAAAAATGATTATGTAAGAGGCGCTCCTGACCCGAATTCGGGTGGTTATAGTGGTTATGGTGGTTATGGTAGCAATAGCTATTCTGATGGCGGTTACGGTGCGGGCGGCTATGGCGCTGGTGGTGCGCCCCAACGCTCCTTTAAGGATTATTTCCTCATGTTTCGCGAGCGAGTCTGGTACCTCATCGTTGCGTTTTTTATCATTTTTTCCGGATCGATTCTTTATACTTTTAATAAGACCAAGGTATATACTGCGGTTGCGACGGTTCAACTGTTGCGCGATGATCCTTCGGCGATGGCCAGTGCTGAGATGGAGATGAACCAAATTCGCAGCTCTGAGGATTTAAATACTCAGATCAGTGTCTTGAACAGCGGAGCTATTGTGCAAGGGGTCGAGCGTCGCTTGCAGGATGATGAACGCGAGCGGTTTATGGCCCCGTATGCGGATGTATTGAGCTTTACCGGTCCGCTATCTCCCGCTGCGCTGTTAGCCCAAAATCGTAGGATAATGCCGCAGCGCGGGACTTTGATGATTGGGGTGGGGTACAACCATCCAGATCCTGTGATAGCTGCACGTGTCGCCAACCTGTTTGCTGACGAGTTTATTAATTATAATCTGACCTTAAATATCGATGGTTCGATGAAGGCGGTTGAGGATTTGCGTATTCGTGCAGACCAGCAGAAAGAGCGAGTGGAAGAGTTGGAGCTAAAGATGGCGGAATACCGTGAGGATAACAATGCGGTATCTTTGGATAGCCAAGAGAACATCGCAGGGACTCAGCTCAGTACTCTGAATACTATTAAGCTCGAGAATAAAAACGTGTATGATAATCTCGAAACTCGCATGGGTCTGGTCGAGACCTTTCGTCGAGAAGGAAGAAATTTGTGGGAGCTATCCTTCATTGCTGAGGAATCTCGGGTTGCTGGCTTGTTGGATCGGATCTCAGGGGTTAAGATTGGCATTTCATCTTCGTCCAAGCGCTATCGCGAGAAACATCCTGTGATGATTGAACAGCTGCAAATCTTGCAGGAATCAGAAGTGGAATTAGTGACGGCAGTGAAGGATTCTATTAATAAGCTATCTTCAGCATTTGCCGAGTCGAAGAACAATTTCGAACTTGCTAGTCAGCGTCTTGCCGAGAAAGAGGCTGAATTGATTGAATTGAGTAAGACGCGTGTCGAATACAGTTCCTTGGAGCGTGAGATGGATGTGCAGCAGGGCTTTTTACAGGCGCTGGTTGGGCGTATGACGCAAGAGAGAGCGGCTGTGAATTTGAAGAATCCAAATTCCCGCGTGATCGATCAGGCCTTTCCGCCGTTGCGGCACTCCTCTCCGAATATTGCGATGAACCTAGCTGCCGGATTCTTTGGTGGCTTGGCGGTCGGCGCGGGCTTGATTTTCGCGGTCGCCTTTTTAGACGACCGGGTAAAGAGTGTCTTCGATATCGAAGGTACGATTGGGCTTTCGATGTTGGGTGTCGTGCCACGGATTAAGAAGTTGGATTCGAGTTCTAAAGCACAGGCAGTGGCTTCGAATATCGATCGCCACGTGACCGAGTCGTTTCGTTCGATTCACTCTGCGCTGAGGCTCAGCGATGAGAGTCGGCATGCCAAAGTGCTCGTGACGACCAGTACGGTTCCGGGAGAAGGGAAGTCTTTCATTAGCTCGAATCTGGCGCTGACATTTGCGAATCATGGCGAGAAGACCTTGCTATTGGACGGTGACCTTCGTCTGCCGAATGTGGCTCGTTCACTGCAGTTACAGAATGATTTCGGGTTATTGGACCATATTGAAAAAGGAGTGGCGCTAGATGAGGTGATTCTGAAGGAAGTATATCCAAATCTCGATGTGTTGCCTTCTGGTGGTAAGTCCAAGAATCCAACGCAGGTGCTTAATAGCGCCAGGTTTGAGGCGATGATCGCTGACTTGCGTGATCGTTACGATCGGATCGTGATCGACTCTCCACCGCTTGCGGCGGTAAGTGACGTGCTTAACCTGCTTCCGCTGGCTGATGGCGTGCTCTACGTGATCAAGTTTAATACCGTGAAGCGTAAGACTGCGGTGGTGAATGTTCGTCGACTCTGGGAGTCGAACACGCCTATATTTGGCGCGATTCTGAATAATATCTCGAGTACACTGGCGAGTTACTACTATTCCAGCTACTCCGATAAGGCGTATCAGGATTATTATATCAGTCAGGATGTGGAATTAGAAGATGAGCTTGCTGGCTCGGTGGAACCTGAAATGGAGCCTCGGTCTTAGACGGCCCCGTCGAGTAAATTTACAAAAGACCCGCCGGTTTCGGCGGGTCTTTTTTGTGGTTCATCTTCGATTGCCGTGGGAACGCTTACGCTTTGCAATCCGGCGAGGGGCTTCCGTGCCGACCGCAGTTGCATAAGTTCGGGCAATACCGACGACGCGACGGTCGTCCCTCCCGCCTGTCTCTACTTTGAGTGCTTTCCTTTCAGTTGCTAGATCTGCACTGCGATCTTGGCGGAGTGCCTCCCCGCGCCTTGCGTAGACAGGAGTGTTGAGGCTTTTTATTGTCCGGCTCACTCGGTTTCGAGCTTGGCCGCGGCGCGGCGGAGTCGATCGTTGATAGCTTGGCCGAGGCCTTCTTCGGCTGCTTGTTCGATCCATAGCTGTTGGTAGCCTTGCCGGTCGAGCCGCTGGATCAACTCAAACAGGTTGTGTGCGATTTCGTTGAGAGCGCCTGTTTCGGAGAGCCAGAAGATATTGGGCTGATCAGTATGCCAGGTTGGCTTTTGATTGCTGACGAGCGCAATCGTTGATTCGGGCGCAGTGTTGGCGGTTAATGTCTCGCCGTGCCGAAGTAGAGTGACTCGAGCCTTGGGGCTGTAGTGTTTACTCAGTAGGCCAGGCGCGCTTTGTGCGTCGGCGTCATTGGTGGCACCAATGTGTGAGGTCACTTCGACCTGTAGGACTTGGTTAATCTGAGCTACCGTAATGGGGCCGTGCCTAAGAATTGCGGGCGCTTGTGGATTGCGCAGATCAATGATGGTCGATTCGAGCCCGAAGTCGCAGGGGCCACCATCGAGCACCGCTTGAATGCGGCTGCCGAGAGTGTGTGCGACATGACTGGCGAGCGTCGGGCTGACGTAGCCGAAGGGGTTGGCACTGGGTGCGGCCAGCGGGAAGTCGAGACGCTCTAGGATATTGCGAAAGACTGGGTGCTGTGGCACACGGATTGCCACGCTGGGCAGGCCAGCCGTTACGAGGTCTGGGATACTTGCTTGCTTGGGCACGACCATGGTCAGTGGTCCTGGCCAGAAGGCCGCTGCGAGTTGGCGTACACTGTCGTTCGTTTTGATATGTGCCTCAGCCGCTTGTAGGTCGCTGAAGTGCACAATCAATGGGTCGATCAGCGGGCGGCCTTTGACCGCGAAGATCTTGCGCACGCTGCTCGCATTGAGCGCATTACCCGCGAGGCCGTAGACGGTCTCAGTGGGCATACCGACGACTTCGTCGGCGCGCAACAATTCAGCACAGTGAGCTAGGTTCGCGGCGTTGGCTTCGAGGATTTTGCTGCTGTGGCCCATGGTTGATTGGAATTGTGGATATAAAAAATCCTTCCCCTGATGAGGAAGGATTGGAAAGTCCTATATTCGTGACGCAGCTTACTGCATAGTCAGCATGTTACGACCCTGCTTGATGAGTTTCGTAATGCGACGCTGATGCTTTGCGGAAAGGCCTGTGTCTTTACGAGGAAGGATCTTGCCCGTTTCAGTAATGAAGCGGGAGAGTTGCTCCACATCGTTGAACGTGAAGTCCATCGGGTTGCGGGAGCGATTGAGTTTCTTAGTGTCTGTGCTCATAAAGCGAACGAAAGTAGGTGTTCCAGTCACGGGTGCAAGTAAAATTTTCGCCCGCTGTGGTTGTTTGAATTTAATCGCAAGCTCCTGTCTGTGAGTAGCTTAGCTGTTTGCTTGGATGACTTCTAAGAACTCTGGCAGTACGGATTTCAATTTAGCTGGCCCAATTCCTTTGATCTCGAGGGCCTCTTGTTCTGTTTGAGGTTTTTGATTGGCGAGCTCAACGAGCACCGAATTCGGGAATACAGTAAACGCAGGTTTACCAGTTTTCGCCGCCATCTTGGCGCGATGTCCGACGAGCAGCCCATATAGACGGCGATCCAGTATACCACCCGTTTCAGCGCCTTGGCGCTTCGAGCGGGCGGTGGCTGAATCGGCTTTTTGACTGACCGCCCCTGCGGTGCGTTCGGGTAGTTCGAGATCGATGCTTTCTGCGCCGCGCATGACGCGGGCTCCGCTAGGCATCAATTGGAGCAGGGGGTAAGTCCCTTCGACGACGGTCTGCACCAGGCCAGCACGTTCGAGGCATTCGAACAGCGCGTCGACGAAGGCGCTGCCTTCACGTTTGAGGATGCCGTGTGTCGAAAGTTGGTCGAGGCCGCTGTCGCGGATCGCTGTGCTTTGGCTGCCGAGTAGACATTGGATGATTTTTCGTTTGCCGAAACGCGGGGCCCATTCGTCGGAACCGAGGTTACGACTCATCCGTGCCACTCCGCTGAGGGCTTTCTGCACGAGGGTGAATTCGTCTTTGCTCGGTGCGCGGGAAGCACTGTTTTTAGCCTGCTTGCAATTGTCACAACGGTTGCAGTTTGCGCCGTTCCGTTCGCCGAAGTAGTCGAGAATCCACTTCTGGCGGCAGCTTTGCGCGTAAGAAAAGTTGATCACTGTCTTGAGGCGCTCTTCGTCGCGAGCCGCTTTGACTGCTAGCGCTGCGCCATCAATCGGCAGACTGTTGCCGCTTTGGCCGAGTTGCTTGATGCGTGTGCCCTTCAGGCGCGTGCCTGGGATGTCAAAGCGATCGATCCAGCCTTGTCGTGCCAATACTGAGATCGCGGTGCTGACTGCCATCGGATTGACTTTGCGGCCGACGCGCTCGCAGAGGTCATCGACTGGCAGGCGCACTTCGTGCTGGGCGTCACTTTCAGCACACAGTAAGTCAAAGATTTCGGCGATCAGTTGTTTGCCGGGGTTGGCACCTTCGATGAAGAAATCCTGCACGCGCTTATCGGCGTAGGAAAAGAGCATTTCACACACGGATGGCTGGCCGTCGCGCCCTGCGCGGCCGCCTTCCTGATAGTAGGCTTCGACGCTGCCGGGCATTTCGTAATGGCAGACGAAGCGGATATCGGAGCGGTCAATGCCCATGCCGAACGCATTGGTGGCGACCACGATATTAGCGCCGCCAGTCATGAAGCGTTCTTGTGCGGTAGTGCGATCGCGGTCGGAGAGGCCGCCATGGTAACGAATTACGGAGCTGGTTAAATGCTCGATTTTGCCCGCCACGGCATCCACCGATTTACGCGTTGCGCAGTAGATGATCCCAGTGGTGTGTTGCTTGATCAGTGCTTGCAGCGCCTGCATCTTGTCGTGCTCAGAGTTGGTCTGTCGCACCCTGAAGCTTAGATTATCACGCGCAAATCCTGCTACGAATTCGGCGGGGGCCTCCATTTCAAGGCTCTTCTTGATATCGCGCTGCACATCGGGCGTCGCGGTCGCGGTCAATGCAATGCAGGGCGGATTGCCAATTGCTTTACGCGCTTCGCCGAGGCGCATGTAGTCGGGACGAAAATCGTGGCCCCATTGCGAGAGACAGTGTGCTTCGTCGATCGCAAACAAACTGATCGCATCTTTCGGCAAGGCATTGAGAAACGCCGATGAACGAAAGCGCTCTGGAGCCACGTAAACGAGCTTGAGCGTACGATTGCGAATGGCGTCGAGCGTTTCGTGTTGTTGCTCCAGTGTCTGCGAGCTATTGAGCAGGCCGGCCGGCAGGCCACGCGCTTGCAGCGCATCGACCTGATCCTTCATCAGTGCAATCAGCGGCGAGACCACTAAGGTGACGCCTGGAAGCAGCAGGGCAGGCAATTGGAAGCAGAGACTCTTGCCGCCGCCAGTCGGCATCACGACGAGTGTATCCTTCTTTTCCAGCACTGCGCGTATGATATCGCCTTGCGGTTCCCGAAACGCGGGCATGCCGAAATACTTTTGCAGTGCATCTTCTGGTGTCATTATTGCTAACTGTGCGAATGTTCACCAGTTTGCCAAGTCTAAGCTTTATCTATCTCTGAGCTTGATCGTTTGTTCGAGGTACCTAGGTTCGGCGCATCTGATTCTCGTTCTCGTAGTTCAATGGATAGAACAACTGTTTCCTAAATAGTCGATCTGGGTTCGATTCCCAGCGGGAATACCAGATGCTTAAAATGCGGGTCCGAGCGATGCGACCAGATTGAATAGGGCGCAGGTCAGAACAATGCTGAAAGGCTGCTGCGAAAAACGCACTTTTTTAGGAGGGGTACGTTTTGAACTGAAGCGAGTGCGTGTCGCCTACGCTGTTGCCTTACTTGGGCGAGTCGCCCTCGCTCCTTACAACGGCTTCATGTACTTCTTGCCGTTGGCGTCGATGAAGAGCAGGCGCTTCTCTTGAATGATCAGCACTTTGAGTCCGAGTTCGAGGTTGACGGTTTCGCCGACTGAATAGGCTTTGTTGTTGAGGATAACTTTGTTGCCACTAGCCGAGAGGCGAACGCCAGAGATTTTCGATTTACCGAGCCATTGAATGATATCTTGGCTTGGTTTGGCTGCGGCTTTGGCTGCGGCGAGTTGCCTAGCGACTTCCGCTTGTTTGGCGGCGGTCGCATCGACGGCGGCTTTGGCTTCGGCAGCCACGCGGGCGAGGCGTAATTCATGAAGCACGCTTGGGCTGCCTGGATCCAGCGGTTGGGCGAGGGTGGGTGCAGGGGAGGCTGCGGCGAGCGGTTGAAGTGTTGGTTCTGTCGCAGTGGTGGCGTTTGCAGCAATTGTTGCTGGAGTTGCGACGATGCGGGCTTGTTGATCGATAGGTACGGGGTCTTTGCGAAGCACGACAATGGTGAGTCCTGCGACGAGGCCGACGAGGAGGGCAATGCCTGCGACGAGGCCGATTAGGAGCCCTGACTTGCTGGAGTTGCCAGTATAGTTTGGCTGCGATGCGTTGGCGTGATCGGCAGCGGTGGCTGGGCGTGCGTGTGAGCGCTGGTGTTGAGCTTTGCGGAGGGCTTGGTTAATTAAACTCATGTGTGCTTAAAATTATTTATGTAGCCGATTGATGTCTTTGAGGGCTTTGCGTGCGTCCCACCAGTTGACATCGGTGCCGTTGCGAATGAAGGAGGCGAGTAGGGCTTTGTCGCACAGGTTGTTGATCATCCGTGGAATGCCTAGGCTACCTTTGGCAATTTTTTTGATCGCGCGCTGGGTGAATTGTGGCCGGCCGTTGCTGCCTGCGAGGCTGAGGCGATGAAGGATGTAAAGCTGCACCTCCGCCGCCTTGAGGGGCTGGAGGTCGTAGTGGACTAGCACGCGTTGGCGCAACTGGCGCAGGCGGTCTTCCTTGAGTTTGAGGGTCAACTCAGGCTGCCCCATTAGGATGATCTGTAGCAATTTTTGATCATAGGTTTCGAGGTTGGAGAGCATGCGCAGCATTTCCATGACTTCGAAGGAAAGGTTTTGCGCCTCGTCGATGATAAGCACGATTTCGCGACCTTGGTCGATGCGTTCGAGTAGGACGTCATTCATCTTGTCGAGTAAATCGCTTTTTGAACGGGCTTTCGACTCTTCGCCCAACTCCTTCATGATGCCTCTGAGGAGCTGTGTTTCTGAGATCCTGGGGTTCAACAGCAGCGCCGTGTCGCACATCTCATTGGCCTCTAGCTCTTCGAGCAGCTTGCGGCAGAGCGTGGTTTTGCCACAACCGACTTCTCCAGTCAGGACGATAAAGCCCTTTTTATCCTCGATGCCATAGCGAAGGTGCTGCAGCGCCTCTTCGTGGGTCGGACTGAGGAATAGAAAACGCGGATTAGGCGTGACGTGAAAGGGCATTTCCGAAAATCCAAAATATTCCTGATACATACGATATGAAATCTTCTAAGCTAAGCTGAGATTACCCTTTCCAATTTTAAGAAAATGGCCTTCTGTGTGGAGTCTAATGTCGAATCCTTCACAGCGAAAAGAACGCGTAATCCTGCTCATGATGATGGGGGTGCTGTTGGCATTGATCGTATTCTTTAGCGGTCTCATGGTGCAGACCTATCGTGAGTATAAGAATTTCAGAGTCCGAGAACTTAGAATTGAGGCGAAGCTCACACAAGCTCGAAAAGAGTTTGAGCAAAAGGAGATGTATTTGGCCCGATTGCTGGAAGATCCAGAGTTTTTGGAACGTGTGGTGCGCGAGCGGCTTGGATATGCACGTCCAGATGAATTGCTGTTTCGTTTTTCGGAGGAGCCCTGATTGGCACTGAGGATAACGCTCTATAGGGTTTTAACTTGGAATTTACTTACTCGTTGGATCGAGGTTTGCATTTTCGATGCAGCACTTTAGTCAGTTTTGGCTCTGATTATGAATTATTCCGAATCGACCACATCTCTCATTCAAGCATTTCAACAGGTTGGCCAAGAGCAGGTCTTCCGCTTCTTCGACCAACTCGATGCCAGTGGGCAGGCGAAGTTGCTAGCCCAAGCGGCCTCCATCGATCTGGCCGAGGTCAATGCGTTGGTCGCGGAGCACGTCAAAAGCGCGCATACGAGTGCGGTCAATCTAGACGGGTTGACGCCCGCACCTTATATCGCGTTGCCTACAAATGGTGGCGACGTTGCGCAGTGGGCCGCGGCATTTAAGGCGGGGTCCGAGGCGATTGCTGCGGGCCGAGTCGCGGCATTTACCGTCGCAGGTGGTCAAGGCACACGCCTCGGCTACGATGGGCCGAAGGGCACGTATCCGGTGACGCCGGTGTCGCAAAAAACACTGTTTCAAGTATTTGCTGAGAAGATCGCACGTTCGGGCGAGCGCTTTGGAGTGACGATTCCTTGGTTTATTCTCACCAGTGAGATTAACAATGACGCGACGATTGCGGCCTTTAAAGAAACGGATTTCTTCGGCCTCGATTCGGAGTCGGTGCATTTTATCGTTCAAGGCCTAGTGCCTGCGGTCGACTATGAAGGCAAAATTCTGCTCGCTGAGAAATCGAAGATCGCGATGACGCCAGACGGACACGGCGGTTCGCTTCGTGCGCTGGTGCGTAGTGGCGCGGTGGCGAAGATGGCGGAGATGGGCGTTGATTGTGTCAGTTACTTCCAGGTTGATAACCCAATCATTCAGTGCATCGATCCGGCCTTTATTGGTTTTCACGTGCTCGGTCAGTCCGAGCTGTCGAGTAAGATGGTGCCGAAGGCCTATGCGCTGGAGAAGGTTGGCCATTTTTGCATGCAAGATGGTGCGGCGCTGGTCGTTGAATATAGCGATATGCCTGATGCGATGCAGGAAGAGACGAACGAAGATGGCTCGATTCGCTTCAATGGTGGCAGTGTTGCCATTCATATCTTCGACCGTGATTTTATTGCTCGTGCTGGCAGCGCGACGTCTGATTTAAAACTGCCGTTTCACCGTGCCGATAAGAAGATCCCTTACGTCGGTGTCGATGGCACTATTGTAAAGCCAGATGCCGCCAATGGTGTGAAGTTCGAGATGTTTGTGTTCGATGCGCTGCCACTTGCTAAGAACCCGGTCATCATTGAGGCCGCTCGTGAAGACGACTTCAGCCCAGTCAAGAATGCCGAAGGCGTGGACTCGCCGAAGTC
>DJBY01000088.1:0-2222 GCA_002430605.1 Opitutia bacterium UBA5964 | reverse complement strand
GGGGTGCCGAGTACCTGGTTTGAGATTTGTCATTTGTTTGCCGCGGATGAAGCCGACTTTGTCGCACAATGGTCCGCACTTGCGGATAAGCCTGCGATCGTCGAAGGTCTGATCATCGAGTAATTCATTATTCATTATTTATTATAGCAATCATTCATATCATCATCGAAATACCATGAGCCTTATTGAAAAAATCGAAGCCGCCGGAGCGGCTGGTTCTCTGCTTGAAAGCACAGTCGTTAATTTAACAAAGTGGGCGAGTGCCGACTTCCTGCCTGAATGGGCAGGAGCCAGCATCGCCGAGCTAGTCGAAAACGGTGAGTGGGAAGAGCTGAACGATCGCTTTTACCAGAATCTTGCATTCGGCACCGGTGGTATTCGTGGTCGCACGATCGGTAGTGTGCCAGCCGCGGCTGAAACTGGCACGCTGTCAGAGATGGGCTCGCCCGAGCATGCTGCGGTGGGTTCGAATGTGCTCAACGATTTCAATCTCGTGCGCGCGACGATCGGCCTCTTTCGCTATACCAAGCAGTATCTCAAAGACTCCGGCAGCTACGATCTGCCACGCTTCGTGATCGCTCACGACGTCCGCCACTTCTCACGTCATTTCTGTGAGTTGGCTGCCTCTACTTGGTGCAAGCTCGGTGGTCAGGCGCTCATTTTCGAAGGCCCGCGCTCCACGCCGCAGCTGAGCTTTGCGGTGCGTCAAAACAATGCGACTTGTGGTGCGGTGATTACCGCCAGCCACAATCCGCCACACGATAACGGCTTCAAGGTTTATTTCGATGACGGCGCGCAAGTCGTGTCGCCACATGCCGAAGGCATCGTGGATTTGGTCAACCTAGTCGAGCTATCTGAAGTGCCTGCGTTCTTGGATATCGATCTAGCTAGTGTCATTATATTGGGCGCAAAGGATGATGCTGCGTATCAACAAGTACTGAACGAGATGGTCATCGACAGCGAAGTGATTGCCGCGCAAGCACCACAGATTGTCTTTACGCCGATTCACGGGACGGGCGCGATTAGTTCCGTTCCTGCATTGAAAGCACTTGGGGTTGACGTGATTGAAGTGCCTGAGCAGATGGTGCAGGATGCTCGCTTCCCGACGGTGAAATCACCAAATCCTGAAAATGCGGAAGCACTCGCGATGGGTATCGCCAAGGCGAATGAAGTCGGTGCCGACGTCGTTGTCGCCACCGATCCCGATGCTGACCGCATGGGTGTGGCCGTGCGTGATCGCAATGGCGAGATGGTGCTGCTGACCGGCAACCAAATCGGCACAATCCTCGCGGAGTATCGTATCTCGGTGCTCAAGGATGCTGAGATCATCCCTGAGGATGGCGGTGACAATGTCGTGTTTATCAAGACCTTTGTGACTAGCCCGATGCAGGAAGCAGTGGCGGATTGGCACGGCCTGAAGACGATCAACACCTTGACTGGGTTTAAGTGGATCGGCGCCAAGTTGGCCGGCTATGAAGCGCAGATGAAAGCAAAGTTGATGGAAGAAGAAGGCACGGCCGTTGATTACGACGCGTGTGATATTTGGACACGTGCGGATCTGTTACTCGATTACTCCAGCTACTTCGTCTTTGGTGGGGAAGAGAGTTACGGCTATCTGGCGAGCGACAAGGTTCGTGACAAAGATGCCAATGCCGCGGTTGTTATGTTCTGCGAAGTCGCAGCTTACTTGAAGGCGCAGGATATGACTTTCCCCGAGTTTCTCGATTCTTTGTATTTGCAACATGGATACTACGAAGAGAAGACCATCAACATCTATTACGAAGGCGCAGCGGGTAGCGCGAAGATCGCTAACATTCTAGCATCCTACCGCAATGATCCGCCGAAGGCATTTGGCGATGTCGCGGTTTCCGGTTTTACCGACTTCGGCAAAGATGAGATCATCGATGCCGATGGACAGAAGATCCCGCCGCAGGATTTCTACTTCCTTGAGTTGAGCAATGGTTATAGCTTCGCCGTTCGCGGATCTGGCACTGAGCCGAAGATTAAGTTCTATGTGTTTGGTCGCAGCGATGTGCTTGACCCAGAAGACTTGATTAAGGTGAAGGCCGAGGCCGCAGTCGAAATGCAGAGCGTACTCGCCGCGATCGAGGCAGACGCACGTGTGCGTGCAGAAGGTTAGGCTGGGACGCGCTTTAGAATTCGGAAAAGCCGCGCCCCGTCAGGGGCTCGGCTTTTTTGTGTAGAAGCGACACTCTTGTCGC
>DJBY01000019.1 GCA_002430605.1 Opitutia bacterium UBA5964 | reverse complement strand
TCGATCGCGTTCGCGAACTACTCGGAGGGCTTCAAGCCGTTTCACGAAACGCTGCGTAAGGACTTTTTACAGGCGACTGCGATCTCGGCATTTTCATTGGTGGAGGTGGCGGGTGCGTTTAAGCCGCATTTGAACAATGAGGCGTCGGTGGTATCGATTGGCATCTCATCGACCGACGTGACCGCGGAAAACTACGGCTATATGGCTCCGATCAAGGCGGCCCTAGAGACCTCGTCCTATAACTTGGCCAAATCCTTTGGTGCGGATACGCGCGTGCGTTTTAACACGGTCAACGCCGGGCCGCTTAAGACCAGTGCTTCGGCGGGCATTCCCGGCTATTTGGAGAGCTACCTGTATGCTGAGAAGCTGACTTTCCGTAAGCAGAACCTCACCACTCAAGAAGTGGCGAACACCGCGGTCTTTCTTCTCAGTCCCGCTTCGAGTGGCATCAATGGACAGGGAATCGTGGTCAATGCCGGCATGGATCGCAACTACTTCGATAAGGAAGTCGTGAGCTTGGCAATGCGCCCCGAGCAGAAGCGCTGATCGATGTTTTGTGCACAACGTCGAAGCTAGCAATGTGTGTAGCGCGGAGCGCGAAACTCATGGTGCTATCCTACTTGTTAGGCTCTTTTGTACTTCTTTAAGTCCCTGTAGAAATTTTCATGACTACCAATGGTGAGTAAATTTATTTCAGTCGAATCGAAGGTGTATGAGAGTAGGGTCAAATGTTTGTTGATCTTGAACTTGTGAACTAATACGCCAGTTAAATCACCGGCTTTCACTTCTCCGATGCTTGGATCATTTATGATATCCAGAACCGCATCATCCAGTTCTTTCTTTTCCTGTTTTTTTAATTTTTTAATCTTCCTGCCAAAAACAGGCGAAAGGTACACCTTTCGTTTACCCAAAAGTGTATTCCTCCTTTGGGCTCTCCTTCATTTCTGCCATAGCTAGAAGTGTTTCTTTGATTAAGCTGAAAGGCAGATCGGGATTCTCTTCGGCTGCTTTGCCGATCGTCGCCCAATACTCCAATTGTGAAGTCATAGATCGATGCTCAACTTTCGATCTGGTTTTGGCTTCTTTGGCTAGATGGTCGGAAATTCGTATGACTGTACTCATCCTGAAGATTTGTAGCAAAATGTAGCAGATTGTCAACTTTCTTGTGCCTAACGTGGAGGATGGGAATAGATGAGCGCCAGCGAAATCTATTGTCTACTTCGACTGGTTCTATAGTCTCGGCTTAATAGTTTTCTTTTTGACTGAGAGTTGATATTTGCAGGGAACTGACAGGAATGTCTGTGTCACGGCTTAGAGGATGTGTGCACTTTTCATAAAATAGACTCGTGTCGCGCGTCCTGTATCCCGTATCCCATAGGGACATGAATTTTAACAACGTAGCTATTGAATCGCTCGCGTATGCGCTGCCGGACGAGGTGTGGACCTCGGCGGACGTGGAGGCGAAGCTGGCTCCAGTCTATGAACGCCTACATTTGCCGGAAGGTCGTCTGGAGCTGATGACCGGAATTAAGGAGCGACGTTTCTTCCCTGCGGGCAGTCGTGCGTCAGAGGCGTCCGCTCTGGCGGGTGAGGCGGTTCTGAATAAATCTGCGTTTGATCGGTCAGAGATCGATTTGTTGATTCATTCGGCGGTGTGCCGTGATCGACTCGAACCGGCGACCGCGGCGTATGTGCATGGCTTGTTGGGCCTGCCGGGCAAGACGCAGATCTTTGACGTGTCGAATGCCTGTCTCGGCTTTTTGAATGCGATGGTGATCGCGGCGAGCATGATCGAGTCGGGTCAAATCGAGCGGGCGCTGATCGTTTCTGGCGAGAATGGCCGACCGCTGGTCGAGAATACCTTGCAGCAGTTGCTCAGCCCCGAGCTGACGCGCAAGTCGATCAAGCCGTATTTCGCTAATTTGACGATTGGTGCTGGCGCGGTGGGGGCGGTGCTATGCCATAAGGATTTGGCGCCGAAGTCGTGCCCGTTGGTGACGGCGGCGGTGGTCGAGACCGATAGCTCGGCGAATCAGCTCTGCCAAGGAGACAGTGCCGGCGATGCGCTGGAGATGTTGACCGACTCGGAGGAGCTGCTGGTGGCTGGTATCGGAGTGGCCACCCGTGCGTGGGCGCGCTTCGTGGAAGCGACGGGTTGGACGGCGGAGACGCCGGATCGCGTGATCACGCATCAGGTCGGTAAGGCGCACTCGCGTGAGCTGTTCAAAGCGCTGGGCCTCGATTTGACCAAGGATTATACCACCTTTGAAACCCTCGGCAATGTTGGTTCGGTTTCCTGCCCGATTACCTTAGCACGAGCGATTGAGGACGGCGCATTTGTCGCGGGGCAGAAAGCGGCGTTGCTGGGGATCGGTAGTGGTCTAAGTAGTTTGATGATGGCTGTGGAGTGGCCAAAGCATGATTAATTCAAGAGCCTCTCAATTACCGCCCGAAGTGCGTGTCGAATATCCGTTCGCGGGCAACTTATTTGATCAACCGACGACGCCGAAGTCCGACGGCCCGGTGCAGATGCATTATCTGGATGAGGGCTCGGGGCCAGTGGTGGTGATGCTACACGGCAATCCGACCTGGTCGTTCTATTACCGAAATTTGGTCAATACTCTAACTGCGGCGGGCTATCGCTGCATCGTGCCGGATCACGTGGGCTGCGGGCTTTCCGATAAGCCGAGCGATTATCCTTACACTTTAAAGCGCCGCATTGAGGATGTTGAGCGCTTGATCGACCATCTCGATATTTCTCAATTTAGCCTGGTGGTGCACGATTGGGGCGGGGCGATCGGTTGCGGACTTGCTGGGCGTCGTCCTGAGGCGTTGGAGAAGTTAGTGTTGTTAAATACGGGCGCGTTTCGCTCGAAGCGCATCCCGTTGCGGATTGCGGCGATCAAGGTGCCACTGATTGGCGAGGCGATTATTCGCGGCATCAATGGATTTGCGGGGCCCGCTGCAAATATGTCGGTCCAGATCCCACTGTCACCGGCGGTGAAGTCGGGCATGCTTTGGCCGTATCGTAGTTGGGCGGATCGTGTGGCAGTTTGGAATTTCGTTAAAGACATCCCTCTGCGCGAGGGCCACCCGAGCTACGAGACGCTGCTCGAAGTAGAGACCGGTTTATCAAAGCTCGCCGATAAGCCAGTGCAGATTGTCTGGGGCGGTAAAGATTTCTGCTTCAATATGCACTTCTTTAAGCGTTGGTGTGAGATCTTTCCGAACGCCGAGGTGCAGTTGCATAAGGAGCATGGCCATTACATCCTCGAAGATGGGGAAACGGCCGTCAATGCCCAGATTCAAGCCTTCCTGCAGTCGCCGTAGCGCTCGGGAGTCGGTTGGAGGGAATAATATCTAATGCCGACCGTAACAAGGAACGCTGAACGTCAGATGTTTCTTAATTACACGATGCGACCGATATAGTTGCACGCATGCGTCCAAAAAAAAGGTTCATCGCCGATGAGTGGGAAAGTCTCGATTGAAACGACAGACCGTTTCATCTGAGAGGCAACGG
>DJBY01000083.1 GCA_002430605.1 Opitutia bacterium UBA5964 | reverse complement strand
CCGCAGTTTGACGCGGCGCTGGCGCAGTTGCAGGTATTGGCGAGTGAGCTCGGCCAGGACGGGCTGCAAACAACTTTGACGGGCGGTGCGGTGATGAATGCGTTGTGGGTATTGGAGCAAGCGCCTGCGTGCTATTTCAAATTCCCGAAGCCGCAAGCCGGCGGCGGCAGTCTGTGGGATTATGCTGCGACGGCCTGCATCTACGCTGAGTTGGGCGCGTGGTGCAGCGATTTCGCGGGGCTGGACTTGGACTTAAATCGGGCAGATTCTACATTCATGAATCACCGCGGCGTGTTAGTTGCCTCGGATCGTGCATTGGGGCAGGCCTTGCTGGCTGTACTTGTCGACCTTAGTGATGGCGAATGAGGAAGCGTGTTCCCCACAGTATTATATCGGCTTTGGAGTTTGGCTTTGCGGCCGGAACTTACATGCGCTCCAACGGCTTAATACCGAGCAGCTCTAGGCCAGTCATCAGCACGGTGCGGGTTCGTGCGCAAAGTAACAGACGGCGGGCTTTGATTGCGGTATCGTCGACCATGACCTTGTCGGCATTGTAGAAGCTGCTGTAGGCACCAGCCAATTCATACAAATAGGTGCAGAGAAAGTGCGGACGTAGGTCATTGAGTGTGAGCTCCAGTGCCGTGACAAAGCCCATGATCTTACGCGCGAGCGCAAGTTCGGCCTCAGTCTCTGCTGGGCTCGCAGCTTCGATAGGCGCTTCGGGGTCGACGCCGACTTTGCGGAAGATGCTGTTGATACGAGCGACTGCGTAGAGCAGGTAGGGCGCGGTGTTGCCCTCGAAGCTGAGGAGGCGATCCCAACTAAAGACGTAGTCTTGTGTGCGGTTGCTGGAAAGGTCGGCGTATTTTATTGCACCAATACCAACGGATTCAGCGATCTCGCGTCGCTCGGCTTCGTCGAGGTCTGGATTCTTCTCGGTGACGACGTCGAAGGCGCGGCTGCGAGCTTCGTCGAGGAGTTCCTGGAGTTTAATCGACTCGCCGCATTTGGTTTTAAAGGGCTTCTTGTCGGCTCCGAGAATGGTGCCCCAGAAGACGTGATTCATCTCTGGCTGTGTATAGCCCTTGGCCTTGAACCATTTTTTGGTGGTGAGAAAGAGCTGCTGGAAGTGATCCTGTTGGCGGGCGTCGGTGAGGTAGATGATCTCGTCCGCCTTAAACTCTTCCAAGCGATAGAGCACGGTAGCCAGATCGGTGGAGGCATAGTTGCTGGCGCCGTCTTGCTTGCGAATGTTGAATGGGAAAGGGCGCTCGTTGTCGCGCGAGAATTTTTTGATCTCGTCGTGCCAGACGACTAGTGCGCCGTCGCTTTGTTCGGCGAGGCCGACTTCGGTCAACTCGGCGTAGATGCGTTGCACTTTGTCGCGGTAGAAGGATTCGCCGAGGGTGATGTCGATCTCGACGCCGATTTGCACGAATAGCTTTTCAAACGCTACTTTGGAGATTTCGACGATTTGGCTCCAAAGTGCGGTGTTCTCGGTGTCGCCGTTTTGTAGGAGCACGAGCTCGTTGCGGGAAATATCGCGCAGTTCGGGTTGCTCGAATTCGAGGGCGCTGCCGTCCTTGTACAGTTGATCGAGGGTGACGAGGGCATTTTCGCCCAGCTCGGACAGGTCGACGCCGTCGCGCTTGATCTTCATGATCAGGGTGCCGAAGTTGGTGCCCCAGTCGCCGATGTGGTTGTCGCGAATCAGCTCGGCTCCACAGAAATCGAGAAGACGGGCGATGGCCTGGCCGATCACCATTGGGCGCAAGTGGCCGATGTGCGCTTGCTTGGCGGTATTAGCGCTCGGATAGTCGATGATGACTTTGCGACCGTCTTTAAGTGCTTTAGCGCCGCTTTGGTAGTCTTCTTTAGTGGAGAACGCGAGTTGCCACTGCCAGATGAACTCAGGCGTGAGCGTAAAATTGATGAAGCCAGGACCAGCGATGTCGAGCGTGACGAACGCAGGGTCGAATTCGCCGGAGGCTTCAGCAGCGGCGATCAGGCGAGTGGCAAGTTCGCGTGGGTTGAGCCCGTTTTGCTTAGCAAAGGCGAGCACGCCATTGGCCTGATAGTCGCCGAAACGTGGATCAGCAGGGCGCACACCGGGCACAAACTCCGGGCCGAAGCCCTCTGTCTGAGCTGCGATTGTCGATAGCGCACTTTCGATTGCCTGAGATGGGTTGAACCAAACCTTCATAGGGAGCAGAGCAAAATCCAGAGCGCTCGGCGTCAAGCTCTGCTTTTGGGAACTTTCTCTGTTGCTCGATTACTTATGCTGGTTCGGCCGCTCATGGCGCACGGTTCTATTTCTTGAATCCTCTTCTTTAAGCTCGACAATACCCCTTCTAATCGCCTAATACATAAATGTTTATGCCTTCTCGATGGGCAAATCTATCGGTTCCTACATTTTTATTAAATGAGAAAGAATATTATCAGCGCTCGTAAGTTCATTAAGCCTTCCTTCAGCTACCTAGTTGAAAAGAAGCGAGACGGTGGCGAATTCTCCGACGAGGAGATTCGCTACATCGTCGATTCCATTTTGGATGATGAGCTCCCTGAATTTCAACAATCAGCTCTAGCGATGGCTATCTTCTTCCAGGGCATGTCTGCTCAGGAGACGGCTATTTTTGCTGAGGAGATGATGCTGTCTGGTGAGGTGATTGACCTGACCGGGATCTCGCGTCCGAAGATCGACAAATACTCAACCGGTGGTGTTGGTGATAAGACCACACTCGTGCTCGGGCCGCTCGCAGCTGCTTGTGGCGTGGTCATGCCAACCATGAATGGCGTTGATGAAGAGCACGTTATTAGTAATCTCGATAAGCTTTCTTCGATTCCGAACTTCAATCCGATTCTCGATTTGAAAGGCTTTAAAGCTCAGTTGAAGACCGTCGGGTGCACCTTTATTAAGCAAGATCCGGAGATTTCTCCAGTGGACGCGAAATTTTATAAATTGCGTCAGCTGACTGGCACGATTCCGTGCTTGCCATTGATCACTGGTAGTGTGCTCAGCCGCAAGTTGGCTGAAGGTGCTGAAGGCCTCGTGATTGATGTGAAGTGGGGCAACGGTTCGTTTATCAAGGATGTCGAGCAAGCCAAGCAGTTGGCACGTTCAATCACCCGCGTCGGCCGTTCTATGAAGCGCCGCTGTGTGGCATTGGTGACTGATATGAATCAACCACTCGGTGATACCGTTGGTACCGCGCTTGAAATTAAGGAAGCGATTCAGTTGCTCAAGGGTGAGGGACCGGAGGATCTGCAAGAGTTGGTGCTCAAGCTCGGCATGGAAATCGTGCGCCTCGCTGGGGTCGCTGGTTCGACACTCTCCGCAAAGCAGACTGTGCAACGCCACCTCAGAGATGGTTCCGCGCTGCAGAAGTTTAAAGATATGGTCGCGGCGCAAGGTGGTGATATCTCTGTGATCGATAATCCAGATAAGTTCCCAACAGCGAAACACGTGCGTAAGTTGCCAGCTCCTAAGCGTGGCTATGTTCACACTATTAATGCTGGTCTGATCGCCGAAGGCGTGCAGAAGTTAGCGATGAGGAAGAACGGCACATACGATCCAGCAGTGGGTGTTTCTGAAATCAAGAAGGTCGGCACGCAGGTCAAGCAAGGCGAGCCGTTGATGATGATCCACTACAATGACGAAGCAAAGATGGAAGAAGCACTTGAGTACCTCAAGACCGCTTACCGCCTCGCTCCGAAGCGTCCGAATCCACCGGTACTGATTGTCGAACGCGTCGCGTAAATCACACCACGATTTTTACAAAAGCCCCTGTCGTTATGGCAGGGGCTTTTTTTGTGCGTGCGCCCGGCAGGAGGCGAAGCCAACTTCAGCAACTCCGCATAATCCGCGACAAGCAGGCTGGTGTAATTAGGGCTTCGCGCTGAGCGCGCACGAAAAAAGTACTTCAACCACGGCGCCTCTCAGATGAACACAGCACTGCCACGCTAGGTCTTCACGCAAATGAACCCCTGATCGCATATACGATCAATTTGAACTGATAAAAGCCGAAATCTATCTTCGGTAACGCCGTGATGCGTGAATGGTTGGTTTGAGAGTTAGGGGCAAGCACCCCCCAGCAGTTAATCGATATCGTAGAGTCTAAATATCGCGCGCAGTTGGATTTTGTCGAACGAACTCGCATTTGAGGCGTGATGGAGGCTAGACAAAACGAAATCCGCCTTCATCATACTCATGTTTATGAAGATTTATATGAATGATAAGTTGGTCGATGCCAGCGAGGCTACAGTCTCGGTGTTCGATCATGGGTTGCTCTACGGTGACGGTATTTTTGAAGGCATTCGCCTCTATAATGGCTGTGTGTTTAAGCTCGATGAGCATTTGGAGCGTTTGGAGTATTCCGCCAAAGCGATCATGCTCGAATTATCATGGACGCGCCAACAGCTCTCGGATGCGCTGTGCGAGACTTGCCGTGCGAATGGCTTGAAAAATGGCTATATTCGTCTGGTAGTGACGCGTGGTGTCGGCAGTCTTGGACTTTCGATCAAGAACTGCGATAAGCCTCAGCTGATTATCATTGCTGATACGATCCAGTTGTATCCGCAGGAGTTTTACGATAATGGCCTGAAAATTATCACCGTGCCGACGCGTCGTTGTAATCCTTCGGCGCTGCCGCCAGCAGTGAAGTCGCTCAACTACCTAAACAACATTCTGGCTAAAATCGAAGCACAGCACCTTGGCTATCATGAGGCGATTATGCTCAACGATCAGGGCTACATTGCGGAGTGCACTGGTGATAATATCTTTATCGTGCATAAGGGCGAGCTGATCACGCCGGCTGCAAGTTCTGGTGCATTGAAGGGCATTACTCGTGACACTGCATTGGCGATTGCTGATGAGCTGGGCATCCCTTGGCGCGAGGCAAATATGACGCGCTACGACGTCTGGGTCGCAGAAGAAGTGTTCTTGACGGGTACGGCTGCCGAGATCGTGCCAATTGTTGAGATTGATGCGCGGGTGATTGGCAATGGCAAGCCTGGCCCAGTGACCGCCAAATTCCTCGAGAGTTTCAAACGCCGTGTCTCGATCGAGGGCACGATGCTTTAATGTGTGTGGCAACGGTGAATTCTGGTGATTGCAGCCTTGCTCAAGTATTTCCTTGGGCGCTGGGCACATCTTTTGTTGGCGACTGTCAAAAGCATGTAAACCTATTGATAAAGCGCATTTGAACACCTTGAATCGAAGCTTTCGCTTTGCCAAGCAACCCGACTTTTATACTTTATAAGATATGGCTGAGAATTTGAAGTGCAGCATCTGCGATAAAGAAGCCACCGTGCATCTGACGCAGATCGTTAATAACAAGATCCATAAAGTGGATCTTTGTGAGTCTTGTGCCCAAAAGAAAGGAGTGACAGACCCTGAAGGCTTTTCGTTGGCAGACTTGATGTCGAAGGCACCGCTCACGCCGGTCTCTGGCGAGGCACAATTGGTGTGCCCAAGCTGTGGGCAGGAGTCGGCGGATTTTCGCCGCACGGGGCGTTTGGGGTGTTCGGATTGCTATGAGGTCTTTAGGTTATTGGTCTTTCCAGTGCTTGAAGATATGCATGCGGGTACCGCACATAAGGGCAAGGTGCCAACGGTCGCGTTGACTCGTCAATCGAGTCAAATGCAGTTGAAGAACCTACTGGGTTCGTTGGCACGTGCTGTTGCCGAGGAAGCTTACGAGGACGCAGCTAAATTTCGCGATCAAATCAAAGTGATCAAGGAGGCGGTAGAGTTGGAGGTCTCTTCTAAATGATCGAATCACTCATCAATGATGAGTGCGCCGAGTTGACGCAGGCAGCCAAAAAAGCGGCTCCGGTTGTGCTCAGTACCCGTATTCGATTGGCCAGAAACTTGGCCGGTCAGCCATTTCCCGAACGTGCGGATGTCTTGCAGCGCCGCGATGTACTCACCCGTTGTGCGGATCAATTGGGTGCGCTGCCGCAGATGAAAAAGGGCAGCTTTTTTGACATCGCAGATTTATCTGCCTTGGAGAAGCAAGTGCTGGTCGAGCGCCACCTAATCAGTCGAGAACTGTGCGACGGCGAAGCAGGCACTGGGGTTTACATTAATAAGGGGCAGACTTGCTCCGTAATGATCAACGAGGAGGATCATCTGCGAATCCAGTTTTTGAAGGCAGGCTTCAATTTGAAATCAGTCTGGAAGTTGATCGATGCGTTTGATTCGGAGTTGGAAAAGACCATCGACGTGGCGTTTTCTGAGGATTTCGGCTACTTGACGGCTTGTCCCACAAACTTGGGAACCGGATTACGTGCGTCTGTGATGATGCATCTGCCAGGCCTAGTGATCTCCGGCCAGATGGAGCGTGTGATTCGTGCGGTCAGCCAATTGGGGATTACCGTGCGTGGCCTCTTCGGTGAAGGCTCGGATGCGAGTGGTCACATTTTTCAGATTTCAAATCAACAGACTTTGGGCGAGAGTGAATTCGAGATTTTGGAACGTCTAGCGAATGTGCTAAAGACGGTGATCGATCATGAGTTGAACGCGCGCTTTAAGTATCTCGAAGAGAGCCGCGCGAAGTTGCTTGATCAAATTGGCCGTGCCTTTGGAGTACTGAAGAATGCACATGTGATTTCTTCGGATGAAGCGCTGAATTTACTCTCATTTATTCGCTTAGCGGTCGATTTCGGAATGTTGCCAGAAGCGAATCGTGCCGACGTGGATCGACTCGTGATCGAGAGCCAGCCTGGGCATTTGCAGTATGCTGCGCAAAAGGGGATCGCCCCCCATGCTCGCGATATTGCGCGTGCGGATAAACTTCGGCAAGAATTTTCAAACCTACCGGCTCTAGCTTTTGACAAGTTGGAAGAACAAGAGTAATCATTAGCAAACGACACTACCATGGAACCAATGAATAACTTTACCCCGCGTGCTCAACAAGTTCTCGCTCTGGCCCGAAAGGAAGCGGATCGCTTTCACCATAACTACGTGGGCACCGAGCACTTATTGTTAGGGTTAATCAATTTGGGGCAGGGGGTTGCCGTCAACGTACTTCAAAAGATGGGGCTCGACCTGCAGACCGTGCGCGCTGCAGTTGAAAAACAGGTCGGCACGGGGCCAGAGAGTAAGCCTTCTGGGAATATTCCTTATACGCCTCGGGTTAAAAAGGTGTTGGCGCTCGCCGGTAAAGAGGCCAAGGCCCTGAATCATTCGTATGTCGGCACAGAGCACATTTTGCTCGGATTGTTGCGCGAAGGTGAGGGCGTTGCCGCACGTGTACTTAAATCACTCGAAGTTGATATTGAGCGCTGCCGTAATGAGATTCTTTCAGAACTCGATCCCAATTTCTCCGGAGAGCCAGAAGAAGCTGCCGCAGGCTCTGGGGGGTTGGATGAAAAGAAAGAATCCAAGACGCCTGCGCTGAAAGCCTTTGGCCGCGATTTAACTGAGATGGCAAAGAAGGGCGAACTCGATCCAGTGATCGGTCGTAAGGATGAGATTCGCCGTGTAGTTCAGATCCTGTGCCGTCGCACGAAGAGTAATCCGGTTCTTATCGGTGAAGCGGGTGTGGGTAAGACTGCGATTGTTGAAGGTTTGGCGCTGGAAATTGCCTCAGGCATCGTTCCGGAAATTTTGGTCGATAAGCGTGTGATCACACTGGATTTGGCACTCATGGTCGCTGGCACGAAGTATCGTGGTCAGTTTGAAGAGCGTATCAAAGCAGTGATGGATGAGATTCGCCGCGCGAAGAATGTGATTATCTTCATTGATGAGCTGCATACCATTGTTGGTGCAGGTGCTGCCGAAGGCGCAATGGACGCCTCGAATATCTTTAAGCCGGCACTGAGCCGCGGTGAGTTGCAGTGTATCGGTGCTACCACTCTTGCGGAATACCGTAAATACATTGAAAAGGACAGTGCCTTGGATCGCCGCTTTCAGTCGGTCAAGGTCGACGCACCTTCGGTCGAAGATACGATTCTGATCTTAAAGGGTATCCGTAGTAAATATGAGGATCACCATAAAGTGAAGTTCACCGACGGTGCGCTGGAGGTAGCAACTAAACTATCTGAACGTTATATTACTGCTCGTTTCTTGCCTGATAAAGCAATCGATATTTTGGACGAAGCAGGTGCGCGAGCACGTATCGAGTCGCTGAAGCGTCCCCCTGAGATCGAGGAGATGAATGCCACGATTGAAGATGTCTGCGCGAAAAAGGAAGATGCGATTAGTGGGCAGCACTTCGAGGAAGCCGCTAAATTTCGCGACAAAGAGAAGCAACTACGTCAAAAACAGGTCGACATGATTGAAGAGTGGAAGAAGACCCGCGAAGAGACCAAAATCGTGGTGGACGAAGAGGACATGCTCGAAGTGGTCGCTGCTTGGACGGGTATACCGCTGTCACGCATGGAGCAAAAAGAAAGCAAAAAGTTGCTCAAGCTCGAAAGTCATTTACAGACTGAGGTCATTGGTCAGGATATGGCGACCGAAGTCGTCTCCAAGGCGCTTCGTCGTTCACGTGCTGACTTAAAAGACCCACGCCGTCCGATTGGTTCGTTTATGTTTCTTGGGCCCACTGGTGTCGGCAAAACCTTACTGGCAAAAGTTTTGGCGGAAGAGATGTTTGGTAATCAAGAAGCCATCATTCAGATTGATATGTCTGAATATATGGAAAAGTTTGCAGTCTCACGTTTAGTGGGTTCGCCCCCGGGCTATGTTGGTTACGAAGAGGGCGGTCAGTTGACTGAAGCAGTTCGTCGTAAGCCATATTCGGTAGTGTTGTTTGACGAAATCGAGAAAGCCCATCCAGACGTGGTGCAGTTGCTCTTGCAGGTGCTCGAAGAAGGCCGCCTCACTGATAGTCTCGGACGTAAGATCGATTTCCGTAATACCATTTTGATTATGACTTCGAATGTGGGAGCTGAAATTCTTCAACGTAATACGTCGATGGGCTTCGGCATCGAGGATAATGCCGAGAATGAATACGAGAAGATTCGTGAGAAGATCCTCGATGAGACTAAGCGCGTCTTTAAACCAGAGTTTTTGAATCGCTTGAATGAGTTGGTGATTTTTAAGTCACTTGGGCGTGAGGACATGAAGGCAATCGTCGAGCTCGAATTGCGTAACGTGTCGAATCGTTTGAAGGATCAAGGCTTGGTGTTTGATTTCTCGGAAGCAGCAAAGTCATTCCTGATCGAAAAGGGATACGACGTGAAATATGGTGCGCGTCCACTGCGTCGTGCGATTGAGCGTCATCTCGAAGATTCTCTGGCTGAAGCCATTCTCGGAGGAGAAATCAAAGCTGGTGAGGTCATTCAGGTCGTTGTGCAGGATGATCGCTTGAGTTTCGAGCAAGTTCAGCACGTGTCCGGTGCCGCCGGCTCATAATCGCAACAAGCTTCTAATTACAAAAAGGCCGCAGGTGACTGCGGCTTTTTTTGTCGATGGGTCGTTGGTCCTGCGGTTACTTCGGCAGGAAGAAGCTTTGCTGCTTTTCGCTGATCGGCATGCCGACTTTGTCCATGGCTTTCAGCATATCTTCCCATGCCATGCGCTTAGTTTTCAAAGTATCATTGAAGAGCAGGTAAGAGGGCTGAAAAGTGAAGACGAGCGGTATTTTTTCGAAGGTCTGCCATGTGCCACGAATGGCGGCCATCTTACGGTGTGGATCTGCTCCCAATAGGCCCGGCACAGTCGCATTGCCAAGCCCAATGATGACTTTCGGCTGCACGATTTCGAGTTGAGCCTTCAAGTAGGGGAGGCAAAATTCCATTTCCTCCTGAGTGGGTGGGCGGTTGCCGTACGGCTTGTCGTGCTCTGGTCGCCACTTTAGGATATTGGTCATGTAAACCGTCTCGCGCGAGAGACCCATAGCGCTTAATATTTTGCTTAAGAGCTCCCCAGACTTTCCTTGGAAGGGACTGCCCACGGCTGCTTCTTCCTCGCTGGGGGCTTCGCCACAATAAAATATATCGGCAGTGAGCGCACCTTCGCCGAAGACGACTTTTTCGTCCTTTCTCAGGCGCTCCTTACATACCGGCGAGTTCTCCACCAGTTCTTTGAGCCATTGCATTTGAGTCGCTGCATCAGCCGAGGGCAGTTCGATGGTCGGGGCGTCGGGGAGTGGACTGCTTGTCGCTGCGGCCTTTGTACGTGGCGTCAAATTGGGCGCGGCAGCATTCGGCTGTTGCCCAGAGTTGACTGCCGATTGCAGGTCGATGGCTACCACGGGAGTCGCTGTCGGTGCCAACGGAGTCGCGATCGGAGTCAGTAATGCCATGGTGCTGTCTTCGATGAAGACACGATCCGTTCCTTCAAGCTGTAAGCGCTTGAGTTCCTCATAGACGGCATCGAGATCGGTAGACATATTGCTGAACCTTGACCAAGCAGCCACGAGCGTCCAGCTACTTTTCTGGTGGAAGGTGAATTACGTCTTTGCGCGCGCAATCAGCGGCATCGATTAATGGCAACCTGCCTGTTGGCGAGTTTGCTTCGGGCGGATCATTTGAACCACAACTGGCAGGACTGACAGTCCGAGGATCAAAAAAGCGAACAGAATTAGGCTCTCAACTGCACTCTGCACAAAGAGGATTCCAGCCCCGATCAACCAGCCGCTGCCGCTGAGTGTGTCGCTTAGATTGCTATTTAACCGACCTTGAACCAGGTAGCTAGCGCTAAGAAAGACTGCCAGTAGCGATGGAATGATATAGGGGTTGATACTTTGTGATGTGAATACCACTACAAGGGCGATGAGCATTGCGATTCCAGATGTGCCCCAGATGACTAGATTGCGCTGGAGGCTTTCTTGAAAACGACTTCCTTGGGCCTTTATTCGTAAAAATACGAATGTAGCAACTGCTGCCATGGTGAGTGTGAGGGTCCATATGTAGAGCGCTGAATTAATCGGCACCGCATGAACTTGGACGAAGTATTCCAGTGTAAAGCATTTTGCGAAGATCAGCCCCCAGAGAATGACAATCAGAGAGTTGTTGTGTGTGGTGGTGTGTCTGGATACGTTCATGATTTTATTCTAATCAATTATCTCAAGAGTGCGACGCAGAGGTGTATTATGGATTCCTTTTACTGCTATACTGAATCAATGATGGGTATACGCTTTCCGCCAAACTTCTTAATTGGAGAGAGGTCTTAGTCATTGAGTATGATTCACATCTTTTACGCTAGGACGAGATATTAAGAAATGGATAAAAGGATTTTTTTACTTTTACCGCTTTACTGAGGATTGGTTCGCCCCCAATAAAGCAGGGTGACCAATCCTCTTAGGTATCGAGCTTTAAGTTCTATGTATCATGCCTGAAAAAGCTACGCCTCTTACTTCAATTTCTCCAGTGGAGAAGTCTTCGCCAATAAGTAAGGCGTCGGTGCTGAGCTCGGTCGATTATTCATCGACATCAGCGAAGTCGAGTTGCCTATTAACTGCTGCACCTCAGGGTAACGCAGAAGCCTTTGCAGTTGTCGCGAGTGAGGCCTTGGTCGCAACTAGGCCTAGATGGCCCCAGGCGCCTCGTAAGTCTAGTCGGATCCTGCCTTATCTAAAGTTACAGCAGCTTCGGAACCATCCTCACGTATCAAAGCTCCTTCGAGGCCTAAGCAACGTGTCTAACCCTACTTATTGATTTTCTTAAACAAGCAACCGAACTAATAACCAACATAGTCATGCAACGTAAATTCAAAGTTACTACCTCAATCACTAAGTTTATGTGGGCATCGTCTCGCAAGGATGCAGAGAAGTTTCAAGAAGAACTCATCCGCAAGGGCCAACTCGATATCTTCCGTCACGGCGAAACCGAAGTAAAGTATTGCTTCACTGGCGGTCAGGATTTCATCGAAGCTCCTGAGGATATTTCACAGACTCGTGATCCAGTTGAACAACCGCGCCGCGGCGATTGGTTGGAGATCGAACATGGCGATGTGAAGGCCTGTGCGCTCGTGCGTCGTCTGACTCGTCGTAAGGTTTATTATTTCGAAGCACTCTCACGCACTGAACGTTCTGTGGACCGTGACCGTTGGCAGCTTTGGGCTGGCCAGCACAAAGTACATCCATCTTACGACGGTGTTGTCCCTCCGTTCATCGTCGATGAGGTAGTGAACTCACACGAACAGCGCGGCATGCTGACTGGCTTTAGTGCGACTCCAGATTCCTCTCTCATTCTCGAAATTCTCGATAAGTATGGATTCATCCCAGACGATTACGAAGTCGAGAATGGCTATTGGGCAGAAATCTATATCGATCGTGCACTTTCAGAAAGAATCCTGGAGAATCAAGATGCCCCAGCACTGCCAATTGGCACAGGTGATGTCCAAGAATTCGGCGATTTCTCTGTTGGTTTCTCGGAAGATTTGCCTACGATTGATGACTTTGAATCGCAGTTTTAGGCTAAAGTATTCAATTCTTAACAGAGAGACAGTATGGCCAGAAAGCTAGCATTTATAAATTACAAGGGAGGCGTCGGTAAGACATCCCTGATCGTCAATGTTGCAGCCTGTCTCGTACAAAAAGGTAAGCGTGTCTTGCTTTGTGATTTAGACACACAGTCGAACTCCAGCATTTGGTTGCTGCGCATTGAGCGCTGGAATCGCCTTAACATGGAGAAGCGTGGCTCCGTTTATTCCATTCTGGAACCCGGCGAAGATCGTATTAAAGACCTAATCGTTAAAGATGTCATTCGCGACAATCAAGGCAATGTACAGTTGCCCGGTCTGGATCTGCTCCCGACGACGTTCAATCTCATCGATATCGAGAACGAGTTTGCCATCAATCCACAGAATCCACATTATCTGATCTTCAACGAGCAAATACGTGAGGTTGAGAAGGATTATGATTTTATCGTCTTTGATTGCCCGCCGAATATTCTGAATGCATCGCAGCTCGCAATTTTTAGTGCTGATGAGCTTTATGTTCCAGCCAATCCAGATGCACTCTCACTGATCGGGTTTACTTTGATGATTGAGAAGGTGCTTCTCTTTTATCGTCGTTCCGCTGGTTTTCGTACGCCTGAGATTGGTAACTTTGCTCGTGTCGCTGGCGTGGTCTTCAATTCCATTAAAGCAAATGTCGATATTGGTGTGCCGAAGATGCGCATGCAGCTTCGCATGAATCAGTTCAAGAAGCAGCGTCTGGTGTCGAATGAAGCGAAAATCTACAATACCACCATTCGTGATGCGACAATTGTTCGCCGTGCAGTTACCCTCGGCCTTCCCGTCTGTTTGATCGAAAGCAGGGAAGCGAACGATGGAGTGGGCCAAGACTATCATGATTTGGCAGACGAAATCCTCGCACACAATGTCAATGCGCTGGTGCCTGCAGCTGCAAGCTCTTGAATCGCAATTGCCTCTTTAGGGCTCGTCGCTGCTGAGTAGGAAAGGGTGCAGTGCTGATAACATTCGCTCGGGGACAGAACCGACGATGTAAGTGCCGTCATCTCGCGCCTCTTCTTTACGTACGCCACCTTCGCGGTGTAGGCGAGCGACCAGATCATAGCGGTCATGCGGTATGAGTAAGCGCAGTTGCGCAAAGTCGCTTTCGACAATGGCTTCGATACACTCTAGCAATTCAGGGATGCCTTCGCCCGTATGTGCGCTGACAAAGAGTGCTTCCGGATATCTAAAAGACAGGGTGAGGCGTATATCCTCACTCCAAAGATCGTCGATTTTGTTGAAGACTGTGATAATTTTCTTTTCATCGGCCCCGAGTCCATGGAGTACCGAAAGGGTGGTTTCCGCATGGGCTTCGATTTCGGGGCTGTTAACATCCAGCACATGGATCAGAAAGTTGGAGACGACTGCTTCCTCTAGGGTCGCTTTAAAGGCATTGACTAAGCGGTGTGGAAGGTTGCGCACAAAGCCAACGGTGTCGGTTATAATTAGAGGCTGTCCACTTGGTAGCGGGCAACGGCGCGAGGTGGGGTCGAGCGTCGCGAACAGCTTGTCCTCCACGAGAATGTCCGAATTTGTTAGCTGGTTGAGCAACGAAGATTTCCCGGCATTGGTGTAGCCGACGATTGCGCAGGTTGGCACGGGCACGGTCATGCGCTTTTTGCGCTGCACATGGCGGTGCTGAATCACGCTTTCGAGCTCGCGCTTCACGCGTGTGATTTGCGTGCGCACCATGCGTTGGTCCAGCTCTTGCTGCGTCTCGCCGGCATCTCGTTGCATCGAACCACCGCCACGTTGACGGCTTAGGTGCGTCCATGCGCTTTTCAAGCGTGGTAAATTGTATTCGAGACGCGCCAATTCCACTTGCAACACTGCCTCTTTGGTTTGCGCACGTTTGCCAAAAATATCGAGAATCACCTCTTGGCGATCGATGACCAAGATCTTGTCATCCGCCGCTTGCTCCCAGTTCCGCTGCTGTGCAGGAGTGAGCTCATTATCTAACACGATGACGTCGCAATTATGCGCTTTCGCTTCTTCGATCATCTCTTCGGCCTTGCCTGTACCAAGCAGGAATTTTGCCTGTGGTTTACGGATCGAGAGTTGCACTTCGTGCTGTATGCCGATGCCGAGGGTGGTGACGAGTTCACGCAGCTCATCGAGGAGGCTGCGTGTAGTTGCGTCGTCCCGACCGGGAAGGGTGATGCCGATGAGCATGGCCCGTTCGACCATTCGTGGTTTTTCTTTAACGTCGTGCACTAGGTTTTGGTTCTAAATGGATAATCTGGATAACCTACTCTCTTTGTTTCTGAAAACAAACCTGAATTGTAAGCATTTTTTAAGTTCGCTCAGAAGCCTGTGAATGGTTCAAATTTCTTAATGCTTAAAGCACGTGACCTTTTTGATTTCCCCGAGTCGTTGCCATTTGATCGAGTCTTTTCTGCCGAGCTCGCTCCGTGGCAGTGGGTGCCGCTGATTGCTCAGGCACTGAAAGCGTTCCAGTTTGAATCGCTTACGGTTGAGATCCCCGCTGGGCTACATGTGGAAGGGCAGGTTTTCATTCATCCATCAGTTAAGTTGCCGTCATTTGGTTCGATCACTGGCCCTGCTTATATCGGCGCAGGCTGTGAGTTGCGACCGGGCGTTTATATTCGTGGCTACGTGATTGCTGGTGCGAATTGCGTGCTGGGTAACTCTTGTGAATTTAAAAACTGCCTGCTACTGGATGGCGTACAGGTGCCTCATTTTAGTTATGTCGGCGACAGTGTGCTCGGTAATAAAGTGCACTTGGCCGCTGGAGTGACCTGCTCGAACCTACGTTTAGATCAATCCGAAGTACTAGTGCAGTTGCCGGATGGTTCGCGCTGTGGTTCTGGCCTGCGTAAACTCGGTGCACTCGTCGGTGATGCGGCGGAGGTGGGGTGCAACTCAGTATTGAATCCTGGATCAATCCTTGGGCGACGCTCACTGGTAATGCCGACGATGGCGTTTCGCGGTTATCTAAAGGCGAACTCAATCGCCTCTATTAAAGAAAAAATCGAGACGGCTCCCCGTATCGATTGAGCTAACTCGACTTGCGCTACAAACCGAAGGCTGCTTTGAGTTCGACGAGACTGTTGAAGGCTGCTTCAGCTCCAGATGCTAACATCTCGTCGGTACTATGTGCGCCGGTGGCGATGCCGTAGCAGGGGAGCCCAGCATTATGTGCGGTTTCGATATCAGTTGGTGAGTCGCCGATCATGCAAGCACCTTCAGCGGATGCTTGGATTTGATCCAATACATAGCGCGTCAGTTTTACCTGTGGCTTGTGCCAATCCGTGTCTGTGTTGCCGATGCAAATGGGTATATATTTGGAGAAGCCGGCATATTTGCTGACTTTGCGAGCAGTGTCACCGTGCTTATTGGTGAAGATGACTTGCGCGATGTGTGCTTTATTGGCGCTTTCGATCAGCTCCAGTCCGCCGGGTAAGATAATCAATCCATCGAACATGATTTCTGGGAAGCGTAGCCGGAAGCGCTTGGAGGCTTCGTCTAAGCCTGCGTCATCAATAAACAGCGCCATGGTTGATGCCATCGGCCCACCGAGGCTACGACGTATCACCTCGGGGTCGGGGATGCCGCCGCCCATTGATTCGATGACGTCGCCGTAAGCGCGAATGATCGCAGCTGTTTGGTCGATCAAGGTGCCGTCCATATCCCAAAGGATCGCTTTTGGTAGTGGGAGTGTCGGAGTGCGTGGCATCTAGATTTTCGTGGTTTCGGGTGTGAGATCGAAAAGTGCGGCTCCCAGCTCGTAGAGGTCAGCGTAGATGCCGGCTGCTTGTGTTGCCGCAGCCAATTCAGTTTTGCTATGACTGCCTGTCGCGACGAGGTAAGTTTTGAGCTGGCCCGCTTCTGCGGCGGCGAAGTCAAAGGGCGAGTCGCCGATGAGAATGGTATCTTTGGAGGACGCTGTTAAGCATCCGAGTGCATGGGCAGTGAACTCTGGATCGGGCTTGCGGTAAGGGGTGTCTCCGGTGCCGATAACCGCATCTAGGTATTGTGCCTGTCCTAGAGAGTCTAAAATTGTGCGCGATTGATTGCCATCTTTATTGGTGAAAACTGCGAGCTGGTAGCCGCGTTGCTTCAGTTCGTTCAGTATCCAATTGGATCCTGGGAGTGCGATCAGGTCTTCAAACATGATTTGCTCGAAGTGATTTTGGAATATCGGTAGCGCGGTATCGACATATGCTTCACCCAGCAATTTCCCAAGTGTCACTGGCGCAGAGCCACCGACAGTCGCTCGCACGGTGTTATAATCTGACTCTGGCAAGTCGAGCTGCTGTTGTGTAAATACGACGCAACGATGAATTGTGGTAAAATGGTCAATCAGTGTGCCGTCTAAGTCGAAGAGTACCGTTTTCATATAAAATATTCCTGGTTCAGCTCCTTTGTTTGAGCAGCTTGAGACTTTATGAGTATTCTTCGGATTGCTGGCAAGTGCACGTAAGCGCTCGCAAGGATTTAATTATGAGTATTGGCAAAGTGAGTACAGGGTTGGGCAATCCGTGATAGAGCTTGGATTTCTTGATAACCTCGGACTCTGTTGGCAGGAATCAAGGTGGTTCTTCAGACCCTGCAGAGCAGTTTTTCAGTTCACTGAAAAAAAGATAAAATTCCTCCAAAGGACTATTGACAAGTGGACGATCAGGAAGAGCATATCGGCTCTTCTTTAGGGATGTGCGATTTGTATATTTCTCCAGATGGTGGCTATAGCTCAGTTGGTTAGAGCACCGGCTTGTGGTGCCGGGGGTCGCGGGTTCGAATCCCGTTAGCCACCCCATTTT
>DJBY01000032.1 GCA_002430605.1 Opitutia bacterium UBA5964 | reverse complement strand
CGCCTACACCGACAAGGTCTGACTCACCTGAAACACGCTGGTGACGATGCCGATCGCGATCAGCGCGACCATTAAAAACGCGCAAATCAGTGCGCCGGACGCCACTAGGTTGGTCAGCAGTCCGAGCCGCTTGGTGAGCTCATTGCGAAAGCCTTTGGTCACCTCGGTCATACTGTGGCCGAGGTTGCCGGTGTTTTCGCCGACGGTCAGGATGTCGATCGCCAGATCGGGCATGAAATTGTTACGCTTAAACGCTTGGGCGATCGAGAGCCCCTCGTTGACCTGGCCGCGCGCGGTGTGGAAGCGATCGCGCAGGTCGGTATTTTTAATCGTGCGCTCCGTCAGGCGTAGCACCTCGGTGGTGTTGATGCCGCTCTCGAGCAGTGTGCTGACCAGATTGCCGGATTGGAACAGGTCGGAGTAGTAGAATATCTTGCCCAGTAGCGGTAATTTTAAGAACCACTTGTCGGACTTCCGCCGTCCGTCCGGAGTCTTGCGCCATTGGCCGAGCGCCACAATGCCGAGAACCAGAGCGATCAGCAGAAACGGCCCAAATTGGATTAAAAAGGCTGAGCCATCCATCAGCAGTTGCGCGCTCCAAGTCATTTCGCCGCCCAGCTTGTCGAGCATGCTTTCGATTTGTGGCAGTAGCACGGTCAGGAAGATAATCACCACGACAAACGCCACCGAGCAAATGAAGCCCGGGTAGGCCATGCTGGTGATCATCTTTTGCCGAATCGCCTGCTTTTCTTCGAGGAAGTCGATGACTTTGCGCAGAATCGGGCTGAGGTTGCCGGTCGCTTCGCCCGCTTCGATCACATAGGTGATGGAGCCAGAGAAATATTTGGGTTGTCGGCCCAGTGCGCCAGCCAGTGTGGCACCTTCACTTAGGTCGCGCCAGATCGAGCTGGCCAGTTGCTT
Source organism: Opitutia bacterium UBA5964 (assembly GCA_002430605.1). Classification (GTDB taxonomy): domain Bacteria; phylum Verrucomicrobiota; class Verrucomicrobiia; order Opitutales; family Coraliomargaritaceae; genus Lentimonas. The sequence continues at coordinate 4,540 of DJBY01000032.1, read as the reverse complement.
TTGCTCCGGGTCGCTCAGGCGCTGGCTCAGAATACGGACCGCGTCGCCCATCGGCAGGCCGGACGAGTGCAGCTCCAGCAACCGCGTGAGTAGCGCCAGACCGATTTTTTCGCGACTGGGCGTGCCAGTGCTCTGTGGTTGTACGTCGCCGTCGTCGCTGCGAGGCTTCGACGGCTTTATCGATTTTGTTTTGTCGCGCAGTTGGCTCAATACCGAGCGCTTGGCGCTGCTCACCTCTTTCAGCGTGACCGGGCTCAGTTGCTGTTCTTGCAAGCGCTGCGCGGCTTGGCGGCGGTCAGCAGATTCGATGCGTCCGGTCACGGTTTTACCGTCTGGCTGGCGGGCTTTGTAGTCAAACTGAGGCATAGTAAATTCTTTGGCTACAGATGTGTAATGTTCTAAGCAGCGAGTCGATGCTTTAGTTTACGTTGGGGGAGTCGTGGCCACCGAGGACGGTGCCCCTCCATTGTATTCGCCACGTATTCTGTGTGGAGGGACATCGTCTCGATGTCCGGGCGTCGAACAGCATCCCCACCGCCCACTTACTACTTGCATCGCCGAATCGATCGGCAGACAGTCTGCGCTTATGAGTCAGCCGCTGTTACGCACATTTTGGCATGGGACCTTGAGTCTCGGTCTTTTGCTTTTGAGCATGGGTGCAGGGGCGGCCGCGGATGCGCCAGATGCGGCGGTCGATGAGGCGGCGCTGCGCTTGCGGCAGACCGCCATGCCAGATATGGGCGGGGATCGCTTGGGCATGATTTTGAATCGCTTCTATAATGAAGGTATGGGTGGTCCTAAGAATTGGGAGCAGGTCGTCAGTCTGCGAGTTTCTGGGCAGTTGACACTCGACGGCGGCGCATACGATTTCAGTGCCAGCACAAAAAAGCCGCATTATCTCAAAATGACGATCCATGGGCACCGGCGTACGATGCAGATGGGCTATGATGGCAATGTGGCTTGGCAACAGCTAGGCCCCATTGATCCTATCGAGATGGAGCCTGCGCAGGCGCGCCGTTTCATACACGGTGCTCATTTTGGAAATCAGTTACTCTATCCGTATGCACTCGGTAAGCAGGTTGAGTATCTCGATACCGTGCCCGTCGATGGCACGATTTGCCATCAACTCCGAGTGACGCTCGATACCGGCTATCAGCTCGATTATTTTATCGATATTCGCAGCTACCATGAAAGTAAAGTCATCACGACCGATCGACGCACTGGCAAAGTGCATGTGTCCCTGTATCAGGATTATTTTCGCGAGTCCGGCATCCCCCTCGCGCGCAAAGTCGTGAGTTCAGAAAATGGCGTCTGGGTCTCCACTCTCGTACTCGATACGGTCAAGGTAAACCCCGGGGTGATGACCTGGATGTTTAAAATGCCCCAGTGATCTGCCCTAAGTGGCCTCGATCGTCAGATCGGGGAGTATTTTAGCTACGCTTTATCTTTATGGCTCGATTCAACCTCTTTTTTTGATTATCACCTATCAGCATGTCCCCGTCCTGCCCATTTGTCCGTCTCGTTTTCATTTTGATCTGCATGCTGTCTGCCGTCGCGTCCTCGCCGGCTGCCGCGGAGGCCGAGTTTAACTATAGCGACGCGATTGCGCGGCTCGAACCGATGGACCTAAGTGGCATTGATCCGGAGCTCGCTAAGATCCTGCGCAAGTATTATGAGCAGTCGTTCGGTGGGAGGGCGCATTGGGCGGGAATCGAGAGCATCCGCTTTGACGGCTCTTTGCGCGTGCGGGACGGCGAGTTGAACTTTGTCGCCTATAAGAAGAAGCCGGATTACTGCAAAATTGTCTTAATGGGCAAGCGCGATGGCCGACTGGTCATGGCTTACGACGGCACCGATGCCTGGCAGCTCAGTTCTGCGGATCTCAACGGCGCGGTTGCGATGCCGCCGGCCGAAGCGCGCAACTTCATTCGCGATGCCACCACCGGCGGGCATTTACTCTATCCGACTATGCTGGGCAAGCGGATCGAGCTGCTTGGCAAGCGCCAGGTCGACGGGATTGACTGCTATGATTTACGCGTCATCTTGCCGAATGAGCAGCAGATTATTTATGCGCTCGATGCTGATACGTATGTGGAGCGGCAGCTGATCACCACCAATGCAGTGACGGGCGAGCTTGAAGTGACGACGCACGCGCACACTGAGATGCTGGAGGGCTTAGCGATTCCGGTCGAGAGCACCATGACGGTGGATGGCAAGTTCATGCATGTGGTGCGCATAAACGCAATTACAGTAAATACGGGGCTTACCTGGAGTGTCTTTGCCCGGCCTGCGGATCTGAACGATGGGGCTGCGGGACCCGCTGGGGCTCTGGGGATCGCCCCGACGGCAGGAGCCTCGTCATCCGCCGGCATTGGCTTCTCTGGATTTGGCTTGCAGCCGCAGACTTACGGCGCCGCCTCCAGTCAGTCGGTCTTTCCTGGTCCGAATGCCACACCAGTGCCGTCGATTCTCGATTCGATCGGCAAATAAAAGTGGGCAGTGTATAAATGTGCAGTTAAATTCTTGAAAAAACGTTTCAATAAACTTGCAATTCGGTTTTAAGCATGCATTCATATGTTGCTCGCCGATATTTTAGGTGAGTGCCACCCCTACGGTTTTAAGTTACCAATAAAAAGTTAAATAACAGTCTAACAACCTAACCCTTATTCATATTAGTTAGTTCAGCATCGTTAAATAACCATTCAACAATCTACCCACAAAAAATAAATATGATGAATACCTCACACAAACTTATCGCGCTGCTGTCTGGAGCTGCGCTGCTCTCCGCTAGCTCGCTCCTTGCTCAAACGGCAACCACGGACCCAGTTGGGTATGTGACGGTTACTGTCAATGGCACCGGCGGCTTTGGTTCTGAAGCCTTCACTTATATGGGCGTGCCACTTCACCAGCCTTCAGATACCGCAGGTGCAATTACTGGAACAGCCGCGAACACGATTATTTCTGCGACTTCTACATGGGGTGTAGACGCTTACGCTGGTTCTTACGTCCTGATTACATCCGGAACAAACGAAGGCGTAAGTTCGTCAATTATCTCCAACACGGCAACAGATCTAACAACTGCTGATGATTTAACTTCTTTTTTAGCTGGGAATGAGACTTTTAGTATTCATCCTTATACCACGATCGCTGATGTATTTGGTGCAGCCAATGAAGCCGGCATTGATGGTGGCAGCTCTTCTGGTAATGCCGATAGCATTTTGATTCAGAGTGGCGCTGGTTTCAATACCTACTACTTCAAGGATGCCGGCCTAATCGGTGGCACTGGTTGGCGTAGTTCTTCCAGCCCTTCTGTGGATGTGTCTGCTACTCCAATCCCATTTGGCACAGGCCTCATTGTGGTGCGCAAGCAATCTGCTGATATTGAGTTGACCATTTCTGGCTCGGTGTTCGGTGGTGATGCCATGACTCCTGTAGAAATTGGTTTCAATTGGAAGAGCGCTTCGATTCCTGTAGATATTACGCTTAACGCTTTATTCGGCTCCGTAAACGAAGCTGGACTTGATGGTGGTAGTGCTTCTGGTAACGCTGACACTATCATCGTTCCTAGTGCTGGTGGTCTAACCACATACTATTACAAGAATGCTGGTCTAATTGGTGGCACTGGTTGGCGCAGTTCTTCAAGTCCATCAGTCGATGAAGGGGCAACTGTAATTGTTGAGCCAGGCCAAATGTTTTTAATCAATAGAACAGGTGGTGCTGCGTTTAATCTGACTGAATCAAGCCCTCTATAATTTACTAGATCAATACGAAATAACGAAACCCAAATTTAAAAATGAAAAAAACAATTACTTTACTAGCACTTGTCGGACTGTTCTCAGTCGCGAATGCAACGACTATTAACTTCCAAGCAGGAACTGCGAACAACCTTGCTGGTGATGGTGGTGCAGCCTTAGCAGGATCTGATGATATTGAGGTGGGCACTTGGGATGGCGCTACATTCAGTCTTCTTGGAACCGGTTCGAATGATAACATTCTTTTTGGCCCAGGCTTTTTCGGGAATTCAACAGGCCCATTTGCTTCGGCTTCAGGTGCCCAGTTGGCATTTCGTTGGACAGAAGCTGCGAGTGGTTTGACTGGCATGATTTATTACGATATTGCCGCGGCTGATGCTACTGCTGCTAATTGGACTCTAAAAGGAGGTAATGGTAGCGGCTCGGACTTTAATTCAAATGATATCGATGTCGCTGACTTAACAACAGGCGATCCGTATAATACGCTCAGTGGGAATGCGGTTCTAATCGGCGTTGAGTTTTCCGGAACGAACGCCGCAGGGGTTCCTTCCTTTAACCTTGTCGCCGTCGCTGTCCCTGAGCCATCCACATTTGCAGCACTCGCTGGTCTATGTGCATTGGGTGCAGTGATGGTTCGCCGTCGTCGCGCTTAGTTCGACTCAAATTGAAATTTCAAAAGCCCCGACTGCGGTCGGGGCTTTTTTGTGCCTGAATCACAAGCTAGAACAAAGCTAGAACAAGGGACAGGATCTTAAGGGATTTAAAAAGGGACAGGCTCAGTAATTTAG
>DJBY01000038.1 GCA_002430605.1 Opitutia bacterium UBA5964 | reverse complement strand
TACACTATTACTTTTTGCCGTCTTGGTTTACCGCCGACAACGCGCGAGCGCTAATCGATGGAAACAATAATATGGGACTTTTGAAAAACATAGCCACACGGATGGCACGTAAGGCAACGATGTCTGAATTCGAGCGACTCAAGAATGCAATTCAGCAATTCCCAGAAAAGTCTATCGGGGACATTTTTCAAGTCACCGCGAATCTAGCACCGGCGCTGTCTGCAAAGCTGCCAAATCCTCACAATGTAACTTTCGATGCGGTAATGACATTGACTAGGAGTGATTTTCAAGGAGATGAACAAATAAGAAAAGATCTAGCACGATTACTTCCAATCCTCACAAAGTTAGAGAAGGATTCCAAAGATGTGGCAACTGAGTGGGACATTTACCAGTGGGGCATTTACTTCTGGCGGGTCGTCCTAATGACTATGCTGCATGATGAACTCTATGATGATGCAGTAAAGCTATGGAAGTTAATCAAGAAAAGAGAAGAAACGAACGGTCGCCCTCTTTGCTCCCAGCGGCCAGCCTACTATCAATTTAGGTAAAAGCTGGAGTCCTGTTACTGGCAGCGCTGAGAGCAGATGACGAATTGCAGGTACAATTACGTTAATATTAAAAGCGTTAGATTTTGGTTTTGCTTGCCGTCTGGATGGTATAAATGAGACGTCAGAGCGGTTCATGCCTGGATTTAGTGTGCGATTGGGCAAGGTGAGATAGAGTTGAAAAAGCACGCGATGCCGTCAGGCGCATCTCAAGAAGACGGAAAAATAGTCTTTTTTGTATTTTGCCTTTTGGGATTTTACCACTTTTACTGCCGCGCTTATGAGCTCTGTCTTGCAACTACTTCTTGAAGGTGAACACCTTAACACTGCCCAAATGGCGCAGGTGCTCGGCCTGTCCGAAAGCGACATTACCGCCGAATTGAAGCGCCTTGAGGCCGAAGATATCCTGCTCGGTTGGCGCCCCGTGTTCAACCCAGAGCGCGCCCAAGAATCGATCGTGCGAGCGGTCATCGAAGTGAAGATCAGTCCCGAGCGCGATGGCGGGTTTGATCGCCTCGCGGCGCGCATCAGTCGTTTTGATTCAGTGGAGTCCTGCTATTTGATGTCTGGCTCGTATGATCTGCTGGTGATCGCAACAGGCGCTGACTTGCGTGAGGTGGCGACTTTTGTGTCGGAGCGTCTCGCGAGCGTTGAGGGCGTGTTGTCCACTGCCACGCACTTCATGTTACGTGCTTATAAAGAGCAGGGACATTTACTTCTATCACCAAGTGAGGCCAGCGATAAACCTGCTGTGAGTGCATAATGGGAGACGACAGCCAACGCTTTGTGGCGGATCACGTAGTGGGTCTGCCTCGTTCTGGTATTCGCGATTTCTTTGCGATCGTCGCGGCGATGCCGCAGGCCATCTCGCTGGGTATCGGTGAACCTGATTTCGTCACGCCCTGGCATATTCGCGAGGCCGCGATCTTTGCCCTCGAAAAAGGTAAGACCAGCTACACCGACAATCTGGGCCTCATCCGCCTGCGCCGTGAGATCAATACTTACGTCGAGCATAATTTTGAGCTGAGTTACAATCCCGACAACGAGATCATCGTCGCCGTCGGCGTGTCCGAGGCCTTGGATATTGCACTGCGTGCAGTACTCAATCCGGGCGACAAGGTGCTCTATCACGAGCCTTGCTATGTTTCGTATAGTCCTAGCATTTTGCTGGCGCATGCGCAACCGATTGCGATTGGCACCTCTGCGGAAGATCAGTTCGAAATCAATCCGGATGCGGTCGAAGCGGCTTGGGAGCCTGGTTGTAAGGTGTTAATGCTCAACTTCCCGACCAACCCGACCGGCGGCGTGATGGAGCATGCCAAGCTCGAACGCATCGCCAAGTTCGCGATTGAAAAGGATCTGTTGGTGATCAGTGACGAGATTTACTCTGAGCTGACCTTCGAGGGCGAGCATACCAGTATTGCGACGCTGCCAGGCATGCAGGAGCGCACCATTTTCCTGCATGGGTTTTCTAAGGCATTTGCCATGACCGGTTTCCGGATTGGTTACGCCTGTGGCCCCGCGCCGCTGATCGAGGCAATGATGAAGGTGCACCAATACAGTATGCTGTGTGCGCCGATTCTCTCTCAAGAAGCGGCGATTGAGGCATTGAAAAACGGCGGTCCTGCGGTCGCGAAGATGAAGGCGCAATACCATCGTCGTCGTGATCTGATCGTGCGTCGCTTCAACGAAGCGGGCCTCACCTGTCACTTGCCGAAAGGCTCATTCTACGCATTCCCCTCGATTCAATCGACCGGGATGAGCTCGATGGATTTCTGCCAAGGTTTGTTGACTGCAGAACAAGTTGCGATCGTGCCAGGCACGGCATTTGGGCCAAGTGGTGCAGGTTTTGCCCGTGCGAGTTTCTCCACTAGCTACGAGCGTATCATCGAGGCGACTGATCGCATCGAGCGCTATGTCGATAAGGTTCGTAAATAGTTCTTGTAAGTTCTTCATTACTAAGGCATTCCCCCGCTTCGCGTCGCTTCGTCGCGCCCTTTGTGCTATCTTGCTTCAAGCATAGACAGCTCAGCTTGTTTTATTATAGTTCCACTTTTCTGAATTCTAACTTCTGAATTCTAACTCCTTTTTCAAATGATCGATCCATCCAGAACCGTTGCCATTGTTGGCCGTCCCAATGTCGGAAAAAGCCGCTTGTTTAACAGGCTGTGCGGGCGTCGCTTGTCCATTGTGCACGATATGCCCGGTGTCACGCGTGACTTGATCTCCGCCGAAGTGAACGACGACTTTGTTTTGCTCGATACCGGTGGTCTGGGCATGGAGCTCAAAATGACGCCGAAGAAGATCGCGGATGCTGCCGAAGAACAAGTGGGCTTTGCGATTCAGGCCTCATCGGTCATTTTGTTTATCGTCGACATTCGCCAAGGCATTACCGCGCTCGATGAGATTGTTGCCGAGAAACTGCGCCGCTATGGCAAAGAAGTGATCTTGGTCGCCAATAAGGCAGACTTAGAGGACAGCGAGATCGACGCCTACGAGTTTATCAGCCTCGGGTTGGGTGATGCGATGCCAGTTTCCGCGGAGCATGGCCGTGGCATCACGGATCTTCTGGATGCGGTCAAATTGAAGCTCGGCGAGAAGCCAGAGTTCGACGCCGATGCGCCAGTCGAACCAAAGCGTATCCGTATTTCTTTGATGGGACGTCCCAATGTGGGTAAGTCCTCGATTGGTAATCGCCTGCTGAATTCGAAGCGCCTGATCGTCAGTGACGTCCCAGGCACCACGCGCGATTCCGTCGAACTAGATTTAGACTACAAGCATAAGGACGGCGAAATATTGAAATTCCGTATGGCTGATACTGCCGGCCTGCGCACTAAGACCAAGGTCGATAGCCCGGTGGAGTTCTTCTCCAGCGTGCGCACCCAGCATGCGATGGAAGCGTCTGATGTGGTCTTTCTGATTATTGATGCGGTTGATGGTGTGACTAAGCAAGATCAGGCCCTCGCTGGCGCCGTACTTGATGCGGGGCGCGCGTTGGTGATCGTGGTCAACAAGTGGGATTTGATTATTCAGCAATGGGAGCGTGAGCCGATCGAAGGTTTCCGTTCACTCAAGCACTTCCTTGAGTCCTATGAGAAGTCGCTTCGCAAAGAGATGTTCTTCCTGCCCGATCCGCCGGTGCTGTTCGTTTCTGCTGAGACGGGGTTCAGTATCGAGTCAATGCTTGAGACTGCCGCGGCAATCTCTGCCACGCTCGACCTCAAGATCCCGACTGGCAAGCTCAACAGCTTGATGGAATCGCTATTCGAAGCACGTTCGCCAAAGGTGGTCGGCACCAAGCGTTTCAAGGTGTTCTACGCAACGCAGACGGGTTCGCGACCAATGCGTATCCGCTTCTTCTGTAACCGTATCGAGCGTCTGGATCCCGGCTATCGTCGTTATCTGGAAAAGGCGATCATCCACGAGTTCCGTCTCAGCGGTTGTCCCGTGCGTTTCGATCTCGTCGGTAAAGAGCGTCGCTACGAAGACGAAGAGGGTTCCGCAGCGCATGCGCACCGTCAGAGTGATGATCTTCAGCGTAAGGCCCGTATTCGTCAGATGGGGCCAGATGCTGCCAAGATCGATCGGAAGCACCCAGAGCGCCGTGCTAAGATCACGCAGAACAAGGCCGCGCACAATCGGAGTGGCAAGAACCGGGACAGTAGAGGCGGAAAGTAGCCTTCGATCCCAGGACTTTCCTGTCACGCGTTTATATTTTCAACCAGCCAGTGCCGCACTCAAGTGTGGCGCTGGCTTTTTTTGTGGGTGGAGCTCGGCCCTCCCATAGTCTTGTGGTGCCATTTTATATGTTTTATGCGCATGTAAATGTTGGAGGGCAACGCTCCGTCGTTGCCATGCGTCGGTTGCAGATGCCCTTAGGGTCGGTGGCAACTGCCCTTGGGATCGGTGGCAAC